>NZ_JBHSUF010000011.1:0-291442 GCF_042660575.1 Nocardiopsis tropica
CCAACGTCCAGCTCCCCGTTACGGGGTGGCGAAGAAGCACAAAACGGACACGGTGGGCAGCCTCAGCGCCAAGCAAGCACGTTAAACGCCAAGCTAGAGGAGCCCGTAGTGGGCGCGGCCCTCACGGGAGAACATGTGGGCGATCATCGTGACCGCGAAGCCCAGCGGGAGGGCGGCGATCAGGTCGCCGAGGACGAGGTTCCACAGCAGGAGGCCCCCGGCGACGGTCTGGAAGGCCACCACGCCCCAGAAGACGCCGACGGTGCGCTGCCGGATCCGGCCGGCCAGGAGCGTGGACAGCAGTCCGTACACACCGGTGACGGCGGCCATGGTGATCATCATGGAGCGCATCATCTCGACGCTGACCGCGAGCTCGACCCCCTCCTCGGCGGCGAGGTCCGCCTGCTGCCGCAGGGCGTCGGCCATCACCTCCTGGGGCACGCTCAGCCCCAGCAGGAACAGGGCCGTCAGCCCGAGGCCGCAGGCGCCGCCGATGTACATCAGCGTGCGCACGACCGCCACCTTCCTCGGCAGCGGCGCGTCGGGGCGGAGCGCGTCGAAGCGGGCGCCGAAGTCGGGGAGCCCCCGCTGCGGCGGGACGTCGCCTCCGCCCTGTGCCCCGTTGGGGTCGTACGGGTCCTGGCCAGAGGGAAACACTGACGTCCTCCGAGGGTGTCGAGCGAACTTGCCTCCCCCATGGTAGGGGCGGCCGGCCCGCCGGGCGCGGGATCGGGCGGCGAATTCCCCGACACTCCCCCGTGTGGGGGGCGACGGCGGTCACCGGGGGTGATGATGGGGGGCATGAGAAGCTGTACAAGGCGATACGGCTGGGACGAAATCTCCGGTCCGCACCGCAGATTCCGCACATCGTAACCCCTCGGCACGTGCCCGATCCTTCTCACCCCTCCAGGGCGGTCCACCCCGGCCCCCGCCCGCCGCAGGCGGATCCCCCGCCGATCCCCCGAAGGAGTCCCGCAGACATGTCCAGACTCGTGCGCGCCTCAGCGGCGCTGATGCTGGTGGGCGCCTTCGCGGTCCCGCTGCCGTCGGCCTCGGCCGCGGTCCGGCCCGCGGCCCCCGACGGTCCCCCCGACTTCACACTGACGATCCTCCACGCCAACGACCCCGAGTCCCAGCTGCTCTCCGCTTCCGGCCAGGACGACTTCGGCGGCGCGGCCCGCTTCACCACGCTGCTCGACCGGCTCCGGGAGACCGAGGGCGACGGCGCGGAGGCCGGGGCCGACGAGGCCCGCGAGCGCGGTGTCGTCACCGTCAACTCCGGTGACATGTACCTTCCCGGGCCCGAGTTCGCCGCCTCCCAGGAGGACGGTGCGCCCTCCTACGACGCCATCGCCGCCAACCACGCCCGCTACGACGCGATCTCCATGGGCAACCACGAGTTCGACTTCGGCCCGGACGTGTACGCCGACTTCGTGGACCAGCTCACCGGGGACACGACGGTGGTCGCCGCGAACGTGGACGTCTCGGCCGAGCCGGCCCTGGCGGCCCAGGAGGCGGCGGGCCGGATCGCCCCCAGCACCGTGGTCGAGGTCTCGGGGGAGCGGGTCGGCATCGTCGGCGCCCTCTACCCGCCGCTGGCCACCGTCACCAGCCCGCGCGGGGTGGTGGTCGAGGACCTCGTCGTCCCGGTCCAGGCCGAGGTCGACCGGCTGACCGGCGAGGGCGTCGACAAGATCATCATGATCTCCCACCTGCAGAACATCGCCTACGAGGAACGTGTGGCCCGGGAGCTGACCGGCGTCGACGCCATCGTGGCCGGGGGCGGCCACGAGGTGATGGCCGGCCCCGACGACGTCCTGGTGCCCGGGGACGAGGTCACCGCCCACCCGGAGACGGGCGAGCCGCTGGCCTACCCGCTGGTCGCCACCGCCCCGGACGGCACGGAGGTCCCGATCGTGACCGCCGGGTCGAACTACAAGTACGTGGGCCGCCTGGTCGTCAACTTCGACGGGGGCGACCTGGTGTCGGTCTCCGAGCGCTCCGGGCCGGTGCGCGTGTCCGGTGCGGGCGCCGACGCCGTCTCCCCCCACCCCGGGGTCGAGGCCGAGGTGACCGGGCCGGTCGCCGACCACGTCGCACAGCTCGCCGAGACCGAGGTGGCCCTGAGCGAGGTCGACCTCGACGGGGTCCAGAACCCGGGTGTGCGCACCCGGGAGACGAACCTGGGCAACCTGGTCGCGGACGGGCTGCTGGACACCGGGAGGCGCAACGCCGGCGAGTACGGGGTGCCCGAGCCGCAGATCGGCATCCAGAACGGCGGCGGCATCCGCAACGCGTCGGTGCTCCCCGCGGGGCCGCTGAGCGCGCTGGACACCTACTCCGTCGCGCCGTTCGCCAACCAGGTGGCCGTGGTCCCGGACCTCCCGCGTTCCCAGGTCAAGGAGCTGCTGGAGCAGGGCGTGGCCGCCGCCCCCGCGGCCAGCGGGGCGTTCATGCAGGTCGCCGGGGTCAACTTCGCGTACGACCCGGCGCGCACCGCGCAGGCGGTGGACGACGCGGGCACCGTGACGACCCCGGGCGAGCGGGTGCGCAACGTGATCCTGCACGACGGCACCGTCCTCGTGCGGGACGGCGAGGTCGTCGACGGCGATCCGGTCACGGTGGTCACCAACGACTTCTCCGCCAGGGGCGGGGACATGTACCCGTTCCGGGACGCCTCCTTCACCGTCGTCGGGGCGACCTACCAGGTGGCCCTGGAACGCCTGCTCACCGACACCCTGGAGGGCCGGGTCACGGCGCAGGCGTATCCCGAGGGCGGCTCCGGCCGCATCGTCGTGGGCGAGGAGGCCACGGTGCCGGACGGCGGCGGCACGCCCACCGAGCCCCCGGTCGGGCCGACGGCCGGCCCCACGGACCCCGCGGAGCCGACCGATCCGCCGAGCGCCGGGCCGACCGCACCGGGAGGGGGCGGGCCGGGCGACGACAAGCCGGGCCGGCCGGACGGGGCGAACGGTGCGCTGCCGACGACCGGAAGCGCGCTGTTCGGCCTGGTCGCCGCGGCCGTGATCGCGGTCTGCGCCGGCGGTGCCGCGCTGTACCTGAGCCGCAGGCGCACGGGCGCCGGCACCGCGTCCGCCGGACCGGAGTCCTGACGGGAGGCGCGCCGGTCCCCCGGGGCCGGCGCGCGGCAGGGGCCCGTCCGGGGCGTTCCCCGGGCGGGCCCCTGCCGCGCGGAGGGCGTCAGCAGCCGGGGAGGCCGGCGACCGGCTTCCAGGGCTCGGCGAGCCGGAGGGCCGTCGCGCTGACGAAGACGTCCCGGTTGGCGCTGTCGTCGGTGAGCACCCACCACGTGGAGTAGCGGCCGTCCCCGTCGGAGTGGGGCTGCCCCTCGGTCTGGCAGAAGAAGTAGTGGCGCCCGGTCGGCAGCACGGTCCCCGTGGGGTGCCCGGTGTCCCGCTGCCGGTAGGTGCGCGCCTCCCGCCAGGTGGAGTAGTAGTGGCGGACCGAGTAGGAGCCCGGGACCACGTGGACGTCGGACGCGCCGTGGTCCGCGGGCGCGGCGGCGGTCTCCTGCGGGGGCGGGTCCGCCGACGCGGCGGCGGCCGGCGCCGCCAGTGCCGTGGGGAGGGCGAGCGCCAGTACCGCCGTCGCCGTTCTCAGGATGCCTCTGTGTGCCATCGCCGTTCCTCGCGTCTTCCGGGACCGGCACCGCCGCGGCGTCACGGAACCGTCGTCCACAGGAGACGGTGAAACCTGGCACCGGGCCGGGTGGTCCTGGTGGAATGGATGCGGGGGGACCTGAATCCAGGCCAACCCCCTCCAACGCCACCATTGTCACGCAGAGTATTCACAGCGTTGCTCAACGACACGAATTCCCCTCGCCCCCGGCCGGGCCGCTCCGACGCCGACCGCACTCCCACGCGTCCCGCCCGGCGCCCCGGACCGGCTCCCCTCGCCCCGGCCCCGGACCGACACCTCCGGGCGGCCCGCAGGGTGCCGGACGGCCCGGTCCGCCGGCCCGCTCCCCGGGCCGGCGGACCGGCGCTCCCGTCAGGGGCAGCCCGCCGCCTCCCGGGTCGCCTCGGCCATGTCGTCGCGCTCACCCTGGTCCATGGCGTCGCCGTCGAACCAGATCAGCACGAAGTGGCAGGCCTCCTGGATGTCGGCGGCGGTGCTGTCCTCGCTCTCCTCCAGGGCCATGGCGGCGAACAGCGCGATCCCTGCGCCGTCGAAGGCGATCGCCCGCATCAGGTTGGTGTCCATGGCGGAGGTGCACTGGAAGAGGTTCTCCTCCTCGTTCTCCGCCGTGCAGATGTCGTCGGTGACGTCCACCCGCGCGTCGATGGGGAAGTCGCGGCGCAATTCGTCGACCAGGTCCTCCGCGGTGATGAGCTCCTCCGCCTCGACGGACGGCTCGTCCGTGGGGAGGGGCCGGCCGGTGGGCGGGGGCTCCTCCGAGGGGGAGGGCCCGGGCGTGGGCGACCCCTCCTCAGACGCCTCCCCGCCGGGCTCCTCGGAGGGCGCGGCCGCGGCGACCCCGGCCGCACCCCCGGTCACCCTCCAGCCCAGGGCCATGCCGCCGCCGAGGAAGGACGCGCCCGCCAGGACCGCGATGACGGAGAGGACGGCCAGGAGACCGGTGCCGTAGCGACCGGGCCGGGACGGCTGGGCGGGAGGCGGACCGAACGGCCCCTGCGGCCCCTGCGACCCCTGGAGGGAGGGTGGGGCCTGCGGGGACCCCTGGCCCCCCTGGAAGCCCTGGCCGCTCGCAGACCCCGGGGCCCCTCGGCCCCCCGCGAAACCCTGGAAGCCCTGCTGCCCATGGGCTCCTTCAGCCCCCTGGGGCCCCTGGAAGCCCTGGGGCCCCTGGAAGCCCTGCGGCCCCTGAAACCCCTGTGCCCCCTGGACCCCATGCACCCCTTGAGGCCCCTGGACCTCCCGGGCCCCCGGCGGAACCTGTCCGTGCGGGGGCGCATGGTGCCCCCCGGGCCCCTGCCCCTGCCCCGCCCCCGGGAGGGGCGGGCCGCCGGCCGGCTGCCCCTGGAGCGGCGGCGTCGGCGGCAGCGGCTGCGGCTGGAACCGCGGCTCCTGGCGGCCGGACCCGGGGCCGGGGTCGGGCGGGCCCCAGGCGGGGCCGGACCCACCGGGAGGTGCGGCGCGGCGGTCCGCCCCGGGGAGCCCGGAACCCTCCGGAGTGCCCTGGTCCCCCGGGGGACCGTGCGCCCCCGGGGCTTCCTGGCGGCCCTGCGGGTCCGGCGCGCCCGGTGCGCCCGGCGGCCCCTCCGGCCCCTCGGTTCCGCGCGGCGGAGTACCGGGCCCGCCGTCCGACCCGTGTTCGTTCTGGGGGTTCACGTACAGACTCCTCGCTGTCGGGGGACGCCGGCTCGGGCGGGTTCGTCGGTGGGGCTGCCGGGGCGGGCGGGCGCCGGCGGGCTTCCCTCCCGCTTCACGACGCCTTACTACCCCTTTTGTTATGAATCCTCCCACTTTCCCATTCGGAGTGACCTTCAGGGGGGAGGCATGGGCGTGCACCCGGCCCCGAGGGCCGATCCCGGGGCGCATGTACGACCAAGACTCCCATTTTCAACAAGTAAGTGCAAAGAAAAGTCTCATGAGAGCAAATCGAACCGTTTGACCGGTATGGGATTAGAGTATTTTCAGCCAACCTTGGGACATCCGGCGCGCATAATAGGGAAATGCGCGACCCCGGACCTACGATCGACAACATGACCTGCGTTTTGCTGGCCGAAGACGATGTCTCGATCTCCGAGCCTCTCGCGCGCGCACTCCGTCGCGAGGGCTACACGGTGGACGTGACCGTCAACGGCATTGAGACACTCGACCGTGCCCGTGCGGGAGACATAGACCTGATGGTCCTGGATCTCGGGCTGCCCGAAATGGACGGGCTAGAGGTGGCACGTCGGCTCCGCGCCGAGGGCCACGGAACGCCGATCCTCATCCTGACCGCCCGCGCCGACGAGGTGGACACCGTCGTCGGCCTCGACGCGGGCGCCGACGACTACGTCACCAAGCCCTTCCGGCTCGCCGAACTCCTCGCCCGCGTCCGCGCGCTGCTGCGCCGGGGCGGCGCGGAGGTGCCCGTCGTGCACGGCGTGCGGATCGACAACGACTCCCGCCGCGCCTGGCTGGGCGAACGCGAACTCCAGCTGACCACCAAGGAGTTCGACCTCCTGCGCGTACTCGTGCGCGACGCGGGCAAGGTGGTGACCCGCGAGCAGATCATGCGCGAGGTGTGGGACACCAACTGGTGGGGTTCCACCAAGACACTCGACATGCACATCTCCTGGCTGCGCCGCAAACTCGGCGACGACGCCAACCAGCCCTCGTACATCACCACCGTCCGGGGCGTGGGCTTCCGGTTCGAGCGGGACTGACAC
Source organism: Nocardiopsis tropica (assembly GCF_042660575.1). Lineage (NCBI taxonomy): Bacteria > Bacillati > Actinomycetota > Actinomycetes > Streptosporangiales > Nocardiopsidaceae > Nocardiopsis > Nocardiopsis tropica. Next base: position 6,360 of record NZ_JBHSUF010000011.1, read on the forward strand.
GACCTTGGTTTCCGACGCGCTCAGCGCCGGTCGGCCCGGTCGGGGTCGGACGGACATGAGGTGACATGCGCAGGCGGATGGTTTTCTCCACCCTGGTGGTGACCGTCATCGCCGTCATGCTGCTGGGGCTGCCCCTCGGGGCTCTCACGTACAAACTGGTGCACGACGAGAGCAGCCGCCAGCTTCAGGGCGAGGCGGAGCTGATCGGTGCCGAGAGCGACACCATGCTCGAGGTCCACGGGCAGCTCTACCCCGACGAGTTCGACCGCGACCACCCGGCCCGGTTCATCCGGATCACGCCGGCGGGCGCCCCCTCGGGGGCGACGGCGGGGGACCCCGCCCTCGACCCGGAGAACCCCGGCGCGCCCGGTCTGCAGAAGGCCACGGCGACCACCGGCAGGGGGACGCTGGTCGAGGTGTGGACGAGCGCCGAGACGGTGCAGCAGAGCGTCGTGCGCGCCTGGCTGGGCATCGCCTCGCTGTCACTGCTGGCCATCGGCGTCGCCGTGGGGCTGTCCATGTTCCAGGCGCGGCGGCTCACGCTGCCGCTGGCGGACCTGGCCGCCACCGCCGAACGCCTCGGCTCGGGGGTCACCACGCCCTGGGGGCACCGCTACGGCATCCCCGAGGCCGACCGGGTGGCGGAGGTCCTGGACCGCAGCGCCGAGCGCATCGCGGGGCTGATCGCCACCGAGCGCCACTTCGCCACCGACGCCTCGCACCAGCTCCGCACCCCGCTCACGGCGCTGACGATGCGGCTGGAGGAGATCATCGCGGAGTCCGGCAACCCGGACGTGGTCCGCGAGGAGGGCGAGGCCGCCCTCGCCCAGACCGAACGCCTGGTGGAGACCGTGGAGAGCCTCCTCGGCAGGGCGCGCAAGAGCCAGAACCCCGAGGTGGAGGCGGTCGAGCTCGACCCCGTCCTCCACCACCTCCAGGCCGAGTGGCAGCCGGTCTTCCAGCAGGAGCGGCGCGAGCTGGTCATCACCGGAGTCTCCGGTCTGACCGCGGTGACGGTCCCCACCGACCTGACGCAGATCATCGCCACCCTGGTGGAGAACGCGTACAAGCACGGCGCCGGGACGGTGACCATCCGGCGCCTGGACACCGGGCAGTCGGTGCGCATCGAGGTCAGCGACGAGGGCGAGGGCGTACCCGAGCACCTGTCCGGGCGCATCTTCGAGCGCGAGGTCAGCGGAGACGGCGGCACCGGCCTGGGGCTGGCCCTGGCCCGCCACATAGCCGAGTCCGAGGGGGCCCGGATCGAGCTGGTGCAGACGAGGCCGACCACCTTCGCGCTGTTCCTGCCCGCGGGTGCGGGCGGGCTGTCGAAGATGACCGGCCCGGTCTAGGGCGGTGGCCGACAGGGGGCGCGGCCCCGCCCCTCCCCCGTGGTCCCGTGCTCATGGCGGCTCCGGGAGCCGAAACCGTCCACGAGTACAGGACCATCGGCGTCGGAGTCCCCCACGTCCCACCGGCCACGGTTCCGGTCGGCCTGCCGCCACCGGTCCCGGGCGCACCGGACCCCGTGCGCGTCCCGGGTTCAGGCGTCCGCGGGCGCGGCCGCCTGCGCCGTGTCCGGCACCTTGCCCCGCACCACCAGGTCGCTCCAGAGCGAGCGCACCCGGCCCAGCCCGTACGCCTCGGTCACCTCGGCGCGCGCCCGCTCGGCCTCGGCCGCGAACCCGCCCCCGCTGACCGTCTCGTGGATGGACTCGGCCATGGCGACGGCGTCGTCGTGGATCCAGTGCGGGTCGTAGATGGTGTCCGCGCCCGGCCACGGCAGCAGCGCGGGGATGCCGCCCGAGGCGGCGCACTCGGCTGGGGCCAGGTGGAACGACTCGTCGTCGCTGGTGGAGAGCATGAACCCCACCCGGCGCAGCCAGGTCGCCACGTCCGGGCCGAACGGGTCGAACACCACCCCGGCCGCGAGCCGCTCGTCGCGCTGGATCCGCCGGTAGACCCGCTCGAAGTAGGCGCGCTCCTCCGGCCGGTTCCAGATCCACCAGTAGTCCCACGGCTGCTTGGTCTTGACCGAGAGCGTGTACCGCGGGTCCATGCGGCGCAGCTCCGCGAGCACGTCGAGGCCCCGGTCCAGCCGCTTGCGCGACGGCGCGATCCCGACCATGCCCAGCGAGTACTCGGCGCCGGAGAGCTTGGGCCGGTCCAGCTGCTCGTCGTCCACCCAGTTGGGCACCACGACGACCTTGTCGGCGGGCCAGCCGGTCAGCTCCCGGGTGAGGTCGGCGTAGTGGGGGCTCACGCACACCACGGCGTCGACCTTGTCGATGTCGAGCTTGCGCGGCCACTCCGCGTACAGCTCGAACCGGTGCAGGCGCACCACCAGTCGCTGGTCGGGGCGCTTCCACTTGGAGTAGAACAGGGCGTTGGGCCCGCACCACTCGCAGATCACCACGTCCGCCCAGGCCGCCAGCTCGCGGGACCGGTACTGGTCGTGGCTGTTCAGCCCCTCCCACTCGTCGATGCGCACGTCCAGCCCGGGCAGGGAGTCCAGGTACTCGGCGAGACGGGTGAAGAACTTCATGTCGTGGCCGGCGACGACCACCTTGAGCGGCCGTTCGGTGTCGACCCCGGCCGGAGCCGGCGGCAGGGCCTCGGTGAGGTAGCCGCGCAGGCGTTCGGCCGCCCGTTCGAGCGTGTGGTCGGCGGCGGCGGCGCGGCAGCGCGCGGCGGCGTCGGCGTAGAGGGCCCGGTCGTGGTGGGCGCGGGCGACCACCTCGGCGACGGACTCGACTCCGGCCCCCGCGAACAGCGGGTAGTCGGCGCCGAGCATCGCCTCGTGCATGGGGGTGCGGTTGAGCACCACCGGCAGGCCGAGCGCGCCCAGCTCCAGCACCTTCGTGGACAGCTCCAGGCTGGCGTCCATGGAGGGGTCCCGCCAGGAGATCCCGAACCCGCACTCGGCGGCCTGGCGGAGCGCCTCCGCGCGCGGCATGCCGCCGCGCCAGTCCACCCCGGGGGTGCCCTCCAGCGCCTTGCGCATGCGCTTGGCCCAGTCCGCGGGCTCGGCGTGGATCTTGTCGCCGATCATCACCAGTTCGGCGTCCACGCCCCGCGCGGCCAGTTCGGCGGGGAGCGCGGTCATCTCCAGGGTGTTCCACGCGGGCGCGAACTTGCCGGTGTAGGCGAGGCGTGCGCGGGCGTGGACGGCGCCGTCGGCGCGCACGTCCTCGGGGACCACCACCACGGGCGGGAAAAGCACCGAGCGGCCGCAGGCCGCCGACACCGACGACTCCAGGAAGGCCCGCAGCTCCTCCGTCTGGCAGAGCAGGAACCGGGACGCCACCGCGATCTGGGTGAGTTCGGCGGTGGCGGTCGCCGACAGCTCGCCCACGCTGTGGGGGAAGTCCGTCAGGTAGGTCCACAGCCTGCCCGCCAGCGCCTCCTCCTGCGCCGCGAGCCCGGCCAGGCGGCGGCCGCGCACCACCACCAGGTCGAACGGCTTGCGCTCGTGCTGCCGGGTGAGCAGGGTGACGGCCTGTTCCGGTGTGAGCCCGCGCGGGCCCAGGTCCGGCAGCAGCTTGTCCTCGTAGGGACGCAGCAGGCGGACCCCGGGGACCCTGGTGAGGGGCTCGGTCAGCCGGTCGGTGCGCACGGGTGCCTTCAGCAGCAGGGTGACCTCGCATCCGGCGGCGGCCAGGGCCTGCGCCATCGACTGCGCCCAGACAGCGGAGCCGTCGATGATGTTGAGGTCCACGTCCCCGTACAAGAGTGCGCGCGGAGGAGGTGTGCTCACGTTCTTCCCTTCGGATGCTTTCTGGTGGCCCGTGCGGGGCTGACGGCGCTGTCGGTGGGGTCGGGGTTCAACCGACGGCACCGGTGGAGGCGTCCGTGGAGTTGTACACGGCGTCCTCGTCGTCGGCGTCGGGGCCGGCGGGGCCGTTGTCCGGGCCCAGGGCCAGGAGCCTCGTGCCGCGCCGGTTCCACTCGTCCGGGTTCCAGCCGCGCCGCAGGAGGCGGGTGCGGGCGAGTTCCGGGACGACCTCGCTGACGAAGACGTACTGCGGCGCCCCCGTGTCCGGGCGGTCGAAGAAGCCGAGGTCCCCGGCCCCGTCGAGCGGGCTCCCGGGCCCGTGGCCGTCCCCCGCGCTGGCGCCGACGGCGTCGGCGTCGGAGCACTCCACGGCGCACACCAGGTCGGCGAGCCGGGTGGGGCTGAGAGGTCCGTTCCACAGGTGGGCCCAGGGAGCGGTGGCGCGTTCGGCGAGGGCCGCCCAGCGGTCCGGGCCGAGCCCTCCGACGCGCGGGACGGGGGCGCCGGGCGTGTTCCGGGTGAGTTCCTCGGGCGTGTCCGGGGCGCTGAAGCGGACGGTGCGCACGGTGATGCCCTCGGCCCGCAGGCGCTGGATCCCGGGGAGGCGCGACGCCGAGTGGGGCACGACGACCTCGGTGGGCCGCAGGACGGCCCCCGTCAGGTCGGAGGCGAGCAGGTCGGCCTCGGCCTCCCCCGCGGGGTCGGCGAGGACGGCGACGGAGCGGCCCCGGAGCGGGAGCTCCGAGCCGGGTGTGCCGGGCGGGAAGTCCAGGTCTCCCAGGATCTCGGCGAGGCGGACCGGGGTGGCCTCCTGGAGGAAGACCTTGCGGAGCCGGAGGCGCATCGCGGAGGGGGTGACCCGCTCCGCGCGCATGCGCGGCACGGAGACCGCGAGGGCCTCCCCGTGCGGGTTGGCCGCGTGCGGGACCGGGGAGTGGGTGATGACGCCGGCCCCGCATGCCCAGGCGCGGCGGCGGAGCCGGGTGTCGTCGGCCGGGAAGGCCGGGACGACGGCGACGTTGGCGGCGCGCAGGGCGTCGGCGAGGCCGGGCGAGTCGGCGTCCACGACCCCGGCTTCGAGCTCGGTGAGCACCTCGGGGACGGGGGCGTCGGGCGTCTCCCGGACGAACACGGCCTTCGGGCCGGGGGTCAGGTCGGCGGCGACCGGGTTGAACAGGTGCAGCGGGACCCCGGCGTCCCCGCGGTGGACCCGGTCGAAGCCGAGTTCGCGCAGGGCGGGCGGGGCCGGGGCGTCCTCGAGGAGCACCGTGGGGATGCCGCGCGCGGCGGCGGACTCCAGGACCCAGTGCAGGGCGCGGGTGCGGTCGGCGGCCGCCGGGTCCCCGACGTGCGCCCACGGCGATCCGGCGGCCGCGGCCGACGCCGAGACCAGGACCAGGTCGACGTCCACCCCGTCCATGACGATCTGGGCGTCGTGGGGGCGCAGCGGCACGGAGTGCAGGTAGGGGGACACGGCGTCCTGGATGGCGGATCCGACCACGGTGGCGACGACCAGCAGGTCCTCGCTGTTCCCGGCCATCCCGCTCAGGAGCCTGGCCTCCTGGCGGTCGGCGTCGAAGGAGCGGACCGGCTCGGCGCCGGGGCGGCGGCGCTGGACGTGCTGGGTGGTGCCGCTGCGCCGCCAGAGCCGGTAGAGGTCTCGCGGAAGTCTGACGAGGGATCGGCCGGGCCGCTTGGCGGCGGCCGTGAGCGCACGCCCCACCTGGAGTGAGGTGGAGTCCTCCACGGCGGCGAGCCGGGTGCGCGCCTCCTGGAGCTGGGCGTCGCGCTCGGCGAGGGCCTGTTTGAGCTGTTCGGTCTGGCTCTGTTCACGCCGTTTCACGGTCTGCCACCTTGCGTTCTGGTCGGATCGGCGAAACCACCGCGTCCGTCGGGTGTGTCGTGTCCGACGGAGCCGGGTGCTGCTCCCGGCGTGTCCCCGGCCGGGTGCGGATGCCCATGGAGAGGCGCGTCGAGGGCCGGGCGGGACGTCTGGACGGGACGGGGGAGGACGGGTGGGAGTGTGCCATGGGGGATCACCGGGACCGCTGCGCGGGTACCGGGACGACGCGGCGGCCGTCGCGGCGGGGACGCGGGGACGGGATCGGGGCGGAGCGCTGCCGGCCCTCCCTCGGCGGGGGGACCGGGCCGGGCCGTCGTGCGTGCGGCATCGGCGTCACCTGGACCACTGGGTGAGGACGGACGCGATGCGCTCCCCCGCCCGGCCGTCCCACAGGGGCGGGGTGTCGTCGCCGATCCGCTCGGGGGTCTGCCCGTGCAGGACCTTGGTGACGGTGGGGAGGAGGTCGGCCTCCGTGACGAGCTGGTTGGTGCCGTGGGTGATGGTGACCGGCCGTTCGGTGTTGGGCCGCAGGGTGAGGCAGGGGACCCCGAGGATCGTGGTCTCCTCCTGCACGCCGCCGGAGTCGGTGACCACTGCGGCGGCTCCGCGGGTGAGGGCGACGAAGTCGAGGTAGCCGAGGGGTTCGAGGAGGCGCACCCGCGGGTGGTCGCCGAGCCCGGCGCGGTCGAAGGCGGCCTTGCCGCGCGGGTGCACGGGCATGACCACGTCGGCGAGGTCGGCGATCTCGTGGAGGCGGGCGGTGAGGCGGGCCACGTTGTCGGGGTCGTCGACGTTCGCGGGCCGGTGCAGGGTCGCGGCGACGTAGCGCTCCGGCAGGCCGAGGCGGGCGCGCAGGGCGTCGGCGTCGAAGCGGTCGAGGTTGCCCAGGAGGGTGTCGATCATCGGGTTGCCGACCAGGTGGACCCGGTCCGGCGAGATCCCCTCGGCGGCGAGGTGCCCGATGGCCTCGGGGCTCGTGGCGAAGCACAGGTCGCTGAGCTGGTCGGTGACCCTGCGGTTGATCTCCTCGGGCATCGTGTTGTCGAAGGAGCGCAGGCCCGCCTCCACGTGCGCGACCGGGATGTGCAGCTTGGCGGCCACCAGGGCGGCGGCCACGGTGGAGTTGACGTCGCCGTACACGACCACCATGCCGGGCTCGCGCCTGCTGAACTCCTCCTCCAGGCCCACCATGAGCGCGGCGGTCTGCGCCGCGTGCGACCCGGAGCCGACGCCCAGGTCGACGTCGGGGGTGGGCAGGCCGAGGTCGCGGAAGAACACGGCCGACATGCGGTCGTCGTAGTGCTGTCCGGTGTGGACGACCGACTGGTGGGCTCCGCGCCCGCGAAGGGCGGAGACGACGGGCGCGGCCTTGACGAAGTTGGGGCGCGCGCCGACGACGTGCACGATCCCGGTGTCCTGGCTCCCAAGGGGGGCGCTCGTTGCCACGACTCTCACGTTTCCTTCTGTTGGGGTGTTCTTATCGTTGCCGAGGGGCGCGGCGCGCCGGGTCGGGCGGTGTTCCTTGCCCGAGCCGTCCCGTCCGTGTCGCCGTGGTGTCACCACGTGGTCACGTCCGCATGGTTATGTGACTGACCGTGCATGACACCCAGACTCCCGAAACCCAGGTTCCCCGTCCGCGCACCCGCTGGCCGCGGGCGGTGACGTTCACCGTGTCGTTGGCCTGGCGACACCTGCGCTCCGATCCGGCGCGCCTGCCGCTGCTCGCGCTGCGGCTGGCGCCCGGTGCGCCGCGCCGGGCCGCACGCTCCCTGGCCGCCCGCCTGGGCGGCCGGGCCCGCGCCTACGCCCTGTGGGACCAGGGCCGGCGCGCGGAGGCCCGCGAGGCGGTGCTCGACGCCGCGGACGGGGCCTCGCCCCGCCGGGTGGGCCGCCTGGTGGCGGCCTGCCTGGCTGCGGGTGATGCCGATACCGCCCGTGAACTGGTCGAACGCCTCCCCCGGGGTGCGGCCCGCGAGGCCGCTGAGCACCGGACGGCGCTGGCGACGGGACGCGCTGTTCCCGCGTCTCCGTCCCCGTCGGCTGACCATCACGGAATCACGTTAACCCGCGGTGCCCGAACGCGGCCCGACGACACGGTGAACGCTCGGCGACCGGAGGTGCGAACAGGTGAACCGGGGGTCCCGGCCCGTGAACGCCGGCGTCCGGCGGACGGCGCGTCGGCCCCCGGCGACGGGCTCCGGGTGCTGCACCTGGTGACGAACGCCCTGCCGCACACCAACGCCGGGTACACCCAGCGCACCCACCGGATCGCGGTGGCCCAGCGCGAGGCCGGGATGGACGTGCACGTGGTCACCCGGGCGGGGTACCCGCTCACCAAGGGGGTCCGGGACCCGCGCACGCTGGTGCGGGTGGACGGTGTGACCTACCACCGGCTGATCCCGTGGACGGCCCCCGCCGACGCGGCCGGGGAGCTGGCGGTGGGGGTGCGGATGGCGTCGGAGCTGGTGGAGGCCGTGCGCCCGGACGTGCTGCACGCGGCGAGCAACCACCACAACGCCCGCCTGGCCCTGGAGCTGGGCCGCAGGTTCGACCTGCCGGTGGTGTACGAGGTGCGGGGGTTCCTGGAGGAGTCGTGGCTGTCCCGCGACCCCTCCAGGAGCGTGGACGACGCCTTCTACCGGGCCGAGCGCGCCGCCGAGACGGAGTGCATGCTGGCCGCCGACCTGGTGGTGACCCTGGGCGAGGCGATGCGGGCGGACATCGAGGCGCGCGGGGTGGCCCGGGAGCGCCTCCTGGTGGTGCCCAACGCGGTGGACGCGTCGTTCCTGGAGCCCCTGCCCCCGGGCGACGGAGTGCGGGCCGGCCTGGGGATCGGCGGGGCGGACTTCGTGGTGGGGACCACCACGAGCTGCTTCGGCTACGAGGGCCTGGACGTGCTGCTGGACGCCGTGGCGCTGATGCGCGAGCGCGGGGAGCCGGCCCACGCGCTGATCGTCGGGGACGGGCCGGAGCTCCCCGCCCTGCGCGCCCGTGCGGCGTCGCTGGGACTGGAGGGGGCCGCCCACTTCCCCGGCCGGGTGGCCGCCTCGGAGGTGCGGTCGCACCACGCCGCGCTGGACGTGTTCGCCGTACCGCGCCGGGACGACCGGGTGTGCCGTGTGGTGACGCCCCTGAAACCCGTGGAGGCCATGGCGGGCGGGCTTCCCGTTGTGGCAAGCGATCTTCCGGCGTTGCGAGAGATTGTGGAACCGGGAGTGACTGGAGAGTTAATTCCCGCGGGCGAATCGGCACGTCTAGCTGATGTCCTGACAAATCTCGCCTACAGTCATGAAAAGCGAGCCGCCTACGGCCTCGCAGGTCGCAGCCTCGTCGGTGCCGACCGCACGTGGGCCGAGGCCGCATACCGCTACAACCAGGCGTATCGGGTTCTTATTCAGAAACTGTCCGAACCAGGCCAGAACCCGTGAGCAGAGGCAACACCTACCTACACTCGGACGCCCCGGGCACTGAGTAATGGCGGTCCTCGAAACTTGCGCCCGTTCACGAAATGAATGCGAGTGTGACCACGAAGTGGATGCCGCAGCCTCCAACCCAGCCCTTGTCCCCGAGCAGCCCGCCGCGGCGGTCAGCGACCTCGTCGTCCTCGGACTCGGTTACGTCGGCCTGCCCCTGGCGGCCGAGGCCGTGTCCGCGGGGCTGAAGGTCACCGGCCTCGACGTGAGCGACCGAGTCGTCGACGGCCTCAACAGCGCGGTCTCCCACGTCGACGACCTCTCGTCGGAAGACGTCGACCGCATGCTGGAGCGCGGGTTCACCGCGACCACGGACCCGGCCTGCCTGGCGGCGGCGCGCACCATCGTCATCTGCGTTCCCACGCCCCTGTCGCCCGAGGGCGGCCCCGACCTGGGCGCGGTCACCTCCGCGGCCCGGTCGATCGCGGCGCACCTCCAGCCGGGGACCCTGGTCATCCTGGAATCCACCACCTACCCGGGCACCACCGACGAGGTGGTGCGGCCGCTGCTGGAGGAGTCCGGGCTGGTCGCCGGGGCCGACTTCCACCTGGCGTTCTCGCCCGAGCGCATCGACCCGGGCAACGCGACCTTCGGCGTGGCCAACACGCCCAAGGTCGTCGGCGGGCTCACGGAGGAGTGCGGCGAGGCCGCCGCCGTCTTCTACGGCAACTTCGTGGACACGGTGGTGCGCACCCGCGGGACCCGCGAGGCCGAGATGGCCAAGCTGCTGGAGAACACCTACCGGCACGTCAACATCGCCCTGGTGAACGAGATGGCCATCTTCTGCCAGGAGCTGGGCGTCGACCTGTGGGACTCCATCGCGGCGGCGGCCACCAAGCCGTTCGGCTTCCAGGCTTTCTACCCGGGTCCGGGCGTCGGCGGGCACTGCATCCCGATCGACCCGAACTACCTGTCGTACAAGGTCAAGACCCTCGGCTACCCGTTCCGCTTCGTCGAGCTGGCCCAGGAGATCAACAGCCGGATGCCGTCCTACGTCATCCAGCGGGCCCAGGAGCTCCTCAACGAGTCGGGGATGGCGCTGTCGCGGTCCAAGGTGCTGCTGCTCGGCGTCACCTACAAGGCCGACATCGCCGACCAGCGCGAGTCGCCGGCCCGGCCGGTGGCGCGCAAGCTGGCCGCCAAGGGCGCCACCCTCTCCTACCACGACCCGCACGTCGAGTCGTGGCAGGTGGACGGGGTGGACGTGCCCCGGTCCACCGACCTGGACCAGGCCATCGCCGAGGCCGACCTGACGATCCTGCTCACCGACCACGCCGAGTACCGGCCCAAGCGGCTGGAGGAGTACGCGCGACTGCTCCTGGACACCCGCGGCGTCCTGCGCCGTCCCGACCCCGAGGCCGGGACCGCGGCCGTGCCCGCCCAGGCGCGACGCCGTCCGAGGCGCGAGGGGATCCAGGTCCTGTGAACTGAGGCACGGGCCGGGGCGCCCCGAACCGCTCCCGGCCCGTGCGGGCCCCTGACCGGCACGCCGACGCGGACACCCACGGTGTCCATCGGCGTGCCTTGTCGTGTTCACCCGGCGCTCCTGGAAGGTTCACCCGATTCACCCCGCCTGGCCACCGCGCTTTCCTCGACCCGTTTCCGCTGGTGAATACCGTGTCGAACAGCACGTATCGCCATCACAAAGCGGATCATCTTCGTAGATGGCCCCATTCGGTGACACAGGTAGGTGAACTCGATGCACGCGCTTGTGGCCACGGTTGTGCACCACCCGGAGGACGCTCGGATCCTGCACAGGCAGATCCGCGCCCTGTTGGACGCGGGACACACGGTGACCTATGTGGCCCCGTTCCGGGAGTGCGGCGTGACCCCGTGGGCCGAGGTGCGCTCGGTGGACGTGCCGCGCGCCTCGGGCCGCGAACGGCTGACCTCGCTGCGCGCCGCCCGCGCGGTGCTCGCCGAGCACGCGCCCCACGCCGACCTCCTCCTCTTCCACGACCCCGAGCTGCTGCTGGCCCTGCCGGCGAAGCGGCCGGTGACGGTGTGGGACGTGCACGAGGACACGGCCGCCGCCCTGCTCACGAAGCCGTGGGTGCCCAAGCCGCTGCGGCGGCCCCTGGGCGGCGTGGTCCGGGCCTTCGAGCGGCGTGCGGAGCGCCGCATGCGGCTGCTGCTGGCGGAGGAGGGGTACCGCTCCCGCTTCCGGTGCGACCACCCTGTGGTGCCCAACACCACCGAGGTGCCGGAGATCCCCCTCCGCGCCCCCGGGGACGACCGGGTGGTCTACCTCGGGCACGTCTCGATGGCACGGGGCGCACGCGAGCTGGTCGAGCTCGGCCGGACGCTCCGTCCCCACGGGGTGCGGCTGGAGGTCATCGGCGGGGCCGACGTCGGCGTGCGGCCGATGCTCCGCGAGGCCCAGCAGGAGGACGCCCTGGACTGGTACGGGTTCGTGCCCAACGACCGGGCGCTGCGCATGTGCGCGGGCGCCCTGGCCGGGGTCAGCCTGCTGCACGACACCCCGAACTACCGGCACTCGATGCCGACCAAGGTCGTGGAGTACATGGCGCACGGCCTGCCCGTCGTGACGACGGCGAACCCGATGGCGGAGGGCCTGGTGACGGGGCGCCCGGAGGGCCCCGCCGGTCTGGTCGTCCCGTTCGGGGACGTGCCGGCCGCCGCGGAGGCGGTACTGCGGCTGAAGCGCGACGGGGAGCTGCGCGAGCGGCTGGCCCGGACGGGGCACGAGATCGCGCAGGCGTCCTACCACTGGCCGGTCCAGGCCAGGGTGTTCGTGAAGCGCCTGGAGGCATGGGTGGACGAGGCGGCCGGCCCGGTCCCCGTCGTCCCCCTCCCGAGGGGGGCGCAGGGCACAGGGGTCCGTGAAGGAAGCCACACCTACCAGCCCTGAGAAATATCTTCCTAGTCAACTAGGTTGTTGCTCGTGCCGGAGCGCTTTTTCGGCATTCTCCCTGATCACGAGCACGACCGAGGTATGACACATGAGTGAGACGCTGGTTCTCGACAAGGCCGCGCAGGACCTCCTGTTCCGCGACGCCCGCACCGCCAACTCCTTCACCGACGAGCCGGTGACCGACGAGCAGGTGCGCGCGATCCACGACCTCGTCAAGTACGGGCCGACCGCCATGAACAACCAGCCGCTGCGGGTCACCGTCGTGCGCTCGCCGGAGGCCCGCGAGCGCCTCGTCCCGCACATGGCGGGCAACAACGCGCCGAAGACCTCGACGGCCCCGCTCACGCTGATCCTGTCCGCGGACAGCGACTTCCACGAGCACTTCCCGAAGACGTTCCCCGTGGCCCCGGACGCCCGCGACAACTTCGCCGGGATGCCCGTCGAGGCCCGCGAGACCATGGCCGCCCAGAACACCCTCCTCCAGATCGCGTACCTGATCGTCGGGGTCCGCGCCGCGGGCCTGGCCGCCGGCCCCATGACCGGCTTCGACGCCGAGGGGGTGCGCCGGGAGTTCTTCGGCGAGGACTCCCCGCTCCGGCCGCTGGTCGTCATGAACATCGGCAACCCCGGCCCGGACGCCTGGTTCGACCGCCTCCCCCGCCTGGACTTCGAGGAGGCCTTCACCGAGGTCTGACCCGCACCACGGCCGAGGGGCCGGACACCCGCGAACGGTGTCCGGCCCCTCGGCCGTGTCCGGCCCGGCCCGTCGCGACCGCCCTCCGCACGGCGGGGCGGCCGGTCGCCGTCCGGGGTCAGATGACCGGCGGGCGCCCGGCCCGGGTCATCCGCCACGCGGTCGACCAGCGGATCGGGGTGCGCGGGCCGGCGTCCTCGCGCCAGCCCTCGCGGAACCCGGCGAACCACGAGCGCAGCGCGGCGCGGTCGCGCTCGCGCAGCACCGTCAGCCCCACCCAGGTGCCGAGGTAGGCGAAGGCGAGGGGCCACGGGAGGTTGCGGCGGGCCAGCCACACCCGGTTGCGGGCGTTGAGCCGGTAGAAGTTCTCGTGCCGCGTCGGCGCCACCGCGGGGTGGTACATGACCGCGTCGGCGTCGTACTCGATCGTGTAACCGGCGTCCATGATGCGCCAGGCGAGGTCGGTCTCCTCGTGGGCGTAGAAGAAGTCGCCGGGCAGCCCCCCGCCGGCCTCGAAGGCCGTGCGGCGGATGGCGCAGGCCCCGCCGAGGAACGTGGTGACCACGCTCGACTCACGGGAGTCCCCCACGCGCAGGCGCGGCACGTGGCGGCGCTGGTCGGGGCCGCCGTCGGGGTCGGCGATCCGGAAGGACAGCGCGCCCAGCGACGTGTCGGCGGCGAACCGCTCCCGCACGTGGCGGGCCAGGTCGGTCGAGCGGTACCAGCCGTCGTCGTCCAGGAAGAGGATGATGTCGCCGTCGGTGGCCTTGACCCCGTGGTTGCGCCCCTCGGGGATGCCGACGTTCTCCGGGAGGAGCACCGTGGTCACACCCTCGGGCATCTCCGGCAGCTGAGCCCCGTTGCTGACCACCACGACCTCGACGTCCGCGTCCTCCTGCTCGAACACGCTGGTGATCGCGCGGCGCAGCTCGGCGGGGCGGGTGCCCATCGTCAGCAGGACGCAGGAAAGTGTGGGCTTGCTGCTACCGGACACCTGGGCGCGGCTCCGTTCGGCTCTTGGCGCTCGGGAGACCTCAGCCGCGGACGTCGCGGTGTCAGACGCGGGTGGGATCACGGGTGTGGCCATGTTTGCGACCGTTCAGTGGACGACATGCTGCTGGCAGGTGGACACCCGCCAACATTCGCAGAAACAGACTAACGAAAGAATAAAAGGGAGGTGTACGGGGCCGTGGACGGGGTACCCGACCGCGGCCCCGTGGGAGGGGCGGCTCACCGGCGCGGCGGCCGGCGGTTCACTCCAGGCGCCGGGAGGCGAGGACGCTCACGAAGTGGGCGAAGCTCATCACCACGGCCACGAACGCGCACGCCGCCACCAGGAAGCGGGTGGCGGCCAGGTCGCCGAGGAAGGCGTCCACCACGGCGGCCGCCACGATGATCAGGGACAGCTCCACCGCCTGGATGAGCCGGTGGACCTTGAGGGCGGAGGCCAGGCGGCGCGCCAGGCCCAGCCCGGAGGAGCGCGGCCGCATCGCCTCGTCCGAGACCTTCTCGGGCAGCCCGGCCTTGGCGCGGGCCACCACGACGTTGTCGGTCTCGGCCTTGATCAGGGCGACGCCGATCGCCGCGGCCATGCCCAGGATCACCCAGCCGCCCGCCTCCCACTCGCCCTGGGCGCGGATGCCCAGGCCGATGAGGAGCGCGATCTCGGACACGTAGTGCCCGATCCGGTCCAGGTAGATCCCCGCGACGCTGGTGCGCCCGGTGTACCTGGCCACCTCGCCGTCGGAGCAGTCCAGCAGGAGGTAGACCTGGATGAACACCGCCGCGAGGACGGCCGACCACAGTCCGCCGAACGCGACGACCACCCCGGACAGGACCCCGAACGCCATCATCAGGTAGGTGATGGGGTTGGGCGGGACGCGCAGCCGGACGAAGAACGTCGTCAGGTACGGGGAGATGTCCCGCATGTAGAGGCGGCCGGCCCAGTGCTCCTCGTTGGTCCGCTCCTTGATGCCGGCGGGCTGGCCCCCTGCTCGGACCTCAGCGACCGACGGCTTCGACATAGTCCTTGACGCTCCGTCCGATCTCGTCCTCGGAGAGGTTCAGGTGTTCCAGGATGGTGAACCGGCCCGGCCGGGTGTCCGGCGCGTGGGCCACCGCCCGCGCGAACGCCGCCTCGTCGAGGCCGACGTCGGAGGGGACGACGGGCAGTTCGTGGCGGATCAGGCAGTCGCGGATCTCGTTCATCCGCGACTCCGACCAGCCCAGGTGCCGCACCCGCAGGAAGGACGCGTAGAGCGCGCCCAGTCCGGCGAGCTCGCCGTGGTTGCTGACACCCGGGTGGAGCTGGGTGACCGCGTGCAGGATCTCGTGGCACGCGCCGCTGGCGGGCCTGCTGGACCCGGCGACCGACATGGCCATCCCGGAGAGCACGAGGCCCTCGGCGAGCACGGTGAGGAACGCGTCGGACTCCACCGAGTCGGGGCGGTGCAGGACCGCCTCGGCCGCGACCCGGGCGAAGGTGACGGCCATGCCGTCCACGGGTTCGCCGTTGACGCGGCCGGCCAGCTCCCAGTCCTCGATGGCCGAGATGTTGCTGACCACGTCGCCGATGCCCGAGCGCACCAGGTGCGGGGGGGCCGCGCGGACGTAGTCGACGTCGATGACGACGGCGATGGGCATGGTGACGCCGATGGACGGCTTGCCGCCCTCGTGCTCCAGGGAGCTGACGGGGGAGGCGATGCCGTCGTGGGCGAGGTTGGTGGCCACGGCCACCATGGGGATGCCCGCCATGGTCGCGGCGAACTTGGTGACGTCGATGGTCTTGCCGCCGCCGATGCCCGCGACCGCCTCGTACGCGCCGGAGCGGAGCTTCTTGCCCAGCTCGTTGGCGGCGTCGACGGTGCCCTCCTCGACGTGGAAGACCTCGCAGTTGGGCAGGTCCAGGTCGGCGGCGATCTGCGCGCCCTGCCCCGGGCCGACGGCCACGGCGATGCGGCCCTCGGTGGCGATCCGCCGGTCGGCGAGCAGCGTCCCGAGGGAGGAGACCGCCCCCCGCCGCACGTCGATCGCCAGCGGGGAGGGGAGCATTCGGGCTAGTAGCGGCACGCGATCTCCCTGGCCTTGGCGAGGTCGTCGTGGTTGTCGACCTCGACCCAGTCCACCTCGCCGATGGGCGCCACGGCGACCTTCTCGCCCCGGTCGACCAGCTCCTGGTAGCCGTCCTCGTAGTAGAGCTGCGGGTCGCGCTCCCAGGTGGCCTTGAGGGCGTCGGCGAGACGGGGGGCCAGGGACCCCTCGATGAGGGTGGCGCCGATGTACTCGCCGGCGGCGGTGGCCGGGTCCATGAGCTTGGTGATGTTCCTGAGGTGGCCGTCCTCGTCGAGGGTCACCTTCATCTCCTCGTCGGCGAGGCTTTTCACGTTGTCCACCGCGAGGAGGAGCTCAGGTCCCCGGGCGGCGAGTAGCGTTTCCTCGACGCTCACCGGGTGGACGGTGTCGCCGTTGACCAGGAGGACGCCCTCGGAGAAGAACTCGCGCGCGGTCCACAGGGAGTAGGCGTTGTTCCACTCCTCGGCCTTGTCGTTGTAGCTGAGGGTGAGCTTGACGCCGTGGCGCTCCTCCAGGGCCTCCTTGCGCGCCTCGACGGCCTCCGCGCGGTAGCCGACCACGACGACGACGTCGGTGAGCCCGGCCGCCGCCAGGTTGCGCAGCGAGATGTCCATGATGGTCGTCTCGCCGTCGACTGGCACCAGGGCCTTGGGCAGGGTGTCGGTGTAAGGACGCAGCCGGCGCCCCGCGCCTGCGGCGAGAACCATTCCGAGCATGAGGGCGTGTTCCTCCTTGTGTCGGGGAGGCTGTCACGCCTCCCCGTTCGTTCCGGCGGCCGGTTGGCCCCCGTCTCCGTCTCCGCTGCCGGGTCGGGAGATCCGGGGATCTCCAGGGCCCGTGTCGCCACCGCCGGGGGGAGCGGTGGTCCTGGTGAGCACGTCGGTCACCGGTGTCGCACTCCAGGTGCGCACGGACTCCCGCACGAGCAGCACCGCCAGGTATCCGGCGAGTATGCCGTAGGCGGGGGTGAGCGCGTGGAGCGCGCCCCCGGCGGCGACGGCGAGCATGCGGCCGTCCCACCCGAGTGCCGCGCCGCGCACCCACGCCGGTCTGGCCGTGCCGGCCATGGGGCGTGCCACGTCGTCGCGATGGTGGCAGACGACTGCCACCAAGAGTACGAACACCAGGGGACCTGGTACGCCGGACGCCAGTCCCAGCACCGCCAGAAAGGTGTACTCGGTGGCACGGAGGACGGGTGGTACGAGCCAGTCGGACCGTCCGTCGTGGGGGTGGCCGGAGGTCAGTCCGGACAGTAGCAGGGCAGCGACCGGTGCGAACAGGGTAATGCCTGCCAAGTGTCCTCGGTCTGCCACGAGGAGTGTTCCGACGACCAGCGCCCCGGCGAGCGCGGGCAGCAGGGGAGGTACGGCACCCGGCGCGATCCGGCCCAGCAGGTACGACATGTGACCGTCATCACGGAGAAATCGCAGGTCCGGAGCGGTGGGGACACGGCCTCCCCCGGTGTGCGCCCCGGTCGCGCCCGGCCCGACCCGGCTCACCGGCGCACTCCGCGCGCGGTGGGGTCGACGAGTTCCCCGGTGACGGCGATCGCGCAGCCCACGATGAGGGTGACGAAGGCGACCCGCGCGTCCCAGACCGTGGCGGTCACCGCGATCACCAGGAAGCGCGTCGGCTGGGAGAAGGCGGTGAGCCGCCGGGCCGGGGCGGTCGGCGCCGGGTCCGGCCGGAGGGCCCCGGTCCGGGCGTCCGGCGCTCCGCGGCCCGCGCCCTCCCCCGCGCCGGGGGCGCGGCTGGGGCCGGCCCCGGCCGTGCGGTACCCGGCGGGTTCGGCCTCACGCGGCCGGGGCGGGACCCCGTCGAGCCGGACCCCCGCGGCGGCCGCGCCGTCGGGGCCCGCCCCCGGGACCCGGCCGCGGGACCCGGGCGAACGGGGCCCCGGGGCCGCGGCGCCGAGCAGCCGGCTCGTCAGCCCGGGGTCGCTGTCGCGCGGGGGACGGGTGGGACAGCAGGGCGCGAATCCACCCAGGAGGCCGCCAGCGCGCCCCTGGGAGGGCAGCGGGGCGGGTTTCACGTTCCGCCCCGGGGAGGCCGCGACCGGGGCCTCGTGGGCCGTCAGGAGCGAGTCCCGCAGGGCCAGTGCGACGAGCGCGCCCGCCGCCCAGCCCCACGCGTCCCCGAGGCCCGCCAGGACGGCTCCGGCGGCCAGGCCCAGGTAGACCACGCACTCCCGCAGCTGCGACAGCATCGCCGCCAGCCACAGGGTGAGGGCGTCCCCGCGGTCGGCCCGCATGCGCGCGCGGACGGCGTCGCAGAACAGGACCGCCGCCAGGAAGGCCGACCCGGCCAGGCCGCCGACCGTGTCGGCCCGGGAGAACCAGACCGCGGCGCCGACCGCCCCGACGACGCCGATCCTGGTCACCCCGGCCCGGGTGACGTGTCTGCGTTCCAACATCCGCGCGGCCGACCGCGCCAGCGTGCCGTAGACCATGGGTGCCCTCCCACACTTGGTGAGTGACACCGTCGCCTACGGTGCGTAGTCAATCAAACACTGACACGCACCTTGTGTCCGCTAAGCCGGGGTCCGGCCCCGCAGGGGCCTTTCGGCCGGGCCCCGGAAAGGCCGGGCCCGGAAAGGAACGTGCGCACCGCCGGAACACACCGGCGATGCGCACCACGGCCTTCCGGGACGGGCCTGTCGGCGGGGCGGACCCGCGCTCAGGCGGTCCTGCCGCCGTCGGCCCCGTCCTCGCCGGACTCCTGGTCGTCGATCTGCTTCTCGGCCTCCTCCGCGCGCTTCTTCTTCGCGGCGTCGCGCTTCTTGCGCTCGGCGATCTCGGCCTTGGTGTCCTCCTCGTACGCGGCCAGGGCGGCGTCGATGTCGGTGTCCAGGGCGAGCCCGCCGCCCTTGACGTACAGGCCGCGGTTGCAGAACCGGCGCAGGTCCCTCTCGCTGTGCGAGACGAGCACCATCGTCCGCTGGTTGGCCAGCATCCGGTCGATGGCCTCGTAGCACTTGCGCTTGAAGGCCTTGTCGCCGACCGCGAGGACTTCGTCGACCAGCATGATCGGGTGCTCCAGCTGCGAGATCAGCGCGAACCCGAGGCGCACCTTCATGCCGCTGGAGTAGTGCCGCACCGGGGTGTCGATGAACTTCGACTTGATCTCGGCGAAGTCGACGATCTCGTCGAAGCGCTCGTCGATCTGCTTCTCGGTCATCCCGTGCAGGGACCCGACCAGGTACACGTTCTCGCGGCCGGTCAGGTTGTCGTTGAACCCGGCCCGCAGCTCCAGGAGCGGCGCGACCTTGCCGTGGACGTGCACCTCGCCCTCGTCGGGCATCAGGACCCCGGCGATGAGCTTGAGCAGCGTGGACTTGCCCGTGCCGTTCTTGCCGACGATGCCGACGCACTCGCCCCGGTTGATCTCGAACGCCACGTCCCGCAGCGGCCAGAACTCGTCGCCCTCGGCGTTGGGGTCGCGCTTGGTGCCGTGGATGAACATCTCGCGCAGGCTGCGCTTGCGGCGGCGGTTCACGGCGAACTTGACGCCGAGTCCCTTGGCCTCGATGACCGGCCCACTGGTCAGCCCGGCGCCGTAGTCGGTCTGCGCCATCACAACTCCTTCAGGACGGACATCTCCAGGCGGCGGAACGTCCAGTATCCGATGATGAGCATCAGGATCGAACCGACCACCGAAGAGGTCAACGCGAGGGTGCTCGGGGTTAGTTCCGCGAACTCAGGGAACCACACCGCGCGGTGCATCTGGAAGATGCCCATCAGCGGGTTGAGCTGGTAGAGGGTCTTCAGCCACTCGGGGATGCCGGAGCTGAGGACCATGGAGGCCGGGAACAGGATCGCCGATCCGTAGAACAGCAGGCGGCTGAGGATCCGCACGAGGCGCTCCACGTCGCGCAGCAGCACGTTGACCGCCGACAGGAACAGGGTCACGCCGAGCCCGAACGCGAACGTCAGCACCACCGCGAGCGGCAGCCAGACCAGCAGGCCCATGAGGGTGAAGTGGCCGCCCAGCGCGAAGACGAAGACCAGCAACACCGGCCAGGTGAGGATGTACTCGACGAACTTCGTGCCCACCGTGGCCATCGGGAAGATCTCCCGGGGCACCTTCATCGTGGTGATCAGCTTGGAATGCGTGAGCATCGCCCGCGGCGCCTCGTTGAGGATCGCGCCGAAGGTGGTCCACGGCAGGATCCCGGCCACGAGGAAGAGCACGAAGCCGCCGTAGGCCTGAGCCTCCGGGGGCATGCCGCGATCAGCGCTGAGGATGACCCCGAAGACGAAGTAGTAGACCATCGTCAGAGCCAGGGGCTCCAACATCGTCCACGCGTAACCCAGTACGGACTGCTGGTACTTGACCTTCAGGTCGCGCCGGACCAGGAGGCCGACGACCTTCCGGTGCTCCCAGACGGCCAGCGCCCTTGACGCCACCGCCACCTCCAAGGGTTGTTTTCTCGTCCGGTCAGCGAGGTGGCCGGACAGGCGTGTTCGTGTCTCGCCTGTGCGCACCGGTCGACACGCGCGGTCCACCCCGCGCCGGGTGTGCCGGAAACGGGGGAGCGTGTCCGGGCGACCGGGGGATGTCACGGACCGCGCCCGGTTCCCACCGCATCGGAGGAGGTCTGGACCGGGCACGCCATACAGGCGTCCATAGGTTACCGCTGCGGACGACGGGCCGCGCCAACCAGCCCTCCCCCTCCGGGCTGTGCGCGCGGTCACGCCCCGTGTCGCCGGGGCGGTCCGCTAGCCTCGGCCCGAGGGCGGAGATCATGTCCTTTACGGGGAACAACCGGGCACGCGCCCCGGCCGACCGGGGCCGCGAAGGCCGAAGGCCCCGCGCACGCGGACGCCGGCAGGGTCCGACGCGTCCTGCCGCGCGGTCCGCCGGCGGCGGCCGGGCCCCGGACGCGCCCCCGGGCGGGCCCTGTGACGAGCGCCGCGGCGAGTGCGGCCAAGGGAACGGCGACACCAGCCGTGGACGGAAGAGGTGGGGCCATGCGCCCGCGTGTGATCGCGGCGGTTCTGGCCGGAGGGGTCGGCTCCCGTATGGGCGCCCCCTCCCCCAAGCAGCTGCTGCCCCTGGAGGGGCGGCCCATCATCGAGCACTCCGTCGCCGCGTTCGAGGCGTGCCCGGAGGTGGACGAGATCCTGGTCCTCATGGTGCGGGAGTACGTGGGGAGGGTGGAGGACATCGTCGCCTCCGCGGGGTTCGCCAAGGTCACCGCCGTGCTCCCCGGCGGGGGGACACGCACCGACACCTCGTACGCCGCCCTCTCCGCGATGGGGGGCGCGGCCGACACCGACCTGGCCCTGCTGCACGACGCGGCCCGGCCGCTCGTGCGCCCCGCCACGATCTCCGCGTGCGTCGCGGCGCTGGGAGAGGCGGGCGCCGTCGGGGTGGCGGTGCCCAGCGCCGACACGGTCGTCAGGGTGGCCCCCGGCCGGACCGGCGGCGAGGCCGTCGCCCAGGTGCCGCCGCGCTCGGAGCTGCGCCGCATGCAGACCCCGCAGGGGTTCCGGCTGGGCGTGGCGCGCCGCGCCTACGCCCTGGCCACGGCCGACCCGGGGCTGGTCGCCACGGACGACTGCGGGGTGGTGCTGCGGTACCTGCCCGGGGAGGAGGTGCGGATCGTGCCGGGTGAGGAGGACAACATCAAGGTGACGAACCCGGGGGACGTGGAGGTCGCCGAGACGCTGCTGCGCCGGGCCCGCGCCCGCGCCGTCCTGGCGGAGGCGGACTCGTGAGCCGGGTCTTCGCGGCCACCGAGGTCATCGGGCACCGCGGCGCGGGGCGCGGCGTGGTGGACGGCGCCCGCGAGAACTCGCCGGAGTCGTACGCGGCGGCGGCCGCGGCCGGGGCGGACTGGGTGGAGGTCGACGTGCGGCGCACGGCCGACGACGCGCTGGTGCTCCACCACGACGCCGCCCTGGCCGACGGCCGGGCGATCGTGGACCTGACCGCGGGGGAGTGCGCCGCGGCGGGGCTGACCGGACTGGACGAGGGGCTCGCGGCGATCCCGGCGGGGGTCGGGCTGGACGTGGACGTCAAGTCGGTCATGGAGGACGCGGTCGACGCTCCGTCACGGCGGACGGCCTCCCTTCTCCTCCCGTACCTGCGCCGTGAGGCCAGACGTCGCCGGGTGTTCGTCTGCTCGTTCGACCCCGGCGTCCTCGTGGCCGTCCGCGGGGGCGCCCCGGAGGTGCCGACGGCGTGGATGCCGTTCGTGCGCAACCCGCTGGACCAGGCCGTGGCGGGAGCCGCCGGCCTGGGGTGCGCGATCGTCGCGGTGGACGCGCGGTCGTTCGGGCTGACCGGCGACGCCCCCCGGCCGGGCCGCCGTTCGGTGCCGTACACCGTGGACCTGGCACACCGGGCGGGGCTGGAAGTGGTCTCCTGGTGCCCGGACCCGGTCGACGCGGCCCGTTTCGCGGAGGCGGGCATGGACGCGGTCGTGGTGGACGACGTGCCCGGGGCGGTCTCCGCCCTCAAGGCCCGGGAGGGCGGGGAGCGCGCGGGGTACTGAGGCCCCGGGCCCGGCGTGCCGGGTCCGGGAGGGTCAGATCCGGCCGAGGAGCTCGGCCTTCTTCGCGGAGAACTCCTCGTCGGTGAGCAGACCCTTCGCGTGCAGTTCCCCGAGGCGTTCGATCTGCTCGAAGATCCATGCGGTGTCGGCGCCCCCTCCGCGACCGTCCCCGGAGGACCGCCGCTCCCCCGCCGCGGCCGGGGCCGCGTCACCTCCGGCGGCGCCCGCCCCGCCGCCCTCCGCGGGGGCGCCCCCGTTGCCGGAACCGTTCAGGGCGAGCGCGGAGCGGCGCACGGCGTCCAGCGCGCTCCTGGCGGTGTCCCTCCACCAGGCGTCGTCGTCCCGTCCGGTCCGGCCGTCGCCCGGTGCGCCGCCCGGGCCGGGCGCGAGCCGCGCCCGCGCGTCCCGGGCCCACAGGTGCGCGGTGACGGTGGCGGCGAGGAGGAACACCTGGTGGATCTCGTTGCCCTCCTCCCCCGCGCGCAGCACGTTGAGGTCGTTCCTGGGCTTGGCCGCGGTCTGCTCCGTCCCGCCGGCGGTGATCACCCGGACGAAGCCCCAGCCCCAGTCGTCGAGGGGGGACCACTCGACGGCGGCGATGTCGGCCAGGTCGAACTCGCGGCGCTGCTGCTTCTTCTTGAAACCGCTCGCGTGGCCCCCGCCCCACACCAGGGTCAGGCGTCCGCGGTCGAGGTGGGCGGTGCCCTCGGAGGTTCTGACGTGCAGCGGCAGCGGCGGCACGAGAGCCGTCGGGGTCGCGCCGTCGGGCGCTCCGGCCTGTCCGGCGGCGAACCTCACCTGGTCCGCGAGGTACTCGGCGACCAGTTCCGTCGACGCGGGCCCCGTCAGCCTGAAGGGCTGGGCCCGGTCGTCGAGCATCGCCCCGACCGCGGCGTAGGGGTCCATCCGCTCCCGCAGCCGCAGGTTCATGGCCCAGCCGCCCTTGCGCACCGCCCCGGGCCGGAAGTCCAC
This sequence comes from Nocardiopsis tropica, assembly GCF_042660575.1. NCBI lineage: Bacteria > Bacillati > Actinomycetota > Actinomycetes > Streptosporangiales > Nocardiopsidaceae > Nocardiopsis > Nocardiopsis tropica. Next base: position 29,563 of record NZ_JBHSUF010000011.1, read on the forward strand.
CTCCTCCACCGCCGCGAGCGGCACGCTCAGGCCGCCGAGGAGTTTCAGGAGGGGGCTCTTGAACCAGCCCTTCGTCTCGTACGCGATCGCGATCGACTCGCCGTCGAACCGCCACGCGGCCTGGTCGCCCCGCAACTCGTCCATGGGTTCCTCTCCGTGTCCTGCTCCCTGGGTAGCAGAGGGGCCGCCCCCGTGCGAGGGCGGCCCCTGGCCGGATACGGCCGCACGTCCGGGACCCGCGGCGGCGGGCGCGTCAGGCGCTGGCGCCCTGCGCGGTGCGCGAGTCCGAGCCGAGCCCGGGAGGGCTGGTGATGAAGCCGGCGCCCCACGACATGTGCATGGTGGCCAGGGCCAGCGGGATCAGCGGCAGGCTGGAGGCCGGCAGCCCCCGGCCGAGGGGGACGGACGCGGCGGTGACCAGCGCCAGGTAGGCGGCGGGGACCAGGAACAGGGGCCAGAACGCGAACCCGCCGGCCAGGCCCGCGACCACCCCGGCCAGGGCGACGGGGGGCGCCAGGTAGCGCAGGTTGATGGTGCCCTTGTGCTGGCGGGCGACCACCCTCCGCCAGCGGCCGTAGTGGAAGTACTGCTTGGCGAGCAGCCGCACGTTGCGACGCGGCCGGTAGGAGACCGTCATCCGCGGCTGGAACCACACGGTGCCGCCCGTGGTGCGGATGCGGTGGTTCATCTCCCAGTCCTGGGCGCGGAGGAAGGCCTCGTCGTAGCCGCCGACGCGCTCCAGTGCCGAGCGCCGGAAGACGCCCAGGTAGACGGTGTCGGCGGGGCCGCCCTCGCCCCCGGTGTGGAAGCGCGCGTTGCCGACGCCCACCTTGGAGGTCATGGCGGCGGCGACGGCCTTCTCCCACGGGGTGGTGCCCTCGGCGGCCATGATGCCGCCGACGTTGTCGGCGCCGGTCTCGCGCAGGGTCTCCACGGCCACACGGAGGTAGTCGGAGGGCATCATGGCGTGCCCGTCGATGCGGGCGACGATGTCGTGCGAGGAGGCGCCGATGGCGGCGTTGAGGCCGGCCGGGGTCCTGCCGGTGGGGTTGTCCACCACCTTGACGCGGGGGTCGGCGGCGGCGAGCCCGTCGGCGACCTCGCGGGTGCGGTCCGAGGAGGGACCCACCCCGAGCACGACCTCCAGTTCGCCCGGGTACTCCTGGGCGAGGACGTGCTCCACCGCCGAGGCGAGGTGGCGTTCTTCGTTGAGTACGGGCATGACGACGGAGACAGGCGGCCAGGACACGGGCACTTCCCAAGGTCAAGACGTGTCGGGGACTCGCGAGGGGCTTCCCTCGCGCGCGTCAACGGTACTGCACCCGTACGGCCCGGAGCGCCCGGCGGGATCGCCGCCGGGCCGCGCCGCCGACGGGTCAGCCCTGGTTCTTGACGGGCAGGCCCTGGGCGTCCTTGAAGTTGCCCATGATGACCATGACCAGGTCGATGAGGGCCCAGACGCCGGCGCCTCCGCAGGTGATCAGCATGAGGACGCCGGTGCCGGTCTTGCCGACGTAGAAGCGGTGGACCCCGAGGCCGCCGAGGAAGAGGCTGAGCAGGAGCGTGGTGAGCCAGTTCTTCGGGGACACGGCTTCGTACTGGGGCTGCTGGTACATGGTTGTACTCCGGGAGGGGGCGGGGAAAGGGGTGTGGACCGGTCCGCGGCGGGCAGGCCGTACGGCGCTCCCCGGAACGGGGGGCCGCCGTGCGCGTACCGGAAGCGATCATTTTTGCGCGTAAGTCAGCCCGTGGCCACGGATTTCGGTCACACACTGGTACCGGATACGCCTCAGGACGGCTCCCGGTGGCAGCGGAACCCCGGCGGCTCCGGCGGCGTCCTACCCAAAGCGGAGGACAACACGCCGAGGGTTGACATCCCGCGCTCTTCGGCGGATCGGGTGACAACCTAGGGATAAGGACACCGTGGGTCGGTTGGGACGGGGACGCCGATGAGCGACGACAGCTCGGGAACGCAGGGGCCGGGGGACGGCTTCCGGCGAGAGCGTTCCCAGCCGCTGCCGCCGGAGGACCGCCGGTCCCCCAGGTCCGGCCGGGTGACCGTTCCCAGCAGGGCCGCGCGGCGGCGCCGCACGGGCCTGCTCCTGATGGGCGCCTTCTCCGTCCTGGTCCTGCTGGCCTCGGGCACCTCGTGGGCCTTCACCGGATGGATGTCCGGCTCCCTGAACAGGTTCGACGTGTTCTCCGGCCTGTCCGACGGCGACCGCCCGGAGGCGACCGGCGGCCTGACCTTCCTGGTGATCGGCTCCGACAGCCGCGAGGAGGTCAACCAGGAGGACCGGAACGACCTGAGCGTCGGCTCGACCCCGGGGCAGCGCTCCGACAGCATGATGCTGGTGCGGCTCAACCACGAGCGCGACCGCGTGACCGTCGTCGGCATCCCCCGCGACCTGTGGGTGGACATCCCCGGCGAGGGCGAGGACAAGATCAACGCCGCCTACGCCTACGGCGGGCCGCAGCTGGCCGTCCGGACCGTCGAGTCGGTGACCGACGTGCGGATCGACCACTACGTCGAGGTGGACTTCCACGGCTTCGTCGACGTGGTCGACGCCCTGGGCGGCATCCAGGTGTGCCTGCCCGAGCCCGTCGACGACCCCAAGGCGCAGCTGGACATGGCCGCGGGCACGCACGAGGTGGACGGGACCGAGGCCCTGGCGTTCGCCCGCACCCGCGCCACGTCGCGCGGCGACCTGGACCGGATCGACCGCCAGCAGCAGGTGCTGTCCGCGATGCTCGACCGGGCGCTGAGCAGCGAGACCCTGTCCGACCCCGCCAAGCTGACCGCGTTCCTGGACAGCGCCCTCTCCTCGGTGACGGTGGACTCCGGCCTGGACACCAGCACGATCAACGAGCTCGCCTACCAGATGCGCGACCTGGACATGGGGGCCGTCACCTTCACCCAGGTCCCCATCGCCGACATGAACCACTGGACGCCGCGCGGCGACGTCGCCCTGCTGTGGGACGAGCCGGCCTCCCGGGAGCTGTTCGCCGCGGTCCGCGCCGACCGGCCGGTCGCCGAACCCGGGGAGGAGCCCCGTGACGGGGGGAGCGGCGACCCGGACCCCGGTGACATCCGGGTGAGGGTGTTCAACGGGATCGGGACCCCCGGCCTCGGCGCGCAGGTGGACGAGGGTCTGACCGGGGCGGGCTTCGCGCTGTCCGCGCCCGCCGAGAACTGGAGCAGCAGCGACGTGCCGACGACCGAGGTGAGGCACGGGCCGGGCGACGGGGCCGACGCCGCCTACGTGGCCGGGATGATCCCCGGCGCGGAGGCCGTCGAGGACACCGCCCTGGACGGCGAGCTCCAGATCGTGATCGGATCCGACTACACCGGGTTCCACGCCCCGGACGGCGCGGAGTCCCCCGGGCCGGAGGCGGAGCCCTCCGCCGCCGAGGGCCTCTCCACCTCGACCGCCCGGGACAACGTCTGCGGGTGACCCCCGCGAAGGAAGGACTCCTGTGCTCCGACACCTGGTCGGCCTGCTCGCCGGTATCGCCCTCGCCCCCGTGCTGTGGGTCGCCGTCGCCTGGTCGGCCGAGGCCCTTCCGCGGCTCGCCGCCGGTGACGTGGGCGTCGCGACGGTGCTGTCGGCGGTCGTGTCGTGCCTCACCGGGGGCGTGTGCGCCTACCTGGTCGCGTCCCGGGTGTCCCCGCTGACGGCAGGGGCGTCGGGGGCCCTGCTCACGGCACTGTGCCTGTGGCCGGCCGTGCATCCCGCGTCGATGGGCCCCGCCCTGGCGTGGCTGAACGACGAGAGCTTCCTCTACCCGGCCGGCGCGGGCCTCGCGGTGGGGCTGCCCCTCGGAACGCTGCTGCTGGTCTCGGCGGCCATGCCGGTCCGCTGGCGGACGGCCGCCGGCGCCGGGCTCCCCGCCCCTCTGATCGAGGGCGGTCCCGGCCGGGTCCGGTACCGCGGCGCCGTTCCCGGCGGGGCGGACGGCGGTCCCCGGGGCGACCGCGGTCCCGTGGGCGACACCGTTCCGGACGCCGTGCCCGCACCGCCCCCCGTCCTCGACCCGGACGACCCCTTCGCCGGCGACCCGGACCGGACCACGACCCCCTTCCGGCGGAACGGGTCCGGCGCGACCTGGACGCCCCTGGACGACGAGAGCGGCGGGGCGGGCCCCCTCCGGGGCGGTCCCCGCTGAGCCGCGCCCCCCGTGGCCGGGGGGCCGCACCCACCGGTAACCTGAGCGCCTGACTGTTCACGCGGTGTTCGGTCATGCGCCACACCTCGGCGCGTAAGGTGATGCATCGCGCCCCCGGGGCACCCCCGTCGGCCGAACCATGTCCGTTTCCTGCCCTCAACCGGGGTGTTGACCGCCTTCTGCGGGAACAACCACCGGCACAGGCAACGGGCGAAAGCGAGGAAGGACTCAACCAGTGGTCGAAGCGGACCGTATGCGCGTCTCCGTCATCGGTACCGGTTACCTGGGCGCCACCACCGCGGCCTGCCTGGCCGAGATGGGGTTCGAGGTACTGGGGCTCGACGTCGACGAGGCCAAGATCGAGATGCTCCGCTCCGGCAGGGTGCCCTTCTTCGAGCCGGGCCTCGCCGAGCTGCTCGGCAAGAGCCTGGAGTCCGGGCGCCTCGGCTTCACCACCTCCTTCAGGGAGGTCGCCGAGTTCGCGGACCTGCACCTGATCTGCGTGGGCACCCCGCAGCGCGACGAGTCCGGCGCGGCCGACCTGCGCTACGTCAACGCCGCGGTCGACCAGCTCGCCCCGCACCTGCACCGCCCCACCGTGGTCGTCGGCCGCTCCACCGTCCCGGTGGGCACCGCCGCGACCCTGGCCGCGCGGCTGGCCGCGCTCGCCCCCGTGGGCGGGGAGGCCGAACTGGGGTGGAGCCCCGAGTTCCTGCGCGAGGGCTTCGGCGTCGAGGACACCCTGCGCCCCAACCGGATCGTGATCGGCACCGACTCCCCCCGGGTCGAGAAGGCCGTGCGCGCCCTGTGGCAGCGGCAGGTCGACGAGGGCGTCCCCTTCCTGGTGACCGACCTCCAGACCGCCGAGCTGGTCAAGGTGTCGGCCAACGCGTTCCTGGCCACGAAGATCTCCTTCATCAACGCGATGGCGGAGGTGTCCGAGGTCGCGGGCGCCGACGTGATCCAGCTGGCCGAGGCCCTGTCGTACGACGACCGGATCGGCGGCAAGTTCCTGGGCCCCGGCCTGGGCTTCGGCGGCGGCTGCCTGCCCAAGGACATCCGCGCGTTCATGGCGCGCGCCGACGAGCTGGGCGTGGAGCCCGCCCTGTCGTTCCTGCGCGAGGTGGACGCGATCAACCAGCGCCGCCGCGCCCGCACCATCGACCTCGCCCGCCAGCTGATCGGCGGCAGCTTCGCCGGGCGCACGGTCACCGTCCTGGGAGCGGCGTTCAAGCCGAACTCCGACGACATCCGCGACTCGCCCGCGCTGGACGTCGCCTCGACCATCGCGTCGCTCGGCGCCCAGGTGACGGTGTACGACCCGGTAGCGCTGGAGCGCGCCCGCGCGGAGCACCCGCAGCTGAACTACGCCGACTCCATGCTGGAGGCGGCGCGGGGGGCGGACGTGGTGCTCCTGCTCACCGAGTGGACCGAGTTCCGCGAGGCCAACCCGGAGGAGCTGGCCACCGTGGTGGCCCAGAAGAGGATCGTGGACGGGCGCAACGCCCTCGACCCCACGTTCTGGCGCGCCTCGGGGTGGACCTACCGGGCCCTCGGCCGCCAGTAGGCCCCGACCCGTTCCGACGGCCGGCCCCCGAGGGGGCCGGCCGTCGGCGTTCCCGGCGCGGGCGCCGCCCCCTGGCGGCCGCGTGGGGCGGGGCATCCCTCCCCTCCTCCGGTCGGCAGTTCCGGCGAACCCCGGACGGTGACCGTCCGTCCGTGCTTCACTTCACTCCGTGGTCGAACGCGGGCGGCCGGCACCGGGTCGGCGTCCGAGGAAACGAACGGAGTCCGATTCGTGAAGCTCTCCGCGGTGGCAGGCGCCGCACTGGCCCTGCTCCTGGTGGCACCGCCCGCCCACGCCGACGTGCTGTCCCCTCCCGGGACTCCGTCCGCGCCGCAGGCCGACTGTCCGGTGCTCGATCCCCCGCCCACCGAGGAGGACCTGGCGGCGTACCTGTGCGGCGACCGCCGCCTCGGGCCCGCCGAGCTCCCCTCGGAGGGCCCCGTGGGGTCGCTCGTCCGCTCCTACGACAGGTTCGGCGACCTCACCCCGACGGAGTTCCTGGACAGGTGGGCCACCCCCCAGGGCTGGGACTACCCCGATCACATGGGGTTCGTGGTGGTGGACGGCGAGCCGGTGAACGGGCTCCGACGCCTCCGCGAGGGACGGATGCTGGACCGGTTCGGATCGCCGCGGGGCACCTTCCTGGCCCCGGCGGGCGCGCCGTACGAGCGCCGGGCGCTGCCGCCGGACTCCCTCAACACCTGGCCCGGCGGGCCCGAGCACAACTACAACTGCTACGAGGTGGCGACGGGGTTCACCGCCCTGGTGGGCCCGATCGCGCCGCACTTCGAGCAGCCGGGCGGCGGTGAGCAGGTCCTCGCACCGGCCGGGGAGCTCCCCGAGGCGCAGGGCGACGGGTACGTGCCGGTGAGCGACCTCCTGGAGTGGGGCTACCTGGAGCAGAGGCCCGCCGAGGAGTGCGCGGCCCCCTGGCGCTACGCCCTCGGGGCCTGATCCCGGTCCGCTGCCGCCCGGGCGCCCACGGCCGGGGCGTCCGGGCCCGCGGCGCCGTCCCCGCCGGGTTCCCCTCCGGCTCCCGGGGGCAGTCCCCGCAGGGCCGCGGCGACGAGGAGGGCCGCGACCGCGAGCACGGCCGCGCCGGTGAGGGCGGCGGTGGAGACCCCGGCGGTGTAGGCGGTGAAGGCCGCGTCGAGCAGGGCCCCGGGGTCCTCCGACCGCGGCGCGGCGGCGACGGCTCCGGCGACGGTCTCGCCAGCGGGCCCCTCCGCACCGGACGGGCCCTCCTCCATGGCCGTGCTGTAGATCCTCGTGGCGGCGGTGCCGAGGACCGCGATGCCCAGGGCCGAGCCGAATTCGGTGCTGGTCTCGGAGACCCCGGCTGCGGCTCCGGCGCGCTCGGGCGGCGCCGTGGCCAGCACGAGGCCGTTCGCGAGGGTGCCGACGATGCCGACGCCGAAGGTCGTCACCGTGTACCCGACGATGAGGACGGCCAGCGGGGAGTCCGTCTCCACGGTCCCCACCACGGCGAACCCGGCGGAGCCCGCCAGCAGGCCCGCGGCCATCAGGGGGCCGGGGCGGACCCTCGGCGACGCGGCGCCCGCCAGGACGGCTCCGAGGACGGTGCCGGCGAAGACGGGCAGGGACCACAGCGCGGACTGGAGCGGGCTGAGGCCGTGCACGGTCTGGAGGAACGTGAAGACCAGGAGTCCGAGCCCCGCGGCGGCGAAGGCGACGGCGGTGTTGCTGCCGACCGCGGCGGTGAAGGCGGGGCGGGTGAAGAGCGCCACGTCGACGAGCGGGTGCTCGGCGCGGCGCTGGCGGACCGCGAACAGCACCAGGAACGCCGTGCCGACGAGCAGGGCGAGGACGCCCTGGAGCTCGATGCCGTGCTCGGCGAAGCGCTTGGCCGCGTAGACCAGTCCGAGGACGGCGACGAGCGAGGCGCCCGCGCCGGGGAGGTCGAAGCCCGCCGCGCCCGGGTCGCGCGACTCCGGGACGAGGAACGGCGCGAGGGCGAGCAGCAGGACCATGAACGGCAGGTTGACCAGGAAGGCCGAGCCCCACCAGAAGAACTCCAGGAGCAGTCCGCCGAGGATCGGCCCGGCGACGGCGCCGCCGGTGAAGGCGATGGTCCAGGCGCCGACGGCCGCCCCGCGCTGCCGGGGGTCGGTGAACATGCTGCGGATGAGGGACAGCGTGGACGGGGCGAGGGTCGCCCCGGCGAGGCCGAGGAGGGCCCGGCCCGCGATGAAGAGCTCGGCGCTGGGGGCGAAGGCCAGGAGCGCCGAGGCCGCGCCGAAGAGGACGGCGCCGGTGAGGAGCAGCCTGCGGCGGCCGAGGCGGTCCCCGAGGCTGCCCATCGTGACGAGGAGTCCGGCGAGGACGAAGCCGTAGACGTCCATCATCCACAGCCACTGGGTGGCGCCCGGTTCGAGCGCCTCGGCGATGGCGGGTGCGGCGACGAAGAGGATCGAGATGTCCATGGACACCAGCAGTGCCGGGATCAGGAGGAGGACGAGACCGGCCCAGGTGCGGGGCGCGGCCCGGCGGTTCGCCGTGTTCTGTGGGGTGTGCATGGTTTTGATCGTACGTACGTCAAAATCAGCCGTCAATATGTACGTACGTACAAAAATGCTAGGATCCCCGCATGAGCCAACGAGACGACCTGCTGGCAGGCGCCAGGAAGTGCCTGGTCGAAAAGGGGTACGGCAAGACCACGGCCCGCGACATCGCCGCCGCGTCCGGGGCGCACCTGGCGTCCATCGGCTACCACTTCGGGTCCAAGGACAACCTCATGAACGCCGCGGTGCTGGAGGCGTCCAGCGAGTGGGGCGACTCCTTCCAGGCTGCCGTCGACGCCTCGCGCTCGCAGGAGCCCGAGCAGCGGATGCGCGCCCTGCTGGGCTCCGTCTTCGCGTCCCTGCCGGAGGAGCGCGACCTGCTGGTGGCCAGCATCCAGGCCTTCACCCAGGCCGAGTTCGACGAGGGCGTCCGCGAGGCCCTCGCCAGGGGCATCGCCGAGGGCCGCCGGGAGCTGGCCGCGATGATCCTGGGCGTGGAGCCCGACGAGGTCGACCCCGGCACCGTCGCGGGCCTGGGGTCGCTGGTCTACAACCTCATCGCCGGCTACGTCGTCCAGTTCGTCGTGGACCCGGAGGCGCTGCCCACCGTCGACCAGGCGATGGACGGTCTGCGCGCGCTCGTGCCCGCCTCCGGCTGACACGCGCCCGCCCGACCACGCCCACCCCCGGGCACGGCGCGGCCCCGGCGCCGCTCGGGACGCCGGGGCCGCGCGGAAGACGGCCTAGAGGCCGAAGCCGGTGGGCCTGCCGCCCTCGGCGACCTCGCGCCGCAGGCGCTCGCCCTTGGCGTGGGCCTGGGACCTGAGCTCCTCCTGGAACCTCTCCATCCGCCCGGACAGCTCCGGGTCGTGCGCCGCGAGCATCCGCACCGCCAGCAGGCCCGCGTTGCGCGCCGCGCCCACGGCCACCGTCGCCACGGGGACTCCCCCGGGCATCTGGACGATGGACAGCAGGGAGTCCATGCCGTCGAGGTACTTGAGCGGCACCGGGACGCCGATCACGGGCAGGGTGGTCACGGAGGCCAGCATGCCGGGCAGGTGGGCGGCGCCGCCCGCCCCGGCGATGACCGCCTTCAGGCCGCGTCCGGCGGCCTCCTCCCCGTAGGAGATCATCTCGTGCGGCATGCGGTGCGCGGACACCACGTCGGCCTCGAACGGCACGTCGAACTCGCGCAGCGCCTCGGCGGCCTCGCGCATCACCGGCCAGTCCGAGTCCGAGCCCATCACGATGCCCACGACGGGGGCCTGGTTGCTCACTGGTCGTCTCCTCGCAGGTAGGCGGCAGCGTCGCGGGCGCGCTCCAGGAGGTCCTGGTGGTCGTCGCCCATCACTGTGACGTGCCCGATCTTGCGGCCCGGACGCACGTCCTTGCCGTAGAAGTGCACCTTCACCTCGGGGTCCTTGGCCATCACGTGCAGGTAGCGACTGTAGACGTCGGGGTCCGTGCCGCCCAGCAGGTTGGCCATGACGGTGAAGGGGGCGTTGGTGCGCGGCGACCCCAGGGGCAGGTTGAGGACCGCGCGCAGGTGCTGCTCGAACTGGGACGTGCGGGCGCCCTCGATGCTCCAGTGGCCGGAGTTGTGGGGCCGCATGGCGAGTTCGTTCACGACGACGCCCTCGGCGGTCTCGAACAGCTCCACTGCCAGGACGCCGGTGACGTCGAGCGCCTGGGCGATCTCGATGGCGAGTTCCTGGGCCCTCGTGGCCTTCTCGTCGGAGAGGCCGGGGGCGGGGGCGACGACCTCGTGGCAGATGCCCCCGCGCTGCACGGTCTCCACGACCGGGTAGACCGCGACCTGGCCGTGCGGGGAGCGGGCCACCTGCACCGCGAGCTCGCGGGAGAAGGCGACCTTCTCCTCCACCAGGAGGGGGACGTCCTCGGCGGCGGCCCGGTCCACGACCGCCCGGGCCTCCTCGGCGTCGGCTGCGATCCACACGCCCTTGCCGTCGTAGCCGCCGCGCGCGGCCTTGAGGACGACCGGCCAGCCGGCGCCCGCCTCGCCGTCGGCGAACCCGGTCACGTGCTCCAGCGCGGTGACGGCCCTCCACCGCGGGGACGGGGCGCCGAGCTCGGCCATGCGGGTGCGCATGCGCAGCTTGTCCTGGGCGAAGCGCAGGGCGTCCCGGCCGGGGCGCAGCAGCCCGCCCGCCTCCTCGACGGCGCGCAGGACGGGCTCGGGGACGTGTTCGTGGTCGAAGGTCACCACGTCGTTGGCCTTGGCGAAGGCCATGACGTCGTCCAGGCCGCGGTCGTCCCCCAGCGTGACGTCGCCGCAGACCAGGGCTGCGCTGTCGGTGGGGGAGGCGGCCAGGACGGAGAAGTGGACGCCCAGCCCGATGACCGCCTGGTGGGTCATCCGGGAGAGTTGGCCACCTCCGACCATTCCCACGCGGGGGACGGTGCGGTTACGCTCGCTCACAGTTCCTCAACTCACATGCTCGTCAACCGCGGTGACGGGACGGCTCCCCTGCGGGGATGCCTGGCCGGTTCGGCTCGGAACCCGCGGCCGGGGCCCTGCTCAAGTCCCCGGGCTAGAGTCTAGAGCGTGCGCGCACGGCGGCCGGAAGCCCCTCTCGCCCCCAGGTCGGCGGCCCGTCCGAAGGCGCACCCCCGACCACACGACTGGAGGCGACGGCCGTGCGCGACTTCTCCGCCCGCCATCCCAAGCTCGCGAAGCTCGCCGCGGAGGTGGGCAGGTTCGGTTCCGTCGGCGCGGTCGCCTACGTGGTCCAGCTGGGCGCCACCAACCTGCTGTGGGGGGCGGGCATGGGCCCGCTGTCCGGACAGGTGGTCGGGACGCTGTGCTCGATCGCGGTCGCGTTCGTCGGCAACCGGTTCTGGACGTTCGGCGACCGGGCCCGCACGGGCTACGGGCGCGAGACGCTGCTGTTCCTGGTGATGAACGGGGTCGGCCTGGCCATCCAGCTGGCCTGCCAGGGGTTCTCCGTCCACGTGCTCGGCCTGGACGGGGTGCTCGCGCAGAACGTCGCGGGCAACGTGGTGGGGGTGGGGATCGGCACGCTGTTCCGGTTCTTCGCGTACCGGACGTGGGTGTTCCCCGAGCGCTCGGAGGCGGTCGCGGAGGGGGCCGCCCGGGAGCCGATCGCCTGACCCGCGGGCCGGGCGGGCTCAGCGCGGTGTGTCGGCGCTGGTGCGGCGCACCCCGCGGCGGCGGGCCAGCCAGACCACGCCCAGCGTGTACAGGCCGACCTGGGCCGTCGTGAGGAGCAGGACGAGCGGCGAGCCGGCGCCCAGGGGGAGCCCCGCGCCGACGACGGCTCCCGTGCCGATCTCCGACAGGCGGTCCTCGAAGACGCACAGCGTGAACTGCACCAGGCTGTTGACCGTGTGCAGCGCGATCGCGGCCTCCAGGCCGCCGGTCCGCCAGGTCAGCCAGGCCGCTCCCAGGCCCATGACGACGAGGGCCGCCGTGGTCCAGAGGTCGCCGGGGTGCGTGGCCAGGTAGAGCGCGGCGAACAGCGTCCCGCCCGCCAGGACCGAGGGCCCCGGGGAGCGCAGCACCCGGGCCACCGCGGAGTCGCCGCCCCGCTCGCCGGGACGCGCCCCGAGCGCGCCGACCATCTGCATGACCAGGCCGCGCAGGGTGATCTCCTCGGCCGCGGACTGGAACGGGACCAGGACCAGGACGACGGCCATCGCCGCCGCGAACACCTCGGTCCCCCCGGCGCCCTGGTGGGGCACCAGGCCGGGCTGGACGACGCGGGCCAGCGGCAGGAAGGCCGCCACGCCCAGGGCCACCGGCAGGACCGCCGCGGCGGTGCAGACCGCCAGCCAGCCCCAGCGCACGCGGCCCGCGACCGACATCAGGGAGCCGACGCGGCGCCACTGGACCACCCGCACGACGAAGAGGACGATGGGGATCAGCAGCGCCGACGACAGCAGGCCGAAGGCCAGCTGGGCGATCTCGCTGATGCGCACCGAATCGGGGGCGAGCCCGCTGCCCTCGACGATCGCGACGATCGTGACCGCGAGCAGGATGGCCATCCACAGGAAGAACAGCAGGACGGCGAACCCCGCCAGGGCCAGGGGCGTCGTCCACCAGCGGAAGCGGGAGGTCCGGCCCAGCCTGTGATAGGACTCACCCGGGGGCAGTTCCGCGCAGGCGAACTCGTTCGTGCGCACCGGTCTGGGCGGCGGCCAGGCCCACACCCCCGGGTCGGCGTTGACCGCCGGGTGCCCGCCGGGCGGTGTCAGCCGCCCCCCGCCGGGGGGTCCGGCCCAGGTCTGCTCCTGCGCGTAGGCCCCAGAAGCCCGCCCCTCCGGCCCTTCGGGCGCGGCGGGCCAGGACGAACCAGGCGGTGGCGGCACATTTCCCATCGTGCGCCGAGACTACTATCCGGCCATGTATTGCCAGTGTTAAGGCCACGCCGTTATCGCCTGGTCACAGTATGAACAGGGGATGGCGAACGCCGCCGCCGCGAGGAATGGGGGACGCCCCCTCCTCGTTGGAAACGGTGGTACGTGCGGGTGACACCGCAGACCAACCATCCCGCCCCGCTGACCTACGATTGAGCACATGTCCTCCACAGCAACCACCGAGCAGGTGCACAAAGCCCTCGCCACGGTGCAAGACCCGGAGATCCACCGTCCCATCACCGACCTCGGCATGGTCAAGAGCATCGACATCGCCGACGACGGTGCCGTGAGCGTCGGAATCTACCTCACGGTGGCCGGCTGCCCCATGAAGGGCCGCATCGAGAAGGACGTGACCGCGGCGGTGACCGAGGTCGCCGGCGTCACCTCCGTCCGCGTCGAGCTCGACGTGATGAGCGACGAGCAGCGCAAGGAACTCCAGACCAAGCTCCGCGGCGGCCAGGCGGAGAAGGAGATCCCCTTCGCCAAGCCCAACTCCCTGACCAAGGTCTTCGCCGTCGCCTCCGGCAAGGGCGGGGTCGGCAAGTCGTCCGTCACCGTCAACCTCGCCGCGGCGCTCGCCGCCCAGGGCCACAAGGTCGGCGTCGTCGACGCCGACATCTACGGCCACTCGGTGCCGCGCATGCTCGGCGCGTCGGACTTCCCGACCAAGGTCGAGGACATGATCCTGCCGCCCACCGCGCACGGCATCAAGGTCATCTCCGTGGGCATGTTCACCCAGGGCAACCAGCCCGTGGTGTGGCGCGGCCCGATGCTGCACCGCGCCCTCCAGCAGTTCCTGGCGGACGTGTTCTGGGGCGACCTGGACGTCCTGCTGATGGACCTGCCCCCGGGCACGGGCGACATCGCCATCTCGACCGCGCAGCTGCTGCCGACCGCCGAACTGCTCATCGTGACCACGCCGCAGATGGCCGCCGCCGAGGTGGCGGAGCGCGCGGGCGCGATCACCGCGCAGACGCACCAGCGCATCGCGGGCGTCATCGAGAACATGTCGTACTTCGTGCCGCCGGGCGGCGGGGAGCCCCTGCACCTGTTCGGCGAGGGCGGCGGCCAGACGGTCGCCGACGCGCTGACCAAGACGCTGGGGACCACCATCCCGCTGCTGGGCCAGGTCCCGCTGGACACCCGTCTGCGCGAGGGCGGCGACGAGGGCACCCCCCTCGTCCTGAGCGACCCGGACACCGACGCGAGCAAGGTCATCTCCGGCATCGCCGAGTCCCTGGTCGGCAAGCCGCGCGGCCTGGCGGGGATGCAGCTGGGCATCTCCCCGGCCGGACGCTGACACCCCTCTCCCGGGCCGCACGCGGCCCCGGGAGGAGAGAACGGCGAAGGCCCCCGGGCGACCGGGGGCCTTCGCGTGTCCGGTGAGGGTGGGCGCGACGGGGGCGCTCCCGGGGGCCTCAGTCGTCGGTCGAGCCGAGGACGATCGTGGTGCTCTCGCGCTCGCCGTCGCGCTCGTAGTCGACGGCGGCCTCGTCACCGGGGGCGCGGCTGCGCAGCATCGCGAGCAGGTCCTCGCCCGAGCCGACCTGACGGGAGTCGAGGGAGACGATCACGTCACCGGGCTCCAGCCCCGCCTCGTCGGCCGGACCGCCCGGCTCGACCGCGTCCGCCCCCTCGGCGATGACCGCGCCCGCGAGGGGGCTGTCCTCGTCGATGTCGGCGCCGATGTCCGCGTACGCGGTCTCGCCGTCCTCCATGAGGCGGTTCACCACGCGCTCCGCCTCCACCGAGGGGATCGCGAACCCGAGGCCGATGTTGCCGCTGGTCTCCCCCATGGCGCCCATGGTCGCGATCATCGAGTTGACCCCGATGACGCGGCCCCGCGTGTCCACCAGCGGCCCCCCGGAGTTGCCCGGGTTGATGGCGGCGTCGGTCTGGAGCGCGTAGAAGCGCCCGCCGCTCTCGCCCTGGCCCGAGCTGACCGGCCGGTTGACGGCGCTGATGATGCCCTGGGTGACGGTGCCGTTCAGGCCGAGGGGGGCGCCGATCGCGATCACCTCGTCCCCGACGATGACCTCCTCGGAGTCCCCGAACTGGAGCGGCTCGACGTCGTGCGGGTCCGCGATCGACAGGACCGCGAGGTCCGAGCTGGGGTCGGCGCCGACCACGGAGGCCTCGGAGAGGGTGCCGTCGCTGTACTCGATGACGATGCCGTCCGCCTCCAGCCCGCTGGAGACGTGGTCGTTGGTGACGACGTAGTCGCCGTCGATGACGAACCCGGAGCCGCCGCCCGGGACGCGCGCGTCGGCGCTGATGAGCGAGACCACGCTCGGGCTGACCCGCTGCGCCACCCCGGCGATGGTGTCGGGGTCGCGCTGGGGCGCCTCGGGCGGGGGCTCGTTCATGACCGGGCCGTCGTCCTCCGGCGCGGCGTCGGAGGCCGCGGAGCCGTTGAGGAGCCCTCCCGCCACACCGCCCGCGCCGCCGGCGATGAGCGCGACCACGAGCATGCCGGACAGGGCCATCCACACCGGGACGCCGCGTCCGCGCGGCCGGGGCGCGGCGGGCGGCGCGATCCCGTAGGCCGCCTGCCCGGACTGCGGCGCGTGCGGCCCGGAAGGGCCCGGCATGTGCGCGCCGGACGCGTCCGCGGGGACGTACGGGCCGGGTCGGCCCGCCTGCCCGGCGGCGTCGGCGGGGTCCGCCCGGTGGAAGGGGGCCGTGTAGCCGGTGGGGTGGTCGGGGCCCGCCGGGCCGTGGGGCGCGGACGGCCCCTGGTGGGCCGCGCGGCCCGGGCCTCCGGGGGCGCCCGGCCCGTGGCCGGACGCGCTCGGAGGCCCGGCTCTCCCCACGGGGTTCTGGGGGTCGGCGGGGCCTGTGGGCCCGCCAGGGGCCGGGTGGTGACCGGTCCGGTCTCCGGGGTTCGAGGAGGCGCCGGGCTGTCCGCCCTGCCCGGGAGGGGTGTGGTTCATGGGGTCTCCACTGCGGGGAGAGGCGGATGAGGACGGGCCGGGGGCGGCGCCCCGGTCGGTGACGGGGGCCGGGCCCCCGTGGGCCGGGGGGCCGGGGGCGGCCCACCGGGGGTGCCGCCGGTGGGCCGCGGGGGTCCGGCCAGGCGTGGGCGCCGCATCCCGCGGTCCGTCCCCGGGGGGCGGTGCGCCGTCCGGCGGGGTCGACCGGGAGGGCTCTGCCCCGTGGTCCGAACGGCCGTTCTCCTCAGTCAAGACCTGCTCCGTGGGTCGCTCTGTCGCTTGGCTCGCGGTCGACACGCGACCCGGCGGGTCCCGCCGCGTGGGCCCCGACCGGGGCGGGCCTCCCGCCGCCCGGCGGGTCCGCCTCGGTCGGAGGGCACCCCTAGAGGAACCCCAACCGGGACATGCCCCGATGCACTCTGGCCCAGAAGCCGGAACTCTCGGGTCCCGGCAGCGCGGTCACAGCGGACGAGGCGATCCCGGCGGGGGCGTCGGCCAGCACCGTGTAGACGAAGCCGCCCGCCTGCCACATGCTCTGGTACTGGCCCACGTCTCCGCCGAAGACCGTGTCGTGTTGTGTTGTGACGCCGCTTCCCCCCATATCGGTTCCGGCGTATCCGTCACGGAGTGAAGCGGTGTGTTTCGTGTCCAGCTTCCCACGCTGGATGAAAACCGACACCTGCGACAACCCGTCCGAATAGATCGCGTGCACGACGCGGCGGCCGGCGTGCTCGGTGGAGCGCGCGTCGACCAGCCTGAGGTTCCAGTGGAGGTGCTCGGGGAGCGTCCACCCGTCCTCCCGCAGACCGTCGCGCTCCTCACCGGTCAGGGCGTCGCCCCAGGGGGTTCCGCCGACGGCCCCCTCGGGCCAGTCGCCCTCCCCCGGCGCGAGGCCGGTCAGGCGGACGCTGAGCGCGGGCTCCCCCGACACCTCGTAGACCGTGCTCCCGACGAGCAGCCCGGTCCCGGTGTCGACCCAGAACCGCCCGGCGACGGTACCGTCGGCACGTCCGGCCTCCACCACCCGGGCCTCCCGGCCCTCCAGGTCGGCGGTGCCCGCGTCGGTCACCTCGTAGGTGTCCTCCAGCATGTGCAGCAGGCGCTCGTCCAGCGACTCCAGGGCCGAGGACGCCCGCACCACGAACGCGGCCTCCTCCTCCCCCACGGGAGCGAGCGCGAGACCGGCGCCCGGCCGGTGCACCACGTGCACGTGGGACGGCGCCTCCCCCTCCGCCCCGGTCACCTCGCGCACCGCCGAGTAGGCCGTCTCCTTCCCCGCCACCGCGGCCCGGCGCAGCACGGACATGCCGTCGTCGGCCCCCTCGGCGGGGACCTGGTGCGCATCGGGGCACGCGGCCCCGGTCAGCAGGACCACGCACAGCGCCAGCACGGCGACGAGCGTGGCCGGACCGGAGGTGGCGGAGGAGGGTCCCCCCGCGCTCACCGCGTCGTTTCGGTGGAGCCGTACCCGGGCGGGGTCTCGGTCCCCACGGGACGGACCTCCGTCGGGCGGGAGTCCATGACGGGTATCTGACGGCTGGTCACCGCGTGCTCGACGGCGTAGTCGGACAGGCGGGGCTCCACCACGGGCGTGTCCTGCGCGTCTCCGCCCGCGACGAACGCGGTGCCCAGGAGCGCGGTGGCGACCGCGAAGCCGGCGACCGCGTAGCGCCCTCCCGGGAAGTCCGGGAGCAGGTGGGAGAAGCGGTCCCCGCCGCGGCGCCTGACGGGGCGGGCGGGCCGCTCGGGGCGGGCGGGCCCCGTCCGGGCCGGCCCGGTCTCCGCCGCGGTCTCCACGTCCGCCGCGCCCCCTCCGGGGAAGCCGCCGAGGGGACGCGAGGACCCCAGCGGCGGGCGGAACCCGAAGCCCGCGCCCCCGGGCGGCGGCTCGGAGGGGCCCCGGCCCCCCGGTCCGGGGTCGCGGGACAGGCTCGTGAGCCGCCCCATGAAGTCCAGGTCGGGCTCCGGCTCGCGCAGACCGGTGAGGCGGCGCTTCAGGCGGCGCATCATGTCGGCCTCGAACCGGCACGACTCGCACTTGGCCAGGTGGATGAGGGCGCTCTCGTGTTCGACGGGGCCCAGTTCGCCGTCCACGAGCGCGGAGAGCCGCTCTCCGAGGTGGTCCTTGCTCACTCCGCCTCCCCGTTGCCGACGTTGCCGCCGCTGCTCACCCCGTGCTGCTCCGCGGCCAGGGACCTCCGGTGCTCCAGGGCCCGCCGCAGCTGGGCGCGGCCCCGGTGGATACGGCTGCGGACGGTGCCGAGCTTGACGTCGAGCGTCGCCGCGATCTCCTCGTAGGAGAGCCCCTCGATGTCGCACAGGACGACGGGGGCGCGGAACTCCGCGGGCAGCGCGTCCAGCGCGGACTGGATGTCGGCGTCGAAGTGCCGGTCGTCGTAGCGCTGGGCGGGGGAGGGCTCACGCCCCTCCAGCCGCTCGTCCGCGTTGTCGGCCAGGCCCTCGAAGCGGATACGGGCCTTGCGGCGGGCCATGTCCAGGAAGAGGTTGGTGGTGATGCGGTGCAGCCACCCCTCGAAGGTGCCGGGGGTGTAGTTGGCCAGGGAGCGGAACACCCTGATGAAGACCTCCTGTGTGAGGTCCTCCGCGTCGTGCTTGTTGCCGGTCAGCCGGTAGGCGAGCCGGTAGACGCGCGGCGAGTGGGTCCGGACGACCTCGTCCCAGCTCGGGGGTTCCCATGCCTCGAATTCCACGGCAGGGCCGGTCTCTGGCACCGCTGCTCCCTTCATCCCGTCGATTCGCCGACTGGCTGGTCGGGGGGAGTTTGCTTCGTGGCGATCAACGTACGTTCATCCCGATTCAACGCCGGGAGGCGTGGATTAAGTTCCCGCCGCCACGCTCGGAGTTCGGTCCGGATCAGGCTAGTCTTCTGCCAGGCGCCGGACCTGGTCGGACCATCATTCCACGGTGGGTGACGGCTTCCCGGTCGGGCCCACGACACGTATGCGACCACAGCAGCGGGAGGCCGTCATCACCGGTCCGGAGGAGACAGCGGCCCGGCTCACCTGGGTCCGCACCGAGCAGGCCCGCTTCGAGCGGGACGCCATGGAGGACGAGCCGCTCGCCGACGCGTACGACGCGGGCCTGCGGTCGACGGCCCCGCCCGTGGACGCCGCCACGGGGGGCGCGCTGCGCTTCCTGGCCGCCTCCATCAGCGCCCGGTCCGTGGTCGAGATCGGGACGGGGTGCGGCTCCTCGGGGATCTGGCTGCTGCGCGGCATGACGCCGGACGGCATCCTCACCACGGTCGACACGAACGCCGAGTACCAGGAGTACGCGCGGTCGGCGTTCGCGAGGGCGGGGTTCGGCGCGGGACGGGCGAGGCTGATCCGCGGAGCCGCCCTGGACGTGCTGCCGAGGCTGACGGACGGCGGGTACGACCTGGTCCTCGTGGACGCCGACACCGTGTCCTACCCCCTGTACCTGGAGGAGGCGCGGCGCCTGCTGCGTCCGGGCGGGATGGTGGTGTTCAACGGCGCCATGGCGGGTTCCTCCGAGCCGGACGGGCCGCTGCGCGTGCCCGACCCCCGGGAGACCGCCGTCCGGGAGGTGATCGGCCGGCTGCGCGCGGAGGAGGCGTCCATCCCGCTGTTCATGCCCGTGGGCGAGGGACTCCTGGCCGCCATCCTGTAGCCGCGGCGCGACCGGAGGGGGAGGGGGCTCCCCCTCCCCCACGGCGGCCCGGCCGCCGTCCGGCGCCGCTCAGCGGTCGGCGAGCCAGCGCAGCAGGGTGCGGGTCGTGAACGCCGTGCCGCCCTTGCTGAGCAGTCCGCTCTCCTTCATGGACCTGCCGGGCCCCGCGATGTCCAGGTGCGCCCACGGGACGTCCCCGGCGAACTCGCGCAGGAACAGGGCGGCGTCGGTGGCGCCCGCGGGACCGAAGTCGCGTCCGCGGGTGCCGATGTTGGCCAGGTCCGCCACCCGCGACTTCGTGGTCGGCACGTACTCCTCCGTGAGCGGCATCCGCCACAGGGGTTCGCCGGAGTCGCGGCCCGCCTCCTCCAGCTGGGCGGCGAGCTCCTCGTCGTTGCTGTACAGCGCGCCCGTGCCGGTGCCGAGCGCCACCTTGGCCGCGCCGGTCAGCGTCGCGACGTCCACCAGGACGTCCGGGGCGAGCTCGCCGACCGCGTAGCCCATGGCGTCGGCGAGGACCAGGCGGCCCTCGGCGTCGGAGTTGAGCACCTCGACCGTCGTCCCGGTGTAGGTGGTGAGCACGTCGCCGATCCGGGTGGAGTCGCCGGAGAAGGCGTTCTCCGCCAGGGCCAGCAGGCCCGTCACGCGGACGGCGGCGCCCACGGCCGCCAGGGCCGACAGCACGGCGAGGACGATCGCGGAGCCGCTCATGTCGGTCTTCATCAGCGACATGTTGTCGTTGGGCTTGAGGGAGAGCCCGCCGGTGTCGAACGTGATGCCCTTGCCCACCAGGACGACGTGCGCGGCGGGGTTCTCGGGCGTGTAGGAGAGCTGGACCAGGCGCGGCGGGCGCGAGGAGCCCTGTCCCACGCCGAGGATCGCCCCGAACCCGTCGTTCTCCAGGTCCTTCTCGTCCCACACCCGCACCTGGAGGCCCTTGTCCGCGGCCACGTCGCGTGCGCGCGCCGCCATCCACTCGGGGTCCTTGGTCAGGGAGGGGGTGTTGATGAGGTCGCGGGCCAGGGCGGTGGCCGCGGCCAGGGCCGTGCCCCGCTCCAGTGCGCCGGCCAGGGATCCGTCGTCACCGTCGCCGGAGGCGACCTCGACCGAGGCCGCCGGGCGCCGGTCGTCCGGGACCTCCGAGGTCTTGAGGCTGAAGGTGTAGGAGGCCAGGAGCACGCCCTCGGCGAAGGCGGTGGCGGCCTCCGCGCCGGAGCCGGGCCAGGCGAGGGCCACGCGCTCGTTCCCGCGGGCGGCCCGGGCCAGGGCCGCGCCGGCCTTCCGGAGGTCGTCGGGCGAACCCGATCCGACCCCCAGAAGCGCCAGGCGGACCAGGCCCTGGTCCCGGGGCACCGGGAAGTGGGCCAGCTCTCCGGGTTTCCCGGTGAGCGAGTAGTGCGCGAACAGATCGGTGAGCGATGCCGGTAGGACCTGTGTCAGGCCGCTCTCGGCGACCCCCTCGACCGCCTCGGGTCCGCTGTCTCCCGGAATCAGGGGGAGGACCAGCAGGTCCGCGGTGGAATCGACGAGCTTCCCCGGTACGGGGTGGATCTCCGTGGCGAAAGGCACAGGCCGCTCACAATCGTTCACTTGGGAGGTGTACAACCTCGGGGGTCGTCAGGGCTTTCCGGCCCGGGGTGGGGGACGGTTCACTGCCGAACTAGCCGACGACACCCTTGAGCGCGTCCCGGAGCTCGGACGCCTC
The DNA here is from genome assembly GCF_042660575.1 of Nocardiopsis tropica. Classification (NCBI taxonomy): domain Bacteria; kingdom Bacillati; phylum Actinomycetota; class Actinomycetes; order Streptosporangiales; family Nocardiopsidaceae; genus Nocardiopsis; species Nocardiopsis tropica. The sequence goes on from NZ_JBHSUF010000011.1 coordinate 50,506, forward strand.
GTCTGGAGTCAGCTCGACAACCAGGCGTCCGCCGCCCTCCAGCGGGACCCGCATGATGATGCCGCGACCCTCCTTGGTGACCTCCATCGGCCCGTCGCTGGTCCTCGGCTTCATCGCCGCCATGCCATTCCCCTTTCTAGTGTTCCTCGCGGGTGACCGGGGCCGACCCACAGCACCGGCGCCGATCCGCGTGACCGGTCTCGGCTCCGGAGCCGCATGCCGGTTCCGGGTGACTCATGCCCGTGTGGCTTAAGGGGCGTGAATCACTCTTCGACCATTATCTCGGAGGTTCACCCCTCCGTGTGCGCCAGGCGACAGCGGGGCCGCCGCCGCGAGCACACGCCCACGAGGAATCTTCGGTCAGTAAGGTTATATCGGTCCTGACCGAAACTCGGGGAGTATCCGGGGCGCGGAGAGCTCCGCCGCCCCGGCCCACCGCGCGGACGCGCCCCTTCGGGACGCCCCCGACCTGGGGCCGGTCCCGCGCGGGTCAGCCGAGGTCGCCCGTCGAGATCATCCGGGTCCCCTCCCGGGTGATGGAGGACCACTCCGCCCTCAGCCCGCCGCCGTCGGCCGCCGACCACACGGTCAGCTCGGCCTCGTCGACGCACCGGTCCTCGGGGTCGGCCGTCTCGGTGTAGGCGTAGACGCGGCGGTCGTTGTCGCCGGCCGACAGGACCAGGGTCCCCGAGCAGGAGAAGGTCGTCCAGGCCGTGCTGCCGCGCTCGGCGCCCTCCTCGATCCGGACCTCCGCGTGCCAGTCGGCCACGTGCTCGCCGTCGGTGTCGACCTGGCTCATCTCACCGGACCACGCACCGACGAACGCCTCGGCGGGAACGGTCGGACCGCTCTCCTCCTCGCCCGGCTCCGCGAGCACGGCCCACGCCGCGGCTCCGCCGCCGACGAGCAGGACGGCCGCGGCGGCCGCGGCCAGAAGGGTGATCTGGCGGCGGCGCTTCCCGCTGTGCCGGGTCGACCTGGGCGGCGGCCACAGGGACAGCTGTTGCACGGGGTGGGCCGGGGTCACCGAGGAGGCGGGCGCGTCGCGCCTGTCCCCGGCTCCCGACTCGAGTTCGGCTGCTGTGTCCATCCTCGCCATCCTCAACAACGCTGCACCCGCTCCGGCGGAACGGGGGTATCGAGTACAGCGACCGAGAATAGAGCACGCCAACCCGCCGGATCCGCCACAGAACGGCGCCGAGGCTGTGATGCACGGCATAGCGGGCGACGGATCGGCAGGTCGGGCCGAGTGGACGCGCGCCGCGATTCCGCGGGCGGCCGCACGCCCCGGAGCGGGCGCACCGGGCTCCCCGGCCCCCGCCGCCGGGTCCGGTCAGCGCTGGTTCCCGCCGACCGCGGCGTCGTCCGAGGCGTCCTCCGACACGTCGTCCGCGGCCTCGCCCCGGGCGGCGTCCCCGGGCCCCGCGGGGTCCCGCTCGGTGTCCCCGCCGTGCGCGTCGTGCGCGTCGTGCGCGTCCGGCCCGTCGGAACCGGCCCCCCGCACCGCGCCGGGTGCGTAGGCGTCCCCGGGCACCGCGCCGGGTGCGTAGGCGTCCCCGGGCAGGTGCGCCCCGGGGAGCGGCCCGGTCCCCTCCGGGACGTAGGAGGGGTCGAGCCGCGACAGGCGCCACTCCAGGTCCTCGATCCGCTCCTCCCTCTCGCGCAGGGTGATGGTGAGCCGCAGCAGCAGCTCGTCCACGGCGCGGACGTGGTAGCCCCACAGGGCGAGGGGGAGCATCACGCGACCGAGGTCGCGCGCCCTGACGGCGCGGTCGTCCGGCAGGGGGAGCGGGGGGTAGTCGGCCTCGAACCGGGCGAGCTGACCGCCCTTGCCGAGCACGACGTAGACCACGCCGACGAGCACGGCCAGCGCGGCCGCGGCAACCAGGATCATGATGAGAACAGGCACGGACCCGATCGTGCCACACACCGGCCCCCGTGGGGAGGCCGGTGGACGGGCGGCCGGGGGCGGCTCCGCGTGGGAGCGGTCCGCGCCCCGGGGCCCCGCCCGTCCCCGCCACGGCGGGGCGGCGCCGGGCGCGCGTGCCCGGTTCCTACTGCTCGGGCCCCGCCTCGGACCGCGCCAGCTCCTCCTGCTCCCGCGCGATGTGCAGGTGGGACTTGCGGATGATGTCGACGACCTCCAGGGGGTCGTCGACGATCTGGACCAGCTCCATGTCCTGCGGCTTGATCAGCTCGTTCTCCAGGAGGCTGGTGCGGACCCACTCCTCCAGCCCGCCCCAGAAGTCGCGGCCGACCAGGATCACCGGGAACCGGGTGACCTTCTTGGTCTGCACGAGGGTGGCCGCCTCGAACAGCTCGTCGAGGGTGCCGAAGCCCCCGGGCAGCACGACGAAGGCCTGCGAGTACTTCACGAACATCGTCTTGCGGACGAAGAAGTACCGGAAGGTCATCCCCATGTCGATGTGGGAGTTGAGGGACTGCTCGAAGGGCAGCTCGATGCCGAGCCCCACCGAGAGCCCGCCCGCCTCCTGGGCGCCCTTGTTCGCGGCCTCCATCATGCCGGGGCCGCCGCCGGTGATCGTGGCGTAGCCCGCCTCCGCGAGCCTGGCGCCCACCTCGACGCCCAGGTCGTAGTAACGGGTCCCGGGCTTGATCCTGGCCGAGCCGAACACGCTCACCGCCGAGGGCAGTTCGGACAGGAGCCCGAAGCCCTCCACGAACTCCGACTGGATGCGCAGGACCCGCCACGGGTCGGTGTGCACCCAGTCCGAGGGGCCGCGCCGGTCGAGGAGTCGCTGGTCGGTGGTGGTGCTGGGAATCGAGCTGCCCCGGTAGGTGAGGGGGCCGGCCCGCCTTACGTTCTCGTCTTCGGTCATGTCGTAAAGCTATCCGCGTGGGAACGGCTCACACCTGAACCACACGTGACCCGGTGGTGGCCACGAGCGGCAGGTTTGTCCCGGGACCGCCGTCGCGGCCGGTCACGGCGTTCCGGGACGCCCGGGCCGGGCCCGCGGCGGTCATCGGGCCCCGGTCAGCCAGGCGACCATGCGCTCCTCGGCCTCGCGGATCCTCGCGATCTCCGCGTACTCGTCCCTCGTGTGCGCGAGCACGGGGTCGCCGGGGCCGTAGTTGACGGCGGGCACCCCCAGTTCCGAGAAGCGCGAGACGTCGGTCCACCCGAGCTTGGCGCGGGCCTCCCCCTCCCCCACCGAGGCGACGAACGCCGCCGCCGAGGGGTCGTCCAGCCCCGGGCGCGCGGGCGCCGCCGCGTCCACCACGCGCACCTCGAAGCCGGCGAACACCTCGCGCAGGTGGGCCTCCGCGTCCGCGACGGACAGGTCCGGGGCGAACCGGTAGTTGACCTTCACCACGCACTCGTCGGGGATGACGTTGCCGGCGACCCCGCCCTCGATGAACACGGCGTTGAGGCCCTCGTGGAAGCGCAGCCCCTCCACCTCCGGCTCGCGGGGGGTGTAGGCGCGCAGCACGTCGAGGACGGCCCCGGCGCCGTGGATCGCGTTCTCGCCCATCCACGAGCGGGCGCTGTGCGCGCGCCTGCCCCGGGACACGACCTCCACCCGCATGGTCCCCTGGCAGCCGCCCTCGATCACCCCGTCCGTGGGCTCCATCAGGATCGCGAAGTCCCCGGCCAGCCACTCCGGGTGGTTGCGGGTGAGCCGGAGGAGGCCGTTGCGGGACGCGTCGACCTCCTCGTTGTCGTAGAAGACGTAGGTGACGTCGTGCACGGGTTCGGCCACCAGGGCGGCGAGCTTGAGCTGGACGGCGACCCCGGCCTTCATGTCGGTGGTGCCGCACCCGTAGAGGCGTCCGCCCTCGACACGGGAGGGGACGTTGTCCACGATCGGGACGGTGTCGATGTGCCCGGCGACGACCACGCGGCGCGGGCGGCCCAGCCCGGTGCGGGCGACCACGGCGTCGCCGTCGCGGGTGACCGCGAGGTGCGGGAGGGCCTTCAGCGCCCCTTCGACCGCGTCGGCGAGGCTCCCCTCGTCGCCGCTCTCGGAACGGATGTCCACGAGTGCGGCGGTCAGGTCCGCCACGTCAGAGGTCAGGTCCAGCATGGTGTCGCCCCGTTTCCGAGCTGTGTTGTGCCGTCGTGCCGCGCGACCCGCCCGCCCACCCCGGCGGGTGCGCGGGCGGGTCGCGCGTACGGCCACCCTAGTGGGCCGGACGGAACCGTTGCCGGTGGGATATGAGGGGTTCTGACCTGGATGATCTCGTACTTGCAGCCGGCCTCGACGCCCCGGGGCCACGTGGCGGCGGCAACGAGGCCCTCGTCGGGTGCCCCGGCCGGGGCGGTCCGCCCATGGGCCCGACGGGGGCGGCCGCGGAGCTCGGCGGCCGCCCCGTCCGACCCCGCCACGGGTACGAGGCCACGGCGGAGGGGGCGGGCCGCCGACCGAGGGTCGGTCCCCGAACGCGCGAGGGGCGCCCCCCGCCTTCGGAGGGCGCCCCTGCCGGACGCGGACGGCGTGCCGCCGGGCGTGCGCCCCGCCGGTCCGACGGACGCGCGTCAGGCGTTGACGCCGTGCTCCCGCAGGAGGTCGTTCAGGGCGAGCTTGTCGTGCTCCTCGCCCTCCTGGAGGCGCTTGAGCACCAGCAGGACCGGCATGCCGAAGTCGCCGCCCGGGAAGCTCTTGGTCCGGTTCGCGGTCACGCACACCGACCAGGCCGGGGCCTCGCCGCGCTCGAGCTCCTCACCGGTCTCGGCGTCGAACACGCGCGTGGAGGAGGTCAGGATGGTGCCCGCGCCGAGCTTGGCGCCGGTGCGCACGCGGGCGCCCTCGACGACCATGCTGCGGGAGCCGAGGAACGCGTCGTCCTCGATGACGACCGGGGAGGCCTGCGGCGGCTCCAGGACGCCGCCGACGCCGACGCCGCCGGACAGGTGGACGTTCCGGCCCACCTGGGCGCAGGAGCCGACCGTGGCCCAGGTGTCGACCATGGTGCCGGAGCCGACGTAGGCGCCGATGTTGGTGAAGGACGGCATGAGGACGACGCCGGGGGCGAGGTAGGAGCCCCAGCGGGCGATCGCCCCCGCGACGACGCGGACGCCGTCGAAGCGGGTCTTCAGGGGCATGCGGTCGTGGTGGCGGAAGTCGCCGACCTGCGACTCCTTCATGTCCAGGACCTTGAAGCCGAGGAGGATGGAACGCTTGGCGCGCTCGTCGACCACGACCTCGTCGGTCGCGGGGTCGACGAAGGCCACACGGGCCTTGCCCTCGTCGATCAGGTCGATGGCGCCGGTGATGGTCTCGCGCGCCTCGGCGTGGGAGGGCGTGAGTTCGGAGCGCTTCTCCCAGAGTTCGTCGATCTGGTCGGGCAGCGGGCTGGAGTACGAGCTGGTCATGTGCACACACGTTAGTGGTTCGCGAAAGGTGCGGGGGTACCCCCCGCCCGTGTGTGCCGGCCGCCTCCGGGGATCCGCCCCGTCCCGCCTCCCGGTGCGGACTACAATGCGGCCTGGGCTCGCTGCGGGCCCCGCGCGGCACGGGTGACGTTCCTCTCCGTGTGGTGCACCCCACCTGCTCCCGACCCTTGGTTCGCCTGTGCCCAGTAAGCGCCGGAGGCTCTCCGCCTTCGTCAAGATCCTGTTGTCCCTCTTCCTCGTGTGCGGCCTCCTCGTCGCGGGCGCGTACTACGTGCTGAACACGTTCGAGCCGGTCGAGACCACCGTCGAGGCCCCCGATCCGGGCTGCCGTCTGCAGCTGTCCGACGGCAAGTACGAGATGGAGATCGCCCAGGCGGTGAGCGCGACCACGGTGGGCGGGGTGGCGTTCAGCCGCGACCTGCCGCCCGAGGCCGTGACCGTGGCGTTCGCGACCGTGTGGCAGGAGACGGCGTTCTACAACCTGGAGTACGGCGACAGGGACTCCCTCGGCCTGTTCCAGCAGCGGCCGTCCCAGGAGTGGGGCGAGCCGGAGGAGATCCTCGACCCGGTCTTCGCCACCCGCGCGTTCTACGACGAGCTGGTGGAGGTGAACAACTGGTCGGAGATCCCGGTGTTCGAGGCCGCCCAGGCGGTCCAGCGCAGCGCGGACGGCTACGCCTACGACCAGCACGAGGCCCTGTCGGCACGGATGGCCGAGGTGACCACCGGAGAGCTCGGTCCGAGCCTGACCTGCTGGTACGACGCCGAGGGCCTGGACGCCCTCCGGGCGGGCGACGCGGACACGGCGGGCGCCCAGGAGGAGATGGCGAGGGTCTTCGGCGTGGACCCGGCGGAGCTCCCCCTGAACGCGGACGAGGCGATGAGGACCGGCGACCTCGGCTGGGCCATGGCCCTGTGGGCGGTCGCGCACGCCGAGGAGTACGGGCTGACCTCCGTCGCCTACGGTGACCGGCTGTGGCGTGCGTCGGACGGCCTGGACGGCGCCGAGGCGTGGACGGCGGCCGGGGAGGACACCCGGGGGCGCGTGGTCCTGGGCTGACCGCCGTGTGGCGGCCCACCCCGACCGCCCGGGCAGCCCCCGGGACACTGCGGTCCTCCCGGTCCAGCGCCTCGAAGAAAACCTCGCCTTCAACCCCTCGAAATCCACGATCCCCGCAACTCCCTGAAATCCAGGGTGCTGCGGGGATCGCCAGAACCCACAACGCGCGCCGGGGCCCTGTGCGTCCGCAGCGGTCCCGGGGAACGGCCGCCGGGCCCGTTCCCCGGGACCGTCCCGCTACTCCGCCAGCCGCTCGACGGCGGCCCCGACGCGCTCGTCGGTGGCGGTGAACGCCACCCGCACGTGTCCCGCCCCCGCGGCGCCGTAGAAGTCGCCGGGGGCCACCAGGACACCGCGCTCCGCCAGGTGCGCGACCGCGCCCCAGGCGTCGTGGCGGGGGTGGCTCGCCCAGAGGTACAGTCCGGCGTCGGAGTGCTCGATCCGCCAGCCCGCCCCCTCCAGGGCCGCGCGGAGCCGGGCCCGGCGGGCCCGGTACCGCTCCTTCTGCTCGGCGGCGTGGGCGTCGTCGTCCAGGGCCGCCCGCATCGCCGCCTGGACGGGCGCGGGGACGATCATCCCGGCGTGCTTGCGCACCGCCAGCAGCTCTCCGACGAGGGCGGGGTCCCCGGCGACGAAGGCCGCCCGGTAGCCGGCCAGGTTGGAGCGCTTGGAGAGCGAGTGCACCGCGAGCAGGTTGTCGTGCGATCCGCCCGACACGTCCGGGTGCAGGATCGACACCGGTTCGGCGCCGTCCCAGCCGAGGTCCAGGTAGCACTCGTCGGAGGCCACCACGGCCCCGCGCTCGCGGGCCCACTCCACGACCTTGCGCAGGTGCGGGACGCCCAGGACGCGCCCGGTCGGGTTGCTGGGCGAGTTCACCCACACCAGTCCCGCCGGGGCCGGGCCCAGCGCCGTCAGGCCGTCGGAGGCGACCGGGGTCGCACCGGCGATCCGGGCGCCGACGTCGTAGGTCGGGTAGGCCAGTGCGGGGTGCACGACCGTGTCGCCCGCCCCGAGGCCGAGGAGGGTCGGCAGCCACGCGACGAGCTCCTTCGAGCCGACGGTGGGCAGCACCGCTCCCTCGGCGACGTCCACGCCGTGGCGGCGCGACAGCCAGCCGCGGATGGAGGCCCGCAGCTCGGGCGTTCCCCAGGTCAGCGGGTATCCGGGCGAGTCCGAGGCGTCGGACAGGGCCTCGCGGAGGGAGGCCGGGACCGGGTCGACCGGCGTGCCGACGGACAGGTCCACGATGCCGCCGGGGTGCGCCGCGGCCGTGCGCTTGTACGGCGCCAGCCGGTCCCACGGGAAGGTCGGGAGCCGGTCCGCCACGGGTCGCCGCTCGGCCATCGGTGCACACTCCATCCATCGGTTTCGGTTCGCACAGCAATCGCGCCGACCCGCCGGAGGGGGTCGGCGCGACACGTCACCGCACGGGTGACCCACGCCCGCGCACCCTCTGCGCCAGGGGGGTGCGGTGGCGGCTCGGCCCCTGTCGGGCCGGAACGCGGACTGCGCGGCTACTCGGCCTGCGGGGGCAGCTTCGCGACGAGCGGGTGGTCGCGGTCGATCTTGCCGACCTTCGAGGCGCCGCCCGGGGACCCCAGGTCGTCGAAGAAGTCGACGTTGGCCTTGTAGAAGTCGGACCACTGCTCGGGCAGGTCGTCCTCGTAGTAGATGGCCTCGACCGGGCAGACCGGCTCGCACGCACCGCAGTCGACGCACTCGTCCGGGTGGATGTAGAGCATGCGGTCGCCCTCGTAGATGCAGTCCACGGGGCACTCGTCAATGCACGCCTTGTCCAGCACATCAACACAGGGCTGCGCGATGACGTAGGTCACGTCGTACTCCTTGTCTCACCCCCGCTTTCCACGGGGGAGGCGGGGACCTTGAGAACCCCGGACCGGGTTCGGCGTGCGGGCGCCTATGCCCTGCTCCCGGGCTCTGCAAGCAAATGGCACAGATGTCGTCCTCCTAGTATGGCGGCGAAGAACAACCTGCGCACAATCGGGGGGCTCGTTCGATGCACATGGGAGGACGTCTCGTCCACCGGATAACCCCGGAGGACGTGGGCCGCCGGGTCTCCGTACGCACAACCCTCCCCGGGGGCGGGTTCACCGATATCGTCGGGGTCGTGGAGTCCTGGGACGGCGGCGTCATCACCGTGCGCCGGCGCGACGGCTCCGCGGTGGAGGTCGAGGAGTCGGCCGTCGCCGCCAGCCGCGTCGTTCCGCCGGTGCCCCCGCGCCGCCGCGGCGGTCCTCCCCCGAGGACTGCCTGAGCCCCGCTGCGGGCCGGACGGTCCCGGCGTCCACACGTGCCTGAGCACAGGCATTCTTCGCCCCGTGCGGGGTAGGAGACGCACAGTCCCGGAGCGGGTCCCGGCCCGACCCTCCCGGGGACAGACGAACGAGACAACGCGCCCCCCGCGGAACACCGCGCGGACGGGCGCGGGTACGCGGGGAGGTGGTGAGCGCCCGTCATGCGCGAAGCAGTAGCGTCCGCCCTCGCCGAGCTGGCCCGACGGGACGAGCGGGCCGCCGACACGGCACGGGCGGCGTTGGACGCCCTGGCGCCGGACCAGGAGCTCGAGAGGCTCAACCAGCACGCCGTCCAGCGGTTCTGCTGGTTCGAGCTCCCGGTCCGCTTCCAGGACTCCGCCGACGAGCAGCTGTTCGCCGTGCGCTCCCTCGGCAGCCTCTTCTCCCTCCTCCAGCTCTACCGGTACGCGCAGATCTGCTCGGCGCAGGAGACCTCCTCCCTGCTCGCCGTCTACTCCGAGGACCACGCGGCGGGGCTGGCCATGTACGAGCGGCTCATGTGGGAGTCCGGGGTCGAGCCCCCGGACCTCCCCGAGCTCACGTGGGGCACCGCGGTCGGCGACGCGGAGATCCGCGCCCGCGACGAGACCTCGGCCGCCCTGGAGCTGGCCATCTCCCTGGGCGACGTCAGGCCGGGAAAGCGCGGGTGGCGTCCGGCCCAGGAGCAGTTCACGCGCTCCTTCCTGACCCGCCCGGGACGGCGGGGCCTGAGCCACCTGGACCTGGTGCGGGAGGAGCGGGTCCGCGCGTGGCTCAGCTCGTCGGCGCACCCGCACCGGCAGCGGCTGTGGCCGCTCGTCGGGCAGATCATCGCCGGCGCGGACGTGCCGCGCGCGGCGGACCGGTCGATGGCGCCGCTGCAACGGCTGCTGGACCTCGCCGCCGACGGCATCGCCCTCACCCAGATCGGCTACATCTCGCCGGGCGTGGTCCGCCAGATGTGCGCGGACTTCGGTTGGCGGACCACCCCGGAACCCCCGCGCAGCGAGACGGACGCGACCCAGCTGATCGCCCTGCACCAGGCGCTGCGGGGCATGCGCGCCGTGCGCCGCTCGGGGCGCCGGCTCGTCCTGACCCGGCGCGGGCGGCAGCTGCGCGAGGACCCCGAGGCGCTGTGGCGGGCCTCCACCGAGACCCTGTGCCGAACCGGCGGACTGGAGCAGGCGGCGGCGGAGACGCTCCTGGGCATGCTGCTGTCCCGCTCCCCGCAGGGCGGCGGTTCGCACGAGCGCCGGCGCGAGTCGGACGTGGAGGCGGCCGAGAGGACGCTGACCGAGTCGGGCTGGGTGCCGCCGGAGCCGCCGCTCGCGTCGGGCCGGCACGCCGCCTCGCACCGGCGGACCGCCGAGGCCGCCTCGGACCGGGTGCGGGCGCTGGTGATGGCGGTGTGCTGGCTGCTGGAGACCCTCGGCCTGCTCGGCGAGGACGACGGCGCCGGGCACCGGGAGCTGACGGCGCCCGGCCGCGCCTTCGCGGTCGCGTGCCTGCACCAGTCGGCGGTGGCCCCCCGGGCGGTCGTGTAGGCCCCCGCGCCGCCCCGCCCCCCTGTGCCGCACCCGCTGCGCACGGGTCCCGCCCAGGGCCTAATCTGGAGCGCGACCCACCCGCGACCAGCAGGAGCACCATGCCCACGCCCGAACCGCCCCAGAAGGCGGAGACGACCGACGCGCCCGGACCCGACCGGGGCGCGGACGAGGCGCCCGGCGTCGACCCGTGGGACAGGATGCCCGAGGGCGCCCTCAACCGCCCCGACCTGGGCGGGGACGACGACGAACCGGCGTCCTCCGGGGAGGGGGGCACAGGGGCTCCCGGGCCCGGCGGGGACACCGCGGACACGGAGGACCCCCCCGGGGACGACGGCGCGCCCGCGGAGGGCGCCCCGGCCCCGAGCCGGCTCGACTTCCTGCCCAGCCCGGTGTTCGTCCTGCTGCTGGGGCTCACGGGGTTCGCCGGCTGGCTCTCCTGGCGCGCGGTCGAACTCGACTGGGCCGCCGAGGGCGCGAGCGTCACCCCGCTGATCCCGCCCCTGCTCATCCTGCTCGGGTGGATCGTCTCCTCGGCCGTCCACGAGTTCGCGCACGCGCTCGCGGCCTACCTGGCCGGGGACCGCTCGCTGCGCGGGAGCGCCTACCTGAGGCTCAACCCGTTCGCCTACGAGCAGGCCTTCGCCGGGCTCGTGCTGCCCTCGCTCTACCTGGGCCTGGGGGCCTTCGGCATGACCGGGCCGCCCGCCTACGTCGACTGGGACCGCATCCCGTCGCGCGGCCGACGCGCCGCGGTGGCGCTCGCCGGCCCGCTGGCCAGCCTCCTGCTGTCCGCGGTCCTCGCCGCCGTCGTGACCGTCCTGGTCCCCCCCGGCAACGACACCACCAACTGGGCGATCGCCGCGATGGCGCTGCTGTCCTTCGCGAACCTGACCGCCGCCCTCGTCAACCTGCTGCCCGTCCCGGGCCTGGACGGCTTCGAGGTGCTGGCCGCGGCGGCGCACCGCGCGCCGTGGGTCCCCGCCGCCCGCCGCAACGCCCTGTTCGGCTCCGTGGCCGTGTTCGCCGTCCTGTGGTTCCCCGGGGTCAGGGAGGTCATGGTGAACCTGGTGTACGGCCTGTTCGACCTGGTCCTGCCCAATCCGGTGTTCCCCGGGATCGCCTTCTACGGAGAGCTCCTGCTGCAGTTCTGGGCCTGAGCCCGTACACGGGGAGAGGACCCCGGGGCGATCCCCGGGGTCCTCTCCCCGTGTACGGCCCGACGCCGGGGTCAGTCCCCGTTCGGCGGGTGCGCGCCCGCGGGGGGCCGTTCCTGCGGCCGGGCGCCGCCCTGCGGGGTCGGGGGCAGGAAGATCCCGCTGCGGACCACGGAGATCGCCAGGACCAGCATCGTCCCGAACATGTACGCGTTGTGCATGAGGTGGTTCCTGAGGACGGCGTCACCGCCGGGGAGGTAGCTGACCAGGGCGATCAGCACCGCCAGGAACCCCACCGCGAAGGCCACCGCCCCGGACGGGCCCCGGGTCCCCCACGCGCACAGGCGGCCCGCCCCGTACAGGAGCGCCAGGAAGGCCACCAGCCCCGCCACCGACAGCAGGGTCGCGGGCCGGCCCGCGTCCCAGTAGCGGGTGAGCCAGCCGGCGCCGGTCGTGGACAGCAGGCCCAGGAGGGCGCCGAGCAGAAGCAGGACCGCGAAGGTGGCCGCGGTCAGCAGCGGCGACAGGGACGTCCGGGGCGGTCTCCGCTCTCCGGCCCCGGTGGACTCAGGTGTGCTCACAGCAGACGAGGGTAGACGGTCGCCCGGACCGCCCGGGATCACAGCCCCGAGAACAGGTCCGTCTCGTACTCCCCCGGCCGGACGCGCGGCGCCGGCCCCAGCAGCAGTGTGAAGTACTCGACGGCGTCGATCTCCTGCGCGATGCCGTTCGACAGGGCGAACCGCCCGCCGTCCACGGTGATCTGCGTGGCGTGCGCCCGCATGGCCATCGCCTTCGCCGCCCAGTGCGCCCCCGCGTCGACGCGCGTGGTCACCAGCTCGTCCGGGGTGCCGCGCGCGATGTCGGACACCTGGGCGGGCGGCGTGAACGGGCCCGCCTCCTCGTTGAGCCGCGCGATCGACGCCTCGATCACGGACACCGGCTGGGCGATCGCGTAGAGCTTGCCGACCTGCCAGGGCGTGCCCGCCATGGAGCGCTCACCGGCCCGGGCGCACGCGCGCCGGGTGATCCGGTGCGCCTGGACGTGGTCCGGGTGCCCGTAGCCGCCGTACTCGTCGTAGCTGACCAGTACGTGCGGCCTGACCTCGCGGATGATCTCCGCGAGCATCGTCGCGGCGGCCTCCGGGTCGGCCCCCGCGAACGCCTTCGGGTGGTCGTTGGCGGAACCGCCCGCCATGCCCGAGTCCCTGTAGCGGCCGGCGCCGCCGAGGAACCGGTGGTCGCGCACGCCCAGGGCGACGCAGGCCTTCTCCAGCTCGCCGGTCCGGTGGCTGCCCAGGGTGTCGTCGCGGTCGGCGGCCAGGTGCGCGAGGTCGTCGGGGATGACCTCGCCCTCCTCACCGAGGGTGCAGGTCACCAGGGTGACGCCGGCCCCCTCGGCCGCGTACTTCGCCAGCGTCGCACCCGTGACGATGCTCTCGTCGTCGGGGTGCGCGTGCACCATCATCAGTCGCCTGTCAGTCACATAGCGAACGATACCGGTCGCATCACGACATGGCGTGACCTTCACACACCCGTGTCCGACCGGGGTCCGGAACCCCGCCCGGTGCGACGGGGTGCGGGCGCGGAGCCGGAGCGCGCCTCCTGCGGCGCACGGGGGCGGGGACGCGGCACGCGCGGGGCACCCCCCAGCGGCCTCCGGAGGCCTCCTGAGGCGCGAGGGGGCGGGTGCGGCCCCCGGGACGCCGCCCGGCGCGGACCTCCGCGCGTCGTGGCCGGTGGGGAGGGGACGCGCCCCCGCCCGGGCGCGGCATGGGACACAATCCCCCTATGAGTTTTCCTCGCCAACAGGCCCGTACCCAACGCTTCACGATCGGTGTTCCGCGCGCGTTCCAGATCTCGCCGGACGGACAACGCGTCGCCTTCCTCCGGGGGCGCGACGGAGTAGACACGGGCACGTGCCTGTGGGTGCACGAGACGGAGGCCGGGACCGAGTCGGTGGTCGCCGACCCCAAGGCCCTGGGCGCCGACGACGAGAACCTCCCCCCGGAGGAGCGGGCCCGCCGTGAGCGCCTCCGCGAGAGCGGCGGCGGCATCGTGTCCTACTCGGTGGACGACGCCTTCACGAGGGCGGTCTTCACCCTGTCCGGGCGGCTGTTCTACGTCGACCTGGTCGGCGACGGCGGCGCGCCCCGCGAGCTGCCCGCGGCCACCCCTGTCGTGGACCCGCGGATCAGTCCGGCGGGCGACCGCGTCGCCTACGTCAGCGGTGGGGCCGTGCGCGTCATCGACGTCGCCGCGGCCGAGTCCGACCACGGCGACAGGGTGGTCGCCGAGCCCGACGGCGACCACGTCACCTGGGGTCTGGCCGAGCTGGTCGCCGCCGAGGAGATGGGCCGCTACCGGGGCTTCTGGTGGGCTCCGGACGGTTCCTCGCTGGCCGTCGCCCGCGTGGACGAGTCCGCGGTGAACACCTGGTACGTCTCCGACCCCGGCCGCCCCGGCCAGGAGCCGACGGCGCTGCGCTACCCGCCGGCGGGGGGCGTCAACGCGGACGTGCGCCTGGCCGTGTTCCCGGTCGGTTCGGCGGGGGCGTACCGGCGGGACGGCCGCCCCTCCCCCACCTGGGTGGAGTGGGACCGGGAGGCCTTCCCCTACCTGTCGACCGTCGGTTGGACCACCGGCCCCGACGGCACCCCCACCGTCGTCCTCACCGCGCAGGACCGCGGCCAGCGCTCGCTCACCCTCCTCAGCGCCGACCCGGCCACCGGCCTGGTCGCCGAGGTGCGCACCGACACCGACGGCGTGTGGGTCGAGCTGATGCCGGGCGTGCCCGCCCACACCGCCTCCGGGGACCTGGTGTGGATCGCCCGCGGGCCCGAGGGGCCCGACGGGCCCGGTGAGCGGCGCGTGTACGTCGGCGGCACGCCCGTCAGCCCCGCCGACGTGTACGTGCGCGGGGTCGTCGACGTGGACGGCGACCGCGTCCTCTACACGGGCTCGCCCGCGGGGAGCCCCGGCGACGTGTCCCTGTGGCTGGTGGACCTGGCCACCGGCCTGTCGGCGCCGGTGGAGGTCCCCGGGCACGGCTGCTCCCGGTCCGCCGACTCGGGGGCCCACAGCGGCCTGCGCTCCGGGAGGCTGCGCGGCGGCACCCTCGTCGTCCAGCACCGGTCGATGGACTTCGCCGGGGTGCGCACCGTGGTCGTGCGCAACGCCGACACCGAGACGCGGCGGGCGTACTCCGAGATCCCCAGCCTCGCGGAGGCGCCGGAGCTCCCCGAGCCGAGGGTGGAGTTCTGGCGCGCCGGCGAGCGGCGGATCCCGACCGCGCTCGTCCTGCCGTCCTGGTACCGCGAGGACCTCCGTCCGCTCCCCGTGCTGATGGCCCCCTACGGGGGACCGCACGCCCAGCGGGTCCTCAACGCGCGCGGGGCCTACCTGACCGCCCAGTGGTACGCGGAGCAGGGCTTCGCGGTGCTCATCGCGGACGGCCGCGGCACCCCGGGGATCGGGGTGGAGTGGGAGCAGAGCATCCACCTCGACCTGGCGGCGCCGGTGCTGGACGACCAGGTGGCGGCCCTGCGGGACGCGGCGGCCCGCTTCCCCTTCCTGGACACCGCGCGCGTGGGCATCCACGGCTGGTCGTTCGGCGGGTTCCTCGCCGCGCTCGCGGTGCTGCGCCGCCCGGACGTGTTCCACGCGGCGGTGGCGGGCGCGCCGGTCATCGACTGGGAGCTGTACGACACCCACTACACCGAGCGCTACCTGGGCACCCCGCAGGAGCGCCCGGAGGCGTACGTGCGCAGCTCGCTCCTGGAGGAGGCGGCCAAGCTGGAGCGCCCGCTGATGATGATCCACGGCCTGGCGGACGACAACGTGGCGTTCGCGCACACCCAGAGGATGTCGTCGGCCCTGATGGCGGCGGGCCGCCCGCACACGGTGCTGCCGCTGTCGGGGGTGACGCACTCCCCGTCCGACCCGACCGTCGCGGAGAACCTGATGCTGCTCCAGGTGGAGTTCCTCAAGGAGAACCTCCGGGGCGAGTAGCGGACGCCCCGGGCCCCGGCGATACGCGTGCCGGGGCCCGGGCGCGCACGGTGCGGGCCGGACCCGGCGTCAGTACTGGGGCTCCACCGCCTCCGCCTGGGACGCGGCGATCTCGTCCTCGCCGGGGACCCTGATCTCCACCGGCTCGTTGAACGAGACATACGTGACCGTGGTCGTCGTGGGCACCGGGTCCCACCCCGGGTCCTCCCACTCGTAGTACTTCTGGAAGACCAGCGGGTACCCGTCCCCGTCCAGCCAGACCTCGAAGGTGTGGTCGTGCTCCCCGTAGCTCGTGTCGTCGTACGTGTCCACGAGCTCCCTGGTGTAGGACCCGCTGTAGTGGTGTCCCGTCCGACCGACCAGCCCGCTCAGGTCCGCCACGTCCTCCGTGGTGTCGTCCTCGCCGACCGGGAGCGCGCGCTCGCCCAGGTACTCCACCTCGGCGCCGGACTCCGCGATCCACGCGAGGTCCTCCACCAGCGCACCCCGGTCGGGGTCGATCCCGAGGCCCTCGCCGCCCCGGAAGTAGCCCCGGTCCGGGAAGCCCTGGGTCTCCGTGTCGTAGAGGGTGTACCGGTGGACGGTGTCGTCCGGCCCCTCTCCGACCACCAGGAGCTCGTTGAGGGCCGGGCCTCCCCAGGAGGTGCGCTGGTACAGGGGCCGGGGGTCCTCCGTGTACCTGAACCGCGTGGGGTATCCGCCCGGCTGGTTCGTGACCGTGCTCGAGTACGCGTCGAAGCTGGACGCCCCCAGCGCCAGGTCGACGGCCCTGGCGACGCTCCCCGGGCCGTCCTCCACGGAGATCCCCGTGTCGGCGGTCGGGGCGGAGCCCTCCTGGCCGGGGGGCGTCCCGCCCGCCGTCCCGCCGTCGTCCCGGGCATCGGGGCGCGCGAACATCCACACCGCCAGGAGCGCCGGGACCAGCAGCGCCGCCCCGACCGCGGTGAGCGCCCTCCCCGTGCGGAAGCGCCGTACCCGACGCGTCCCGGGCGCGTCCACGCCCCTCCACTCGGTGGCGATCAGGTCGGGCACGACCAGGGTCGGCAGTTCCCGTCCGGCCGGTCGGACCCTGGTGGCGCTCCACCCCCCGGTGAGCTCGGCGAGCGCCTGTGCCGCGGTCGGACGCCGGCCCGGGTCCTTGTCCATCGCCCGCCGCACGAGGTCCAGCAGTTCGGGCGCGACCCCGTCCAGGTCGGGCTCCTCCTGGCGGGTGCGGTGGATCAGGGCCTCCTGGTTCCCGGTCCCGAACGGGTTCCGGCCGGTGGCGGCGAAGGCGACCATCCCGCCCCAGGCGAACATGTCGGAGCGCTCCGAGGCGTCCTCGCCCGCGTACTGCTCGGGGGCGATCCACCCCGGTGTGCCGACCAGGCCGCCGGTCCGGGTCAGCGCGGTCGCGTCGACCGCCCGCGCGATGCCGAAGTCCAGCACCTTGGGCCCGTCCGGCGACAGGATCACGTTGCCCGGCTTCAGGTCCCGGTGCACCACGCCCGCCGCGTGGATCGCCGCGAGCGCCTCCGCCAGCCCCACCGCGAGCGCCAGCAGGAGGCCGCCGTCCAAAGCCCCCCGCTCCCGCACGTGCTGCCGCAGCGTGCGCCCCGGCACGTACTCCGTGGCCATCCACGGGGTCGGCGACCGGACGTCCGCGCCGTAGAAGGCCGCCGTGCACGTCGCCCGCACCCGGGACACGAGGTCCACCTCGCGGGCGAACCGGGCGAGGAACACCGGATCGACCGCGAACTGCGGGTGGATCACCTTGACGGCCGCGCAGCCCCCGGCCGGGTCGACGCCCGCGTAGACGGCGCCCATGCCCCCCGTGCCGACGCGTCCGACGACGCGGTAGGAACCGATGGTCTCCGGATCCCCCTTGGCGGGCGGATCGACGCCGTGGGGGAGGCGGTTCCGGTCGAACGCGGGGGATTGGGCAGCGGTCACCCCGTGTCCTCCGCCTCCGTGCCTCATCCGAGGTCCTCCGCTTCTCCCGTGAAGGCGCAGCTGTGCGCGGTGGCGTCGTCCGGGGGCTCGTGCGCGGCGAGCGTGACGGACTCGGGCAGCCCGGGCACCTCGGGCGTCACCGCCTCGTAGCAGACCCCGCCCGGCTGCCCCCAGGAGACCGGGTCCCCGTCGTCCACGGCCCCGTCCGGCAGGTAGTAGACGACCCCCCTCCGGTCGCCGCCGAGGAAGGTCACCGTGAACTCGGCCTCGGGGTCCTCGGGGGAGACCTCCGCGAGCACGCCCGCGGTGCTCGGAAACGCCAGTTCCGGCCCCTCCCCGACCGCCCCGGCCTCCTCGGTGTGCACGAAGTCCTTGTTGTCGATCCGCAGGCTGCCGAACGCGGGGAGGTACTCGACGCCGACCGTGAACTCGAACCCGGCCGTCTCCGAGCCGACGTACCGGGCATCGGCGAAGGTGACGCGCAGCTGGTCCAGCCCCTCCCCCGGCTCGCCCGGCGCGGGCTCCAGCCTCCGGACGACCCCCGGGCCCGCGTGGGGCGCCACCGTCATCCGCCCGTTCTCGTACAGGTCGCGGTACTCCTCCGGCAGGTCCTCGGCGCCGGCGGCCGCACCGGACCCGGCGGTCCGGACGCCCTCCCCGCCGCCGGTGGGGGGCTCCCCCTCCGGTCCCCCGGAGGACGGCAGGACGCCGGCCCCCGCACCGGCCAGGAGGACGAGGACGGTCGCGGCCGCGCCGATCACCGCCGGGCGGCGCCCGCGCAACGGCCAGGGCCGGGCGGGAGGGGCGTGGCGGCTCCACTCGTCGATCCCGGGCTCCGGTGTCCGGACCCCGGTCCACGCCCGGCGCGCGGCGTCCGCGGCGTCGGACCGGCCGCGCGCCCCGCCCGGCGTCCGCGCCGGGGCGGGCAGGAGCGCCACGGCCTCCCGGGCCGCCCCGGCCGCCCCCGGCCGGCGCGCGGGATCCTTGTCGAGGGCGCGTGCCAGGAGCTCCCGGAGCCCGGCGGGGACACCGTCGAGCTCCGGGGGGTCGTGGAGGATCCGGGAGGCCGTGGTGTCCGTCCCCCCGGCTCCGAAGGGGTGGCGGCCGGTGGCGGCGAAGGCGACGAGCGCGCCCCAGGCGAACATGTCGGAGCGGTCGGTGGCGTCCTGGCCCGCGTACTGCTCGGGGGCGATCCAGCCGGGGGTGCCGACCAGGCCGCCGGTCCGGGTCAGCGCGGTCTCCTCGGCCGCCCGCGCGATGCCGAAGTCCAGCACCTTGGGCCCGTCGGAGGACAGGATGACGTTGCCCGGCTTGAGGTCCCGGTGCACCACGCCCACCGCGTGGATCGCCGCGAGCGCCTCCGCGAGATCCGCCGCGAACACCGTGAGGGTGGGCCCGGTGAGCGGGCCGCAGCGCCCGACGTGCTCGTGGAGGACGGGGCCCGCGACGTACTCGGTGGCCAGCCAGGGCACCTCCGCGCCGGTGTCGGTGCCCAGGAAGCGCGGCACTCCGGCGGACCTGACCCGGCGGACCAGCGCGACCTCGCGGGCGAACCGGGCACGGAACTCGGCGTCGCCCGCGAAGGGCCGGTGGACGCGCTTGACCGCGGCGGGGCGGTCGTGGTCGTCCAGTGCGGCGTACACCGTGCCCATGCCGCCCGAGCCGATCCGGCCGACCACGCGGTAGGGGCCCACGCGGCGGGGTTCGCCGGCGGTGAGGGGGTGCACCCCGGCGGGGGTGCCGGGGGGTGGCGCGGGGTCCGCGGGGAGCGGTGAAGGGGGCATTCCACGGCCGATCTGTGACTCGGTGGGGGTGTGTCCGGGACGCTCCGGGGTCGGCCCCGGGGCCGTCCCCTCCTATGTCGATGCCCCGTGGGCCGGGCGGGTTCGCCCTTCTCCGCCCGCCCGGCGCACGGGCCGGCTCCGCGGGCGCCGCGGCCCCGCCCGGCGGGCCGGGGGCGGGTCCCGATCGTACTGACCGGAAGGGTTGGCGGCCCCTCCCGGTGCTCTTGTCCCTGGGGCGAGGTTCGGCTCCGGGTACGGGACCACCCAGGTCAGGGGCCCTCACACCCCACCGGCAACGGTTCCGGCCGGCCCGTTAGCCTGGTGGCATGCGTTCGTATGCGGCGCCGCTCGCCTTCGCGGCCGACCTGGTCTGTGTGCTCGTCTTCGTCGTGATCGGCAGGGTCGACCACGAGTCCGGGACCGCCCTCGCGGGGATCTGGGGCACGGCCTGGCCGTTCCTGGCCGGGACGGTCCTGGGGTGGGCGGTCACCCTGGGCTGGAGGGCCCCCGACCGGATCTGGCCGGTCGGCCTGTTCGTGTGGGCCGTGACGGTGGCGGGCGGGATGGTGCTGCGCCTGCTGACCGGCGAGGGCGCGCCGTTCAGCTTCGTCGTCGTCACGTCCCTGTTCCTGGCCGCGGCCATGCTCGGCTGGCGCGCGGCGGCCCTCCTCGTCGCACGGAGCCGGCAGAGCGGCCCGCGGAGCGGCGGCTGAGGGCCTGATCCGGCCACAGACCCGGTGACCGCCCCGAGAGCGGCCGGCGGAGCGGCGGCCGAGGGGTCGGCGGCGCCCCGCCGAGGAGGCGCCGGGGGTTCGTAAGCTGGAACGGATGAACGAGCATCCCGCACCCCAGGCCACCCTCCCCTCCTCGGTCGCGTCCGACGCGCCCGACGGCAACGGCGAGGACGAGGCACGCGAGGTCGGTGTGGGCCCCTGGTCCGGACCGTGGCCCGAGGGCGACCACTACGACCCCGACCTCCTGGCCGGGGGCGACCGCCGCAACGTCGTGGACCGCTACCGGTACTGGCGGCGCGAGGCGATCGTCGCGGACCTCGACACCGTCCGCCACCCCTTCCACATCGCCGTGGAGAACTGGTCGCACGACTTCAACATCGGCTCGGTCGTACGCACCGCCAACGCGTTCGGGTGCGCGGCGGTCCACATCGTCGGCCGCCGCAGGTGGAACAAGCGGGGGGCGATGGTCACCGACCGCTACCAGCACGTCCACCACCACCCCGACACGGACGCCCTGGTGGCGTGGGCCGAGGAGCGCGGGCTCCCCCTGATCGGGATCGACAACCTGCCGGGCGCCGTGCCGCTGGAGACCTACCCGCTGCCGAGGGACGCCGTCCTGGTGTTCGGGCAGGAGGGTCCGGGGCTGTCCGAGGAGGTGCGGAAGGTGTGCCGGGCGGTGCTGTCGATCGCCCAGTTCGGTTCGACGCGGTCGATCAACGCCGGCGCGGCGGCCGCGATCGCGATGCACGCCTGGGTGCGGGCCCACGTCTTCGACCAGCCGGTGTCCGGACAGGCCTGCGCCACACCCGCCGAGGCGCTGCCGTGATGGTTCCGTGATCTACCATGTGCGTGAGGCCGCCCCCTACCAGAGAGCAGTGCGCATGAGCCCGACCGTCACCTCCGCAGCCCGCCCCGCCACCATGGACGACGTCGCCGGCATCGCCCGGGTCCTGAGCAGATCCGCCCACGAGGACCCGTTCTTCCGCTGGCTGTTCCCCGACGACGAACTCCGCATCGCCAAGACGCGGCGCTTCTTCGCCCTGACCGCCGGGTTCGGCTACGTCCCCGCCGGCGGCACCCGGGTCGCCGAGACCAGGGACGACCCGGAGTCCGCGCCGGTGGTGCGGGGCGCGGCCCTGTGGGCGCCGCCCGAGGCCAACCCCGAGGGGCAGCTGGTCTCGCTGCGCACCTGGCCCCACTGGGGCCCGCTGATCGGCCGGGCGCGCCTCACCGCGTTCGTGCGGGTGTTCGCGGAGTGGAAGCTGGCCGCTCCCCAGGAACCCCACCTGTACCTGGCCACCCTGGGCGTGGATCCCGTGGCGTCCGGCACCGGTGTGGCGGGCGGCCTCCTCTCCGACGGCCTGGACCGGGCGGACTCCGAGGGGATCCCCGTGTTCACCCAGACCCTCGACGACAAGACCGTCGGCTTCTACGAGCGGTTCGGCTTCCGCGTGTCCCGCGAGGTGGAGAGCCAGGACGCGGGCACCCACTACTACCTGGTCCGCGACCCCTCCTGAGCCTCCGCGGGGCCGGAGGGGACCGTGCGCGGGGCCCGCGGGGCGGTCGGGGACTTCCTCGGAAAACGCCGCACCCGGAATGTTCGCGGGATCTACCATGAGCGTTGACCGGAGTCCCGTGAGAGGGAAGAGGCACCCCCGTGAGCCCCACGGCAGCCGCGGCGCGGACCCTTCGCACCGCGAACATGAACGACGTCCCCGCCGTGGCCCGGCTCCTGGGGCGCGCCTTCCACGAGGACCCGTTCTTCCGCTGGTTCTTCCCGACCGAGGAGCGGCGCATGGCGCGGACCGCACGGGCCTGCGCGCTCCTGGCCGGGTTCGGCTACGTCCCGAGCGGCTACACCACGGTGGCCGAGTGCCGCGAGGACTCCGTGCGCGGCCCGGTGGTGCGGGGCGCGGCCCTGTGGGCGCCGCCCGGCGCGGCCCCCGAGGGGTTCGCGGTGACGCTGCGGTCGCTGCCGCACTGGTCCCGACTGGTCGGCCTCTCCCGGATCCCCGAGATCGCGCGGTACACGGGTGAACTGCGCGCGGACGTCCCCGAGGAGCCGCACTGGTACCTGGCCCTGCTGGGCGCCGACCCCGGGGCCCGCGGGACGGGCGTGGGCTCGCAGCTGCTGCGCGCCGGCCTGGCGAGGGCCGACGCGGACGGCGTCCCCGTCCACCTGGACACGACGAACCCCGCGAACCTCGGCTACTACGAGCGGTACGGATTCCAGGTGGTGCGGGTGCTCAGCGACCCGCGGGCCCCCTCGGCGTACTGCATGGTCCGCCCACCCGCGGCCTGACGGGGGCGCCGGCGCCCCCTCTCCTCCCTCCGGGGCTGACAGGATGGCCGGGTGAACATCAGAGGCGTCTCGTACCACACCGACCACCTCCCGGCCGGTCTGGCCGAGCGCGACATGCGCACCGTCCGGGAGGACCTGCGCTGCACGGCCGTGCTGCTGATCGGCGACGACGTCGGACAGCTGGAATCGGCGGCCGGGGCCGCCCTGGCCGCCGGCCTCGACGTGTGGGTGCGCCCCCGGCACGACGGCCGCACGCCCGCCGAACTGGTCGCCCACCTCGCCGCCGTGGCGGACATGGCCGAGGGGCTGCGCGCCGCCCGGCCGGGCCGGGTCACCCTGATGGTCGGCACCGAGTTCTCGCTGACCGTCCGCGGGCTGCTCCCCGGCCCCGGCGAGTTCTCCCGGCTCCAGATCATCAGGCGCCCCCGACTGCTCAGGCTGTTCTCCCGCCGCGTGAACCGCAGGCTCCACACCCTGCTCGCGACCACCGCCGCGGTGGCGCGCGAGCGCTTCCACGGCCCCCTCACCTACGGCGCCGCGGGGTGGGAGCGGGTGGACTGGTCGGTGTTCGACGTCGCCGGGACGAACCTGTACCGGGCGGGCACCGACGACGCCGCCTACGCGGAGGTCCTCGACGCCCGCGTGCACGAGGCCGGGCGCCCGTTCGTCGTCACCGAGTTCGGGTGCGGCGCGTACGAGGGCGCCGGCCTCCGGGGCGCGGGCTCGTTCTTCGCCGTGAACTGGTTCGCCGACCCGCCGCGCCTGCGCCGGGGCACGGTGCGCGACGAGGGCGTCCAGGCGCGCTACCTCACCGAACTGCTCGACCTGTACGAGGACCGGGGCGTGGAGGGGGCCTTCGTGTTCACCTTCGCCATGCCCGGGTTCCCGCACAGCGAGGACCCGGAGTACGACCTGGACATGGCGGGGTTCGGCCTCGTGCGGGCCCCCGCCGACGACCCGGCGGCATGGACGCCGAAGGAGGCCTTCCACGCGGTGGCACGCCACCACCGCGCCCAGGAGTCCGGGGCCCGGTAGTACCGCTCTTCGGTACCACTCCTGGGTACCGTGTTCGTATGAACATGAATCTGCGCCTCCCGGAGGACGTGCACGCCCGCATCAAGGAGGCGGCCGAGGAGGACGGCACCAGTGTGAACTCCGAGGTCGTGCTCGCCGTGAGGGAGTACCTCGCGCGCCGCCAGACCGAGAGGGTGCGCCGGTACGCCCTGGACATCGCCCAGGAGGACGCCGAACTCCTGGCGAGGCTGGCCGAGTGACGCACTACCTCACGAGGGCCGACGTCACCGTGATCATCCAGGCGGTCCTGCCCGCCACCGCGGCCATGAGGGACGTCGGCCTGCTCCAGGCCGCCCTGCTGCGTCCGCAGACGACCGTGTTCGGGGAAGACGCGTACCCGGCCCTGTGGCAGAAGGCCGCCGCCCTCATGCAGTCGGTGCTCATCGGGCACCCGCTGTCCGACGGCAACAAGAGGCTCGCCTGGACCAGTGCCAGGGCGTTCCTCCGGCTCAACGGAGAGGGCTTCGGCCCGGTCGACCAGGATGCGTCCTACGACCTGGTGATCGCCGTCACCACGGGAGAGCTGGTGGACGTTCCGGAGATCGCGGAGCGGCTGAGGAAGCTCCTGGTCCCCCGGCGGTGACCCGTGCACGGGAACGGGGCCGCACCCCCGGGAGGGGTGCGGCCCCGTGGGACCGGACCGGGGTGTGCCCCCGGCAGGGGTCGTGCCTAGCCGATGCCCTTGCTGAGCGAGCCCAGCAGGTCGCGGTTGAGCTGCGAGATGGTGTCCAGCGGGATGCCCTTCGGGCAGACCGCGGCGCACTCACCGATGTTGGTGCAGCCGCCGAAGTCCTCCTCGTCCTGCTGGTTGATCATCTTCACCACGCGCGACGCCCGCTCCGGCTGCCCCTGCGGGAGCATGCCGAGGTGGGTGACCTTCGCCGCGGTGAACAGCATGCTGGACGCGTTCGGGCACGCCGCCACGCAGGCGCCGCAGCCGATGCAGGTCGCGGCGTCGAAGGCGCGGTCCGCGTCCGGCTTCGGGATCGGGTTGGCGTGGGCGTCCGGCGCGGTACCCGTCGGGGCGCTGATGAAGCCGCCCGCCTGGATGATGCGGTCGAACGCGCCCCGGTCGACGACCAGGTCCTTCACGACCGGGAACGCCGTGGCCCGCCACGGCTCGACCGTGATGGTGTCGCCGTCCTTGAAGCTGCGCATGTGCAGCTGGCAGGTGGTGGTGCGCTCGGGACCGTGGGCCTCGCCGTCGATCACGACGCCGCAGGCGCCGCAGATGCCCTCGCGGCAGTCGTGGTCGAACGCGACCGGGTCCTCGTTCTCCAGCGTGAGCTTCTCGTTGAGGACGTCGAGCATCTCCAGGAAGGACATGTCCGGCGAGACGTCGGTGAGCTTGTAGGTGACCATGCGACCCTCGTCGTCACGGCCCTTCTGTCGCCACACGCGCAGGGTGATGTTCACTTGTAGCTCCGCTGCTTCATCTCGACGTACTCGTACTCCAGGTTTTCCTTGTGGAGTACGGGCTTGCTGTCCACGCCACCGAACTCCCAGGCCGCGACGTAGGCGAACTCGTCGTCGTGACGCAGGGCCTCCCCGTCCTCGGTCTGGCTCTCGGCGCGGAAGTGGCCGCCGCAGGACTCGCGCCGGTGCAGGGCGTCGATGCACATGAGCTCGCCCAGCTCCAGGAAGTCCGCCACGCGGTTGGCCTTCTCCAGAGCCTGGTTGAACTCCTCGTTGGTGCCGAGCACCTTGACGTCGCGCCAGAACTCGGCGCGCAGCTCGCGGATGAGCTCGATGGCCTTGCGAAGGCCCTCCTCGTTGCGCTCCATGCCGCAGTAGTCCCACATGATGTGGCCGAGCTCCTTGTGGAAGGAGTCGACGGTGCGGGAGCCGTTGACGGAGAGCAGCTTGTCGATCCGCGCGGTGACGTCCGCCTTGGCCGCCACGGCCTCGGGGTGGGTCTCGTCGATCGGCTCGAAGGGGCCGGCCGCGAGGTAGTCGTTGATGGTGTTCGGCAGGACGAAGTAGCCGTCCGCCAGCCCCTGCATCAGCGCGCTCGCGCCCAGGCGGTTCGCGCCGTGGTCGGAGAAGTTGGCCTCACCCGTCACGAACAGGCCCGGGATGGTGCTCTGGAGGTCGTAGTCGACCCACAGCCCGCCCATGGTGTAGTGGACGGCCGGGTAGATGCGCATCGGGACCTCGTACGGGTTCTCCCCGGTGATGCGCTGGTACATGTCGAAGAGGTTGCCGTACTTGGCCTCGACCGCGTCGCGGCCCAGGCGCTCGATGGCGTCCGCGAAGTCCAGGTACACGCCCAGCCCGCCGGGGCCGACGCCGCGGCCCTCGTCGCAGACGTTCTTGGCGGCGCGCGAGGCGATGTCGCGGGGCACCAGGTTGCCGAAGGCCGGGTAGATGCGCTCCAGGTAGTAGTCGCGCTCGTCCTCGGGGATCTGGCGCGGGTCCCGGTCGTCACCGCCCACCTTGGGCACCCAGATGCGGCCGTCGTTGCGCAGCGACTCGCTCATCAGGGTCAGCTTGGACTGGTAGTCGCCGCTGACCGGGATGCAGGTCGGGTGGATCTGCGTGTAGCAGGGGTTCGCGAAGTGCGCGCCCTTGCGGTGGGCCCGCCACGCGGCGGTGACGTTGGAGCCCATGGCGTTGGTCGACAGGAAGAAGACGTTGCCGTAGCCGCCGGTGGCCAGGACCACCGCGTCGGCGAAGTGCGTCTCGATCTCGCCGGTGACCATGTCGCGGGCGATGATGCCGCGCGCCTTGCCGTCCACGACGATGACTTCCAGCATCTCGTGGCGGGTGTTCATCTTGACGGTGCCGGCCGCGATCTGGCGCTCCTGGGCCTGGTAGGCGCCGATGAGGAGCTGCTGGCCCGTCTGGCCGCGCGCGTAGAAGGTACGGGACACCTGCACGCCGCCGAAGGAGCGGTTGTCCAGGAGGCCGCCGTACTCGCGGGCGAAGGGAACGCCCTGGGCCACGCACTGGTCGATGATCTCGACGCTGGTCTGGGCCAGGCGGTAGACGTTCGACTCGCGGGAGCGGAAGTCACCGCCCTTGACGGTGTCGTAGAACAGCCGGTAGATGCTGTCGCCGTCGTTGCGGTAGTTCTTCGCGGCGTTGATGCCGCCCTGCGCGGCGATGGAGTGCGCGCGCCGGGGGCTGTCCTGGTAGCAGAACGAGGTGACCTTGTAGCCCGCCTCGCCCAGGGTCGCCGCCGCGGAGGCGCCGGCGAGGCCGGTGCCGACGATGATCACGGAGAGCTTGCGCCGGTTCGCGGGGTTGACCAGCTTGGCGCCGAAGCGGCGCTTGTCCCAGCGCTCGTTGATCGGGCCTTCGGGGGCCTTCTCGTCCCGGATCGGGGCGCCCTCGATGTACAGGTCGTTCTCAGACAATTAACTCACCAGTCCAAAGGTGACCGCCAGGGGCGGGAGCAGGAAGCCGACGGTCACGATCACCGAGATGCCCATGGCGAGCGCGTTCATCCTGGGCTGCCGGTTGGCCTGGTTCACGCCGAGCGTGGCCAGACCGCTCCAGATGCCGTGCCGCAGGTGGAACCCCAGCGCGATGACGGACGCGACGTAGAACAGCGTCACGTACCAGAACTCGGGCTGGAAACCGTTCACGAGCCGCTCGTAGGGGCTGTCGGACTTACCGCCGGGAGCGATGTTGTTCGTGGTCAGGTGCAGGATGTGGAAGACCACGAACAGTGCGATGAGGACACCTCCCCAGCGCATCGTGTAGGAGGCGTAGGTGCGGTGCACCCGCTTCCTCACCTGGTAGCGCTCGGACGCGGGGCGCGCGCGACGGGCGCGGGCCCACAGGTTGACCGCCGCGTAGATGTGGATGAGGACGCTCGCCAGCAGGACGACGCGCGCGATCCACAGGAAGCCGCTCTCGGGCAGGAGCGGGTAGCCCAGCTCGCGCAGGCTGTGCGCGTAGCCGTCGAAGGCCTCCTGGCCCGAGAAGACTTTCAGGTTGCCGTACATGTGCGCGATCAGGTACAGCACAAGGATCACGCCGGTGACCGCCATCGCGGACTTGAGCGCCACCGTGGACCTGTAGGCCGTAGATCGCTTCTTGGTCAAGGTACTGTTCGCCACAGCCTGCCACTTTAATTTCGGGTTAACTCGGACGTCCAAGTCATCGGGACCCTGGTGTCCATAGCCTTAGGCTATGGAGCATGCAGTTCCAGCAGCTGGCTTACTTCGTCGCCGTGGCCCGCACCCGCCATTTCACCCGCGCAGCCGAGCTTTCACGCGTCGCCCAGCCGAGCTTGAGCAAACAGATCCGCAGCCTTGAGCGGGAGTTGGGCGCGCCGTTATTCAGTCGTGCCCGGGGAAACATCACACTCACCCCGGCGGGCGAGGCGCTGCTCCCGCTGGCCCAGCGCATGCTCACCGACCTGGAGACGGCCCGTCGGGAGGTGGCCGAACTGGCCGGGGTGCGTCGCGGGCGGGTGCGCCTCGGGGCGACCCCCTCGCTGTGCGCGGGACTGCTGGCCGATGTTCTCGCCCACTTCCATACCCGCTTCCCCGGGATCGAACTCCAGGTGGAGGAGAGCGGTTCGCGCGACCTCATCCGGGACCTGGGACGGGGGGAGCTGGACCTGGCGCTGATCATCCTCCCCCTCCAGAGCAGCGACCCCGACTTCTCGACCACGCCGATCCTGAGGGAGAACCTGGTCGTGGTGAGCCCGATGTCGCAGCCCTCCCCCAACGGGAGGGCGTCGATCCGGATCACCGAGCTCCGGGAGCGGGCGCTGGTGATGTTCCGGCGCGGGTACGACGTGCGCGAGGCCACGCTGCGCGCCTGCCGGGCCGCCGGCTTCGAGCCCGACCTGGCGGTGGAGGGCGGGGAGATGGACGCCGTGCTGCGCTTCGTGGAGGCGGGGCTGGGTCTGGCCGTCGTGCCGAGCATGGTGCTCAAGAACCGGCCGGGCCTGCGCGGGACGCCGCTGGCCCGGCCCCGCCTGCTCCGGACCGTGGCCCTGGCGCGGCGCAAGGACGTGGAGCCCTCGCACTCGGCGGACGCCTTCCGCCGACACCTCAACGAGTACCTGCTGGGGATGTCGAAGGAGGACCTGGGCCCGGATCTGGAGGTGCTGA
The DNA here is from genome assembly GCF_042660575.1 of Nocardiopsis tropica. Taxonomy (NCBI): domain Bacteria; kingdom Bacillati; phylum Actinomycetota; class Actinomycetes; order Streptosporangiales; family Nocardiopsidaceae; genus Nocardiopsis; species Nocardiopsis tropica. Next base: position 78,829 of record NZ_JBHSUF010000011.1, read on the forward strand.
TCTCGGACGCGAGCGCGGGCGGACCCGAGGAAGACAGGTTCTCCGGTAGGAATACCGGAGAAATACCCTGAGCCACCCGAAAACCCCAGAGGGCAATCCCACCCCCTATCGCCACTCTTTTGTCAAAAACAACGAACATGACACTCGGGATGTTCGTCTGCTTTTAATGACGAAAGGCCACAAATGAATGACTAAAAGTGGCCTATTTCACACTCGCCTCCCAGGGGTTTCTCCACAGCCGGGACGTGACCGTGATCACAACGTCCTAACGTTGCGTTGCAGACCGGTCCTACAGCTTCTCCCGCAGCCGTGCAGCACTCACGGAGAGCGGTCACCGCCCGGGCCCGGGGTCCCGCACCCCGGTCGGCGCCCGGCCGGCGCCCTCTCCACAGGAGGTGGAGACCTCGGTGACCCCCGACGACAGCGCGCGCACCGGAGCCGTCCGGGCGCGCATCCCCCGACGAACCCTGCGGACCGACCGATGGTGGCTCGGTCCGGTCCTCACGACCGCCGGCCTGGCCGCCTTCGTGGTCTACGCCACCTTCCGGGTGTTCCAGCAGGACCACTACTGGGTGGCGGAGCACCACTACCTGACCCCGTTCTACTCGCCGTGCCTGGCACAGCAGTGCGCGCCCGAGGCCGCGCTGTTCGGACGGCTCCCCGTCGAGTTCCCCCCGCTCGTCCCCTACGCCCTGCTCAGCCTGCCCTTCCTGCTGCTGTTCCGGGTGACCTGCTACTACTACCGCAAGGCCTACTACCGCTCGATCTGGCAGGCACCCACCGCGTGCGCCGTACGCGAGCCGCACAGCCGGTACACCGGTGAGACCCGGCCGCTGATGCTCCCCCAGAACGGCCACCGCTACTTCTTCTACGTCGCCCTCGCCATCACCCTGGTCAACACGTGGGACACCGCGGTCGCCTTCTTCCACGGGACCGACGGCGGCTTCGGCATCGGCCTCGGCAACCTCGTCATGGTCGTCAACGTGCTGATGCTCTGGGGCTACACGCTCAGCTGCCACTCCTGCCGCCACATCATGGGCGGGCGCCTGCGCAGCTTCGGCAGGCACCCCGTCCGCTACTGGATGTGGAGCCGCGTCTCGACCCTCAACGACCGGCACATGTACTTCGGCTGGTTCAGCATCGCGTCCCTGATGGCCACCGACGCCTACGTCGCCCTGATGGCCAGCGGCACCATCACCGACCTGCGGATCCTCAACTGAGCCCCGGGGAGGGCCGTCCCCTGGAAAGGCACACCCACATGCCCCCCACAGCAGACACCGGCATCACCCGGTACACCTACGACGTCGTGGTGATCGGTGCGGGCGGAGCCGGGCTCCGCGCGGCGATCGCCGCCCGCGAGCAGGGCAAGCGCACCGCGGTCATCTCCAAGTCGCTGTTCGGCAAGGCCCACACGGTGATGGCCGAGGGCGGGGCCGCCGCCGCGCTGGGCAACGCCAACCCCTCCGACGCGTGGCCCGTACACTTCCGCGACACCATCCGCGGCGGCAAGTTCCTCAACGACCCGAGGATGGCCGAACTCCACGCCCGCGAGGCCCCGGAGCGCATCCTCGAACTGGAGCACTGGGGCGCGCTGTTCGACCGCACCGCGGACGGGAGGATCAGCCAGCGCAACTTCGGCGGCCACGAGTACCCGCGGCTGGCGCACGTGGGCGACCGCACCGGGCTGGAGATGATCCGGACCCTCCAGCAGCGGATCGTCGCCCTCCAGCAGGCCGACGCCGCCGAGCTGGGCGACCCCGAGGCCCGGCTGCGGGTGTTCGCCGAGACCGCGGTCACCGAGCTCGTCACCGACGGCGGGAGGATCGCGGGCGCGTTCGGCTACCGGCGCGCGGACGGCGGGTTCGTGGTCTTCGAGGCCCCCGCGGTCGTCCTCGCCACCGGCGGCATCGGCAAGGCGTTCCGGACCACGTCGAACTCCTGGGAGTACACCGGGGACGGGCACGCCCTGGCCCTGCGGGCGGGGGCCTCGCTCATCAACATGGAGTTCGTCCAGTTCCACCCCACCGGCATGGTCTGGCCGCCCTCGGTCAAGGGCATCCTCGTCACGGAGTCGGTGCGCGGCGACGGCGGCGTGCTGCGCAACTCCGAGGGCAGGCGCTTCATGTTCGACTACGTGCCGGACGTGTTCCGCTCCCAGTACGCCGAGACGGAGTCGGAGGCGGACGGCTGGTACGACGACCCGGCGAACCATCGCAGGCCCCCCGAGCTTCTGCCCCGCGACGAGGTGGCGCGGGCCATCAACAACGAGGTCAAGGAGGGGCGCGGCTCCCCGCACGGCGGCGTGTTCCTCGACGTGTCCACGCGGCTCCCTGCCGAGGAGATCCGCAGGCGCCTGCCGTCCATGCACCACCAGTTCAAGGAGCTGGCGGACGTGGACATCACCGCCGAGCCCATGGAGGTGGGCCCCACCTGCCACTACGTGATGGGCGGGGTGCGGGTGGACGCCGACACCGCCGCCTCCGACGTGCCGGGGCTGTACGCCGCCGGCGAGGTCGCGGGGGGCATGCACGGCTCCAACCGGCTCGGCGGCAACTCCCTGTCGGACCTGCTGGTGTTCGGCCGCCGCGCCGGCCTGGCCGCCGCCGCGTACGCGGACGGTCCGGGCCGCGGGACGGTCGCGGGGGAGGCCGTGGACCGGGTCGCCGCCGCGTCGGCCCGGTACGCGCTGGAGTTCCTCAAGCAGGGCGGCGGCGAGAACCCCTACACGCTCCACGCCGAACTCCAGGACACCATGAACGACCTGGTGGGGATCATCCGGCGCGGACCGGAGATGGCGGAGGCCATCGCCCGGCTGGACTCCCTGGGGGAGCGGTCGTCCGTGCTCAGCGCCCCCGGCGACCGCGTCTACAACCCGGGATGGCACCTGGCGCTCGCCCTTCCCAACATGATCCTGGTGTCGCGGGCGATCACCGCGGCCGCACTGGAGCGCGAGGAGTCGCGCGGCGGGCACACACGGGACGACTTCCCGGCCATGTCCGCGGAGTGGCGGCGGGTGAACCTGGAGGTGCGGGCGGACCGGGCCGACCGGGTGACCCTGGCCCGGCGCCCGGTCGCGGACATCCCGGCCGCGCTCCTCGCCCTCTTCGAGCGCGAGGAGCTGTCCAAGTACCTGACGGAGGAGGAGCTGCCCGAGCAGGACGGGGCGGACGCGGCGGGTGGAGCGCACCCGGCGGACGAGACGGCGGGCGGCGCCGCCGAGGAGGACGGGTCATGAGCGAGCGCGTGTTCAGGGTGTGGCGGGGTTCCGGCGAGGGCGGGCTCGCCGAGTACCGGGTCGAGGTCAACGAGGGCGAGGTGGTGCTGGACGTGCTGCACCGGCTCCAGGCCACGCAGACCCCGGACCTCGCGGTCCGGTGGAACTGCAAGGCGGGCAAGTGCGGTTCGTGCTCGGTGGAGATCAACGGGCGGCCGAGGCTCTCGTGCATGACCCGGATGAGTGTCTTCGACGAGGACGAGGTGGTGACGGTGACGCCGATGCGCACCTTCCCCGTGATCCGGGACCTGGTGTGCGACGTGTCGTACAACTACCGGAAGGCGATGGAGATCCCGTCGTTCGCACCGGGCCCGAAGGCGGAGCCGGGCGACTTCCGCATGGCGCAGGTCGACGTGGAGCGCTCACAGGAGTTCCGCAAGTGCATCGAATGCTTCCTGTGCAACAACGTGTGCCACGTGATCCGGGACCACGAGGAGAACAAGGAGCACTTCTCGGGGCCGCGCTTCCTGATGCGCGTGGCCGAGCTGGAGATGCACCCCGAGGACACGGCCGACCGGCGCGCGATCGCGCAGGACGAGTTCGGCCTGGGCTACTGCAACATCACCAAGTGCTGCACGGAGGTGTGCCCGGAGGGCATCCACATCACCGACAACGCGCTGATCCCGATGAAGGAGAGGGTCGCGGACCGCAAGTACGACCCCCTGGTGTGGCTGGGCTCGAAGATCGGGGTCCGCCCGAAGGACACCCCGATCGTCCCGAACGTGCGTCCTACGGCTGACCGGACCCGGACGGACGGCTGACCCGAACGGCGTGCGGGCGGCCGGACGCGCGCCCGTGGTCATCGGTGCCCCCGGGGACGTCCCCCGGGGGCACCGCACGGCCCGGGGCCGACGGGGGAAGGGCCCGGCCGGACGGCGCGGCGGCAGCCGGTCCGACGAGCGGGTCAGAACCCCCGGGCGGCCCAGGCGTCCAGGTGCTCGGCGGCCTCGGCGACGGTCGTGGTCTCCCCGTGGCCGGGGTGGACGACGGTCTCCCGCGGCAGGGGCGCCAGGCGGTCGCGGATGGAGGCGATGATCGTCGGGAAGTCCGAGAACGGCTGCCCGGTGGCCCCCGGCCCGCCAGGGAAGAGCGTGTCCCCGGTGAAGACCGCGCCCAGTTCGGGCGCGTACAGGCACACCCCTCCGGGGGTGTGGCCCGGGGTGTGCAGGATCTGGAGCTCCACACCTCCGACCAGCAGCGCCTCTCCGTCCAGCAGCGGCGCGTCCGGTTCGCGGTGGGGGTGGACGTGGTGCCAGAGCTCCGCGTCGTCGGGGTGCAGCAGGATCGGGCAGTTCGCCAGGTCGGCGAGCGCGACGGCGGCGTTGACGTGGTCGCTGTGCCCGTGGGTGGACACGATGGCCATCAGTTCGCGGTCGCCGAGGCCGCGCGCGATCGCCTGGTGGTCGTGCGCGGCGTCGATGACGATCGCGCTGTCCTCGTCGCCGACGATCCACACGTTGTTCTCGACATCGAACTCGCCGCCCTCCAGGCTGAAAATGCCCGAGGTGCGCAGGCGTTGGATGGGAGGAGGCACGCTCACAGGGCTCATCACCTGACGTCTTGTGGGCCGGTACGGCGGTTCCGAGCCTATCCCTCCCGCACCCTCCGCACACGCCTGTTCGGTAAGAGGGGAGTGAGAGTCGGAGCGCCCCCGGGGCCGGGAGCGGCGCGCACCGGCCGGGCGGGTCAGAGCCCGGTGGGCTCGAAGTTGCGGCGCAGCGCGTACGGCTGGATGAGGCCGAGCCCGTGCGCGTGACGCGCCCTCACCCTGACCACCTGGAGCCCGTCCTCGTCCGTGAGGCTCTCGGCGAGGCTCTCGTCGATGAGGACGGTGCCGGGGCGGGCGAAGGAGGTCAGTCTGCTGGAGCGGTTGACGGTCGTGCCGAACACGTCGCCGTGCAGGGTCAGGACCGGCCCCGCGGCCAGGCCGACCCGCACGTCGGGCACCTCCACGTGGGTCTTGACGCCGGAGGCGAGGCGCAGGGCGATGTCGGCGGCCTCGGCCGGGGAGTCGGCCACGTAGAGCACCTCGTCGCCGAGGGTCTTGACGACGCGGCCCCCTCCGGAGGCGACGATGTCGGCCGCGGTGGCCTCGAAGCCCTCCACCACCCCGGCCAGCTCCACCTCGTCCAGCTCGCGGCTGAGCGTGGTGAAGGAGACCAGGTCCGCGAAGCCGACGACCAGCGGGTAGTAGTTGGGCACCCCGTCGGTGCCGTTGGACATCACCGCGAGGGTGCGTGCCGTGGAGGCGGAGAGCTGGCGGCGCCAGATGTGCAGCAGGAGGCGCTCGACGTCCGGCAGCAGCTCCTTGACCTGGTTCATCAGGGGGGTCGCGGAGTCCACGCCCTCCTTGTAGATGAGCGTGCTCAGGATGCTGGTCTGCCAGTCCGCGAGGCGGGCCATGGTCTGGCCCATCGCGCGGGCGAAGCGGACCACGCCCTCCTCGTCCAGGATGCCCTCCTGGAGCAGGCTGTTGGCGATCCGCAGCGACTCCACGTCGCTCTCCGCGAAGGTGACCGTCTCCTCGCCCTGGTTGGGGAACCCGAGGGCGCGCCATATGCGGCCGGCGAGTTCGGGGTCGGCACCGGCGAGCTCGATCGCCTGTTCCCTGGTGTAGACAGGTTCGCCGCCCAGGAGGGCGGCCTCGATCGCTTTCGGGTCCGGACGCGACGGCATACGTTCTCTTTCACGGCTCATCCCCGGATGTCGGGGAGCAATCGCCTCGTCACCGTGCCGGGACGCGGCGCGGATCACCTCCAGCTTACGCCCGTGCCCCCTCCTCGGAAGGGGCGGGCGCGTACCGGAGGCGCATGGTCACCTCTGCGGCACCGCCGACGGCTCCGGTCTCCGGGCGGCGTCGGCCTGTCTGCGGGCCCCGGACCGGGGCCGCCCGGGTCTCGGCGCCCGGCGCAGGCCCCTTCCCTCCTGTTCGGAGGCCGCCTGTACGGACAACGTCCCGTACCGCGGGATGCGTTCCCGGAGGGAGGTGTCGGGCTCCTCGTCGTCGGAGGGGCAGCGGTCCGCGATAGCCATAACGGTGATGATGGCACAAGGCGGTCGGCCGCGGGAGTGAGCGGAAGTCCTCTTGTGGACAACCCCGCCCGACGCTCCGCCGCCCCGTCGGCCGGCCCGGCGGAGCGGGCCGGTCAGCCGCCCGGGCGCACGTGGACGACGTCGCCCGCGCTGAGCGCGCGCTCGCCGTCCGGCCCACGGACCAGCAGCCGCGCCTCGGAGTCCACACCCGTCGCGGTCCCCTCCAGCACCCGGCCGCCGGGCAGGTGGACCCGGACCGGGCGCCCCAGGGTGGCACACGTGTCCCGGTAGGCGGAGGCCAGGCCGCTGGCCTCGGCGTCGCCCCCGGCCGCCGTCCACACCGTGTACAGCTCCTCGAACTCCCCCAGGACGGCGGCGAGGAGCGCGCCGCGGTCCAGGGCCGCGGAGCCCTCGCCGCGCAGGGAGACGGCGTTGTCGACGGGCAGCTCGGAGCGCGACTGGGACACGTTGAGGCCGATGCCGACGACCACGGCGGGGCTCCCGGAGGAGAAGTCGACCTCGGCGAGGATGCCCGCGAGCTTGCCGTCCGACCGCGCCGCACCGGACCGCAGCCCGGCGGGGACGATCACGTCGTTGGGCCACTTCAGGGACGCCTTCACCCCGGACAGGCGGCGCACCGCGCCGACCCCGGCCACGCCCATGAGCGGGGAGAGCCAGCTGAGGGAGGAGACGGGCGCGTCGGGGCGCACCAGGAGCGACACGGTGAGGGCCGCCCTCGGGGGGACGCTGAAACCGCGGCCGAGCCGGCCCTTGCCCGCGGTCTGGTGCTCGGTCACCAGCACGCTCCCGTGCGGGGCGCCGGCCGCGGCGCGCGCGGCCAGGTCGGTGTTGGTGGACCCGGTCTCGGGCAGCACCTCGATCCGCCGCCACAGGCCGCCCGGCCGGACGAGGACGGCGTCGAGTGCCGCCGTGTCGAGCGGCGGTCGCGGGAAGGGGTCGGGTTCGCTGGTCATACGCCCATTACAGCAGCGCCGAAACCCGTTCCGGAAACCGGTGTGGGAAAGAAGCCCGCCGGTTAGTCTGAAAACAGCACATCGGTGACCGTGCCTCGCTACGTTCAGCTACCGGAGGTGACGCGGCAGATGAGTATCGCGGCGGTGGAACCCGAAGCACTGCTCTCCTGGCAGTTCATGCTGCGCACCTGGGAAGAACTGGACGTGCCCGAGGGATGTCGGGCCGAGATCATCGAAGGCGCGCTTGTCCTCGTGACACCCCCGAAGCCCGAACACAGCCAGATCGTATGGCAGGTCGGCAAAGCCCTCACCCGCGAGATCCTGCGCGACGGCAGTTCGATCGCGGAGGCAGAGGTCCACCAGACCGTCGATGTACGTGTGCCCTTCCGGAGCGGCCTGTACATCCCCGACCTTCTGGTCATCCCGCATTCCGTGATGGAGTACGACCCCGAGAACCTGGTCTCCGACGCCCTGCTGGTGGTCGAGGTGACCTCCAGGAGCACCGCCGACCGGGACCGCAAACCCAAGCTCTGGGGTTGCGCCCACGCCGGCATACCCCTGTACCTGCTCGTGGACCGCTGGGACCCGGAGACGGACAGGGGCGAGGTCACCCTCTTCTCCGGACCGGAGAACGGTGTGTACACCGGCGCGACCAAGGTGCCGTTCGGCAAGGAGATCCACCTCCCCGCGCCGTTCGACCTGACGCTGGACACCGGCGGCTTCCCCGCCTGACGCACCGCGCCCCGCACCCGTGACGACCGCGGCGCCCCGCACCCCTCACGGGTGCGGGGCGCCGCGGTCGCGGGGGCCGTGGCGGTCAGCCGGTGTTCTGGAGTCCGGCGGCGACGCCGTTCACGGAGAGCAGGAGCAGCCGCTCCAGGTGCTGCTGGTCCTGCTCGGAGAGCGAGTCCGCCTCCTCGCCCCGCAGCGCCTCCAGGGCGCGCAGCTGGAGGTGGGACAGCGCGTCCACGTACGGGTTGCGCAGGTCGACGGCCCGCGAGAGCACCGCCCGGTTCTCCAGCAGGCGGCTGTGGCCGGTCACCCGCAGGACCAGCTCGCGGGTGAGGTCGTACTCGTCCAGCACCCTCGCGGTCAGCTCCGGCCGGCCGCCCAGCGCCAGGTAGCGCTCGGCGATGGTGCGGTCGGTCTTGGCCAGGCTCATCTCCGCGTTGTCGAGCAGGGACGCGAACATCGGCCACTCGCGGTACGCGGCCCGGAGGGCGGACACGTCCTCGACGGCGGCCAGCCCCGACCCCAGCCCGTACCAGCCGGGCAGGTTGACCCGGGTCTGGGTCCAGGCGAACACCCACGGGATCGCGCGCAGGTCGCCGAGGCCGCGTGCCGCCCCGCGGCGCGCGGGGCGCGAGCCCAGCCGCAGCTCCCCGAGCTCCTCCAGGGGGCTGACCCGGGAGAACCACAGCGCGAAGTCCTCGGTGTTGATCAGCTCCAGGTAGGTCTCCTGGGCCGCTCCGGCGATGGCGTCGGCGACCCCCCGGAACCTGGCCTCGGCGGAGCGCTCCCGCTCCTGCACCGCGTCGGTGGAGGCCATGAGCACCGCGTGGCCGACCTGCTCGATGTGGCGGCGGGCGATGGCGGGCTGCCCGTAGCGGGCGAAGATGACCTCGCCCTGCTCGGTGACCTTGAACCGGCCGCCGACCGACCCGGGCGCCTGGGCGAGCAGGGCGCGGCTGGCGGGCCCGCCGCCGCGTCCGAGCGACCCGCCGCGGCCGTGGAAGAGGGTGAGCCGCACGTCGTGCCGCTCCGCCCACGCGGCCAGCCGGGCCTGGGCGTCGTACAGCCGCAGGGTGGCGCTGACCGGGCCGACGTCCTTGGCGGAGTCGCTGTAGCCGAGCATGACCTCGACGCGGCGGCCGGTCTGTTCGAGCCTCCGCCGGATCTGGGGCACCTCCAGCATGCCGTCGAGCACGTCGGGCGAGGCGTCCAGGTCGGCGCCGGTCTCGAACAGGGGGATGACGTCGAGGACGGGCATCCGCTCGGGCGGCAGGGCGTGGGAGGCCAGCTCGTGGACGGCGGCGACGTCCTCCGCGGTGCGGGTGAAGCTGACGATGTAGCGGCGGCACGCCTCCACGCCGAAGCGCTCCTGGATCCAGGCGATGACCCGGATGGTCGCCAGGACCTCCTCGGTGCGCTCCGAGGGGGCCTTCCCCGCCCGGAGCTCCTCCAGTGCGGCGGCGTGCACCTCGCTGTGCTGGCGGATCTCCAGCTCCGCGAGGTGGAAGCCGAAGGTCTCCGCCTGCCAGACGAGGTGCTGGAGCTCGCCGTAGGCCTGGCGGACGGCGCCCGCGTCGACCAGCGAGTCCTGCACGGTGCGCAGGTCGTCGAGGAAGGCGTCGGCGTCGGGGTAGGCGAGGTCGGCGTCGCGTTCGCGGGTGGCGCGCAGCCGGGCGGCGGCCAGCAGCAGGAGCTGGCGGTGCGGCTCGTTGGGCGAGCGCTCGCCGATCCCGGCCATCAGGGCGGGGTGGCCGGCGCGGGCCGCGGAGAGGGCGTCGAGCAGCGCCGGGCTGGCCGGGGTGAGGTTGGAGTAGGCGGTGAGGGTGCGGGCGACCCTGTCCGCGGCGCCCTCCAGCCCGCGCAGCACGTGCTCGGACTGGATGAGCACGGCCTCGCGGGTCACGTCGTGGGTGACGTAGGGGTTGCCGTCCCGGTCGCCGCCGATCCAGCTGCCGTAGCGGACGAAGGGCGTGGCGCGCGGGGGCCGGACGCCGGTGCCGTCGGGGTCGATGGCGGCGTCCAGGCTCCGGTAGACCTGCGGGACGACGGAGAAGATGGTCTCGTCGAACGCCGCGAGGGCGGTGCGCACCTCGTCGAGCGGGTCGAGCCGGGTGTAGCGCAGCTGGGAGGTGCGCCAGAGGAGGTCGATCTCCTCCAGCAGGCGCCGGTGCGCCTCGGCGGCGGCGCTGCTCCCCTCGTGGGAGGCGTGCCAGGCGTCGAGGTCCTCGCTGATCCGCTGGATGGAGGTGGAGACGGCGCGGCGCCGGGCCTCCGTGGGGTGGGCCGTGAGCACGGGATGGAACTCCATGCCGGCCACGAGCTCGTTGAGGCGCTCCTCCCCGCCGTCGGCCTCCCGGATGGCGCGCACGGCGGCGGCCAGGGACTCGCGGGGAGGGTTGGCGGCGTCGTCGCGCTCGCGCAGGGCCCGCATCCGCTGGTGCTCCTCGGCGAGGTTGGCCAGGTGGAAGTACACCGTGAAGGCCCTGGCCACCTGCTTGGCGCGTTCGAGGGGCCAGGCGGCGACGATCGCGGTGATCTCCTCGCCTGTGACGGAACCGTCACGGGCGCCGATCACGGCGTGTCGGAGCTTCTCGACATCGGCGAGCAGCTCCTCGCCGCCGCTTTCGGCGAGGACCGTTCCGAGCATCTCTCCGAGGAGTTTGACGTCATTCCTGAGCTGCTCGGGAACTTCCTGCCGGGCACTGTCGCGTTCTGCGCTTACCGCTGTCATGGGCCCGACACTACAGAGATCGGGCCGGACGACAGGTGCGCGGGGGCGCATTTCCGACGCACTTTGCCCGGGCGTTAAGCATTGTTGCGCAAGGGAAAGGGGCGCACATTTCATCACGTCGTTTCCGCGCCGCCGCGGGCCGGTCCGGCCCCTTCCGGAGGGGCGCGGACAGGGCCGTACCGAACCGCACCTACTGGCGAGTAACCAGGGCCGCGTGCCCCGGTCCCGCGAGGTCGCGGTTAACCTGCGTAGTTATGGCCACCGAAGCCCCTGAACCGCTGCCCGCGGACGAGATCGACATCCACACCACCGCGGGCAAGCTCGCCGACCTGCAACGACGCCGGTACGAAGCCGTCCACGCGGGCTCCGCGCGAGCCGTTGAGAAACAGCACGCCAAAGGCAAGATGACGGCCCGCGAGCGCATCGACGCGCTCCTCGACCCGGGGTCGTTCGTGGAGTTCGACGCCCTGGCCCGACACCGCTCCACGAGCTTCGGGCTGGAGGGCAACCGCCCCTACGGCGACGGTGTCGTCACCGGCCACGGAACCGTCGACGGGCGCCCCGTCGCCGTCTTCAGCCAGGACGTCACCGTCTTCGGCGGCTCCCTCGGCGAGGTCTACGGCGAGAAGATCGTCAAGGTCCTCGACCACGCCCTCACCAACGGCTGCCCCGTCGTGGGCATCAACGAGGGCGGCGGCGCGCGCATCCAGGAGGGCGTCGTCGCGCTGGGCCTGTACGCGGAGATCTTCAAGCGCAACACCCACGCCTCGGGCGTCATCCCGCAGATCTCCCTCATCATGGGGGCCGCCGCGGGCGGACACGTCTACTCCCCCGCCCTCACCGACTTCGTGGTGATGGTGGACGAGACCTCGCAGATGTTCATCACCGGCCCCGACGTCATCAAGACCGTCACCGGCGAGGACGTCTCCATGGAGGACCTGGGCGGGGCGCGCGCCCACAGCACCAGGTCGGGTGTGGCCCACTACATGGGCGCCGACGAGCAGGACGCCATCGACTACGTCCGCACCCTGCTCTCGCACCTGCCCGACAACAACCTGGAGGAGGCGCCGGTCCTGGCGCCCGAGGACGACCCCGGCGACGAGGTCACCGACACCGACCTGGCCCTGGACACCTTCATCCCGGACTCGGCCAACCAGCCGTACGACATGCGGACCGTCGTCGAGGCCGTCCTGGACGACGGCGAGTTCCTGGAGGTCCACGCCCGGTTCGCCACCAACATGGTGGTGGGCTTCGGCCGCGTGGACGGCCGTTCCGTCGGCATCGTCGCCAACCAGCCCATGAGCTTCGCGGGCTGCCTGGACATCGACGCCTCCGAGAAGGCCGCGCGCTTCGTGCGCACCTGCGACGCCTTCAACGTCCCCGTCCTCACCTTCGTGGACGTGCCCGGCTTCCTGCCCGGCACCGACCAGGAGTGGGACGGCATCATCCGGCGCGGCGCCAAGCTGCTGTACGCCTACGCCGAGGCCACCGTGCCGCTGATCACCGTGATCACCCGCAAGGCCTTCGGCGGCGCCTACGACGTCATGGGGTCCAAGCACCTGGGCGCGGACGTCAACCTGGCCTGGCCCACCGCGCAGATCGCGGTCATGGGCGCCCAGGGCGCGGTGAACATCCTGCACAGGCGCACCCTCGCCGCCGCCGACGACGTCGAGGCCGAGCGCGCCCGGCTCGTCCGCGAGTACGAGGACACCCTGCTCAACCCCTTCTCCGCAGCGGAGCGGGGATACGTGGACGGCGTCATCATGCCGTCCGAGACCCGGGGCCAGATCTCCAAGGCCCTCCGGGCGCTGCGGAACAAGCGCAAGCAGCTGCCCCCCAAGAAGCACGGGAACATCCCGCTGTGAGCGCGCCGAAGAACCCGCCGCACCTGGTCGTCGTCCGGGGCGAGCCGACCGCGGAGGAGGTCGCGGTCCTCACCGCCGTCCTCGCCGCGCGCGCGAACGCCGCCCGCGCCGCCTCCGACGCGCCCGGGGAGGACCGGCGCCCCTCGGGGTGGGGGGACCGCTCCCGGAACATGCGCGCCCCGCTGCGCCCCGGGCCCGGGGCCTGGCGCCTGAGCACGAGGTGACGGCCCCCGTGCTCCACCACCACCCAGACGTCGCAGGGAGCGGCCGGTGCGCCTCCGCCCCACGCCACAGCAGAAGGACTTCCCACCGTGCGTAAAGTACTGATCGCCAACCGCGGCGAGATCGCCGTGCGCATCGCCCGCGCCTGCGCGGACGCCGGACTGGCCAGCGTCGCCGTCTACGCCGAGCCCGACCTGGACGCCCTCCACGTCAAGCTCGCCGACGAGGCCCACTCCCTGGGCGGGTCGACCCCGGCCGACTCCTACCTGGACATCGCCAAGCTCCTGGCCGTGGCCGCCGCCTCGGGCGCCGACGCCGTCCACCCCGGCTACGGTTTCCTGGCCGAGAACGCCGACTTCGCCCAGGCGGTCATCGACGCCGGCCTGACCTGGATCGGCCCGCCGCCCTCGGCCATCACCGCCCTGGGCGACAAGGTGCAGGCCCGCCACATCGCGCAGAAGGTCGGCGCGCCCCTGGTCGCGGGCACCCCCGACCCGGTGGAGTCGGCCGAAGAGGTCGTGGCCTTCGCCGCCGAGCACGGGCTGCCCATCGCGATCAAGGCCGCCTTCGGCGGCGGCGGGCGCGGGCTCAAGGTCGCCCACACCCTGGAGGAGGTCCCCGACGCCTACGAGTCCGCGGTGCGCGAGGCCGTGACCGCGTTCGGGCGCGGGGAGTGCTTCGTGGAGCGCTACCTGGACCGGCCCCGGCACGTGGAGACCCAGTGCCTGGCCGATACCCACGGCAACGTCGTGGTGGTCTCCACCCGCGACTGCTCGCTCCAGCGCCGCCACCAGAAGCTGGTGGAGGAGGCCCCCGCCCCGTTCCTGAGCGCGGAGCAGACCCGGCAGCTCTACGCCGCCTCCAAGGCCATCCTGGCCGAGGCCGGGTACGTGGGCGCGGGCACGTGCGAGTTCCTGGTCGGGGTGGACGGCACCATCTCCTTCCTGGAGGTCAACACCCGCCTGCAGGTGGAGCACCCGGTGACCGAGGAGGTCACCGGCATCGACCTGGTCAGGGAGATGTTCCGGATCGCCGACGGCGAGGAGCTGGGCTTCGGCGACCCCGAGATCCGCGGGCACTCCTTCGAGTTCCGCATCAACGCCGAGGACCCCGGGCGGGGCTTCATGCCCGCCCCGGGCACCATCACCGGGCTGAAGCTGCCCGGCGGCCCGGGGGTTCGGGTGGACACCGGCTGCGAGGCCGGGTTCACCGTCCCCCAGGCCTTCGACTCCATGGTCGCCAAGCTGATCGTGTCCGGGCGCACGCGCGCCGAGGCGCTGGCCCGCTCGCGCCGGGCGCTGGCCGAGTTCGAGGTGGGCGGGATGCCCACGGTGATCCCGTTCCACCAGGCGGTCGTGGAGGACGAGGCGTTCGCGCCCGCCGACCCCGAGCAGCCGTTCGGCGTGTACACGCGGTGGATCGAGACCGAGTTCGACAACACGATCGCGCCGTGGTCCGGTGAGCCCGGCCAGGCCGAGTCCTCCGGGCGCGAGAGCGTCACCGTGGAGGTGGGCGGCAGGCGGATCGAGGTGGTGCTCCCCGCGGGACTGGGCGCCTCGGTCGAGGCCCCCGCCCCGGGCGCGGACAGGCGCAAGCGGTCCTCGCGCAGGGGCGGTGCGGCAGCGGCGGCCGCGAGCGGCGACTCCCTGGTCTCGCCGATGCAGGGCACCGTGGTCAAGGTCGTGGCCCAGGAGGGGCAGAGCGTGGCCGAGGGCGAGACCGTGGTCGTCATCGAGGCGATGAAGATGGAGCAGCCCCTGACCGCCCACAGGGCCGGGACGATCCGCGGCCTCAAGGTGTCCGCCGGGGAGACCGTGGGCAACGGCGCGGTGGTCTGCGAGATCGAGGACGCCTAGGACGCCTGGCCCACGGCCGACGGGAGCACGCGGGGGAGGCGCCGGCCGGCGCCTCCCTCATGCGTCACGCCCCGCCGAGCTCCCCCTCCCGGCACGGGAGACGCGGGTCAGGTCGATGTCCAGGTCGCACGGCGCGCTGGTCTTGAGCCGCTCCCGGTACACGGTCAGATTCCCGTACTTCTTGTTGACCGGATCGAGTTCGTAGGCGTACACCACCGCTTCCATGTGCGCTTCCTCCTCGACGAGCCAGAAGTGGGGGATCCCCGCCTCCGCGTAGAGCTGTGGCTTGCGCTCGTGGTCACGCACCTCGGACTCCGGAGAGATCACCTCGACCGCCAACGCGACGAGCTGCGGTTCGATCCAGGTGTCGTGCACCCCCTGCCCGTCGCCTTCGCGGACGAGCATGAGATCGGGTTCGGGCCTCTGCCGCTCGGCGAGCCTGACCGTCATCTCCCGGTACGTCACCATGTCCTCGGGGACCTGGGCGTCCAACTGCTGTTCGAGCAGTTTGAGCACGAACATGTGAAAGCGCTTCTGGGGGCTCACCAGTACCAGGCTTCCGTCGATGAGTTCGGTGTGCGGCGGAAGATCCGGGATGCGGTCGAGGTCGTCGGCGGTGAAGCCCCGCCGGGGCGGCATCGGAATCGTCACCTCACCGAACTCGGAGACCAGGATTTCGGCCACGGTGGGAACAGACATGTCGCCGTCTCCGTTCGTCGGATCGTTCTCGTCGCCCACGGTAGCCATCACTGTCACTCCGTCACGGTGGTTTCCACGGATCCTTCCCCGGATCCGGCGATCCACGTGATCCTCGCCCCATCCGGGCGGAGCGGAAGATCGAAAAGGCCCACGGTGTCGACAGCGTGGCCCCTGGGACAGCAAGACGTCGACACACATGTATGGAATAAGTAAGGGATCGAGGCTATTGTCCTTGATCGTGACGAACATCTGGGGACTGACACGAAGGTGGCACATCGACCTGTGCCGCCGCGGCTGTCAGGCGTGTAGCTAGGTCCACGCGCGCCCGTCCGGGCAGCGCGCCGCACACCCGTACCCACCATCCGTCACCTTCCCACTGGTGATCCCGCCATTCCCCGAGCCGGGGCCGCGTCCCACCGCGCCGACCGCGTCGTCGTGCGCTCCTCCGGCTGCCTTCACCACCTGGAGTCACATCCCGTGTCCGCACAGAGCACCGAAGCGCCCACGAAGCGCAGAGGCTTCCGTTTCCCGTTCGCGGCCCAGGTCCTCCTCGGCCTGGTCCTCGGCGTCGTCCTCGGCGTCGTCGCCTTCCAGATCGGCCCGGTCGGCGAGGCGGGCGACCCGAACTGGCTCGCCGTCACCCTCGAGACCATCGGCTCGACCTTCGTCACGCTGCTCCGGACGATCGTTCCTCCGCTGATCGTCCTGGCCGTCATCTCCTCCATCGCCAACCTGCGCAACGTCACCAACGCCGCGCGCCTGGCATGGAAGACCCTGCTGTGGTTCGGCGCCACCGCCCTGATCGCCGTGGCCATCGCCATCGGCCTCGGGCTGACCATCCGGCCCGGCCTCAACAGCGCGGTCGACGCCGCCAGCGCGGGCGACCCGTCCGGCACCGGCTCCTGGCTGGCGTTCATCGAGAGCATCGTCCCGGCCAACTTCCTCGGCCTGGCAGCGGACACCTCGGTCGCGGACGACGGGACCGTCAGCACCTCGCTGGGCTTCAACGTCCTCCAGCTGATCGTCATCGCCATCGTCCTGGGCATCGCCGCCGTCAAGGTCGGCAAGGCCGCCGAGCCCTTCATCGCCTTCACCGCCTCCGCGCTGGAGGTCGTGCTCAAGGCCCTGTGGTGGGTCATCCGCCTGGCCCCGATCGGCACCGTGGGCCTGCTGGGCAACGCCGTGTACAGCTACGGCTGGACCACCATCGGCGCCCTCGGCAAGTTCACGCTGACCATCTACATCGGCCTCGCCCTGGTGCTGTTCGTCGTCTACCCGGTGATCGCCCGGCTCAACGGCCTGTCCCCGGCGAAGTACTTCAGCGGCGCCTGGCCCGCCATCCAGCTCGGCTTCGTGTCCCGCTCCTCCATGGGCACCATGCCCGTGACCCAGCGGGTCACCGAGCAGAACCTGGGCGTGCCGCGCTACTACTCGGCGTTCGCCGTCCCGTTCGGCGCCACCACCAAGATGGACGGCTGCGCCGCGATCTACCCGGCGATCTCGGCGATCTTCATCGCCCAGTTCTTCGGGATCGACCTCGGCGTCACCGACTACCTGCTGATCGTGTTCGTCTCGGTCATCGGCTCCGCCGCGACCGCCGGCACCACCGGCGCGACCGTCATGCTGACCCTGACCCTGTCCACGCTGGGCCTGCCCCTGGAGGGCGTCGGCCTGCTGCTGGCCGTCGACCCGATCCTGGACATGGGCCGCACCGCGGTCAACGTCGCCGGCCAGGCGCTGGTCCCGACCGTCGTCGCCAAGCGCGAGGGCATCCTGGACCTGGACCGCTACAACACCAGCCCCGACGCCTCCGGCTTCGTGCCGCTGGACGAGCCCGCGGCCGGGTCCGACACCGCCGACACCGCCGACGCGGACGACGCGGACGACGCGGGCACGGAGGCCGACAGGGAGGCCGCCGCGAGCGGCGCCTCCGCCAGGGGCTGACACCCGCACCCCCTGTCGACGGGGCCCGCCGGATCCCGGCGGGCCCCGTCGCGTTCCGGGGCGGGCGTAGTCTGGTGTGAACGGCTCAGGTGAGAACGGGCACAGCGGGAACTGTCGGGGACCGTCGTTCGTCCGAGTCAGTGAGGTAAGGCGAGAGGAACGACATGTTGCGCCGCTTGGTAACACCCGCAGTGCTGACCGCCGGTTTCACGGCGGCGGTGGTGAGCACCTCGGTGGTGCCCGCCTCGGCCGACGCGCGGCCGGAGCTACCAGAGACCCAGGCCGTCGTCGAGGAGCTCGAGGGCGACGGCGTCTTCATCGACCCGAGCATCGACGCGATCCCCTCCGCCGAGGAGGGCGCCCTGGAGACGGCCTCCGCCGACTCGGAGATCCCCGTCTACTACGTGATCCTCCCCTCGGACGCGGTCGCCTCCCAGACCGGCCTCGACGCCCTCATGAACCCGGTCATGGAGGACGTCGGCGACGGCGTCTACGCCGTGTTCGCCGGCAGTCAGGACTTCGTGGTCCTCTCCCCGAACATCGAGGACACCGCGGGCATCCGGGAGATCGCCGTCCAGGAGGGCCAGGGCAACCAGGTCGACACCCTGGCCGCCGTCCCCGACGCGGCCCAGCAGCTGGAGGACGCCGAGGCCGCCGG
This sequence comes from Nocardiopsis tropica, assembly GCF_042660575.1. NCBI lineage: Bacteria > Bacillati > Actinomycetota > Actinomycetes > Streptosporangiales > Nocardiopsidaceae > Nocardiopsis > Nocardiopsis tropica. The sequence continues at coordinate 96,817 of NZ_JBHSUF010000011.1, forward strand.
CGCCACCTCCGGACTGGTCCTGCTCGGCGTCCTCGTCCTCGTCGTGGCGGCGGGCGCCCTCTTCGTCCGCAACAGCCGCAGGAAGCGCGCCGCCGAGAAGGCCAAGCAGCTCCAGGAGATCAAGCAGATGGCGACCGAGGACGTCGTCCGGCTGGGCGAGGACGTCTCCCGGCTGGAGATCGACGTGTCCAAGGTCGACGACGCCACACGCGAGGACTACTCGCAGGCCATGGACGCCTACGACCAGGCCAAGACGTTGCTCGACACCATCCAGGAGCCCGAGCAGGTCCGGATGGTCACCAGCGCCCTGGAGGACGGCCGCTACTACATGGCCTCCACCCGGGCGCGCATGAACGGCGAGCCGGTTCCCTCGCGGCGCGGCCCCTGCTTCTTCAACCCGCAGCACGGACCCTCCGTGGAGGACGTCGCCTGGGCCCCGCCCGGCGGCGCGCCCCGCGAGGTCACCGCGTGCGCGGCCTGCGCGGAGGCGGTGCGCGTCGGCGGCCAGCCCGACGTGCGCCTGGTCGAGGTCAACGGCGAGCGCCGGCCGTACTACGACGCCGGTCCGGCCTACTCCCCCTACGCCAGCGGCTACTTCGGCACCGACATGATGATGGGCATGTTCACCGGCATGATGATGGGCTCCATGATGGGGTCGATGATGGGCATGGGAATGGGCATGGGCATGGGCGGCGGAGACGTCGCGGCCGAGGGCGACATGGGCGGGGGCGACATGGGCGACTTCGGCGGTGGCGGCGACATGGGCGACTTCGGGGGCTTCGACTTCTGACCCCGCCCGCGCCGCACCGCGCGTAGGACACCGAGGGCCCCGGGCGCACGCCCGGGGCCCTCCTGCGTCTGCGGGGCTCAGCCCGCGGCGGCCTCCGCCTCGGCGAGCCCCTCGATCCACCGGCACACGGCGTCCGCGGTGTCGGCGGGGGCGGTGTGCGTGGTGTCGACCAGGGTCATCGGCGGGTCCAGGCGTGCGGCCTCGGCCGCCACCCAGGCCGCGAAGTCGGCGTTGTCGTCGATCCGCTCCTCGTCCCACTCCCGCCAGGCGGGGCGGGCGCGCAGGCGCTCGGCCAGGGCACCGGGTTCGCAGGACAGCGCCAGGTAGTGGATGTCCGTGAACAGGGCGCGCTCCGGCAGGGGCTCGAACTCCGGGGGCACGACGGTCCCGCACAGCACGACGGGGCGCCCGCTCTGCTGCACCATGGCCGCGGTGCGCAGCCAGGTGGAGCGGAAGTGCCGGTGGTGGCCCTCGGGGTCGCGGAGCCCGCTGACCCACAGCAGGTCCTGTTCGAGCACGACGAAGCGGTCCCTGAGGCGTTCGAGGAGCAGTCCGGCGATGGTGGACTTACCGGTGCCGCTCGGGCCGGAGACGCAGTAGAGGGGCATGCGGAGGAAGGGGCGGGTGCGCCCGCAGGAGGCGCAGCGCAGCACGGAGACCCCCGCGCCGGTGTCGGGGGTCTCGTCCCATTCCCCGCAGTGTGTACAGATCAGCGGGTGCATGGATGGTTCGGCTGTACTAGTCGAAGAGTTGTTCCAGGAATCCCTTGCGGCGGCCGCGGTAGGGACGGGGCGAGTCCCGGTAGCCGCGCGGGGAGTCCTGGTACCCCCCTCGGTAGCCACCGGGGGAGTCGGGGTAGCCCGCTCCGCGGTGCGGCCGGGCGAGTGGCGGGGCGGGGCGCGGGGAGTGGGGGTCGGGCGGCGGCGCGACGCCGTAGTGGCGCTGCTCGCCGTCGGCGATGCGCTCCAGCTCCCCCCGGTCCAGGAAGATGCCCTGGCAGCCGTCACACCTGTCGATGTGGACGCCTTGACGATCGAACGTTCGCATGGTGCTTTGGCACTTGGGACAGATCACGTCAAGACATTACTCGATTCGTGTCAAAAAGGGTTAAGAAACCGGGGTCCACCGCAAACTTCTTCGTGCGGCGGCCCCGGCGGGGCGGCGCGGACCGGCTCCCCTACTCCGGCGAGGCCAGCATCAGCGAGCGGGCCGCCTCGGTCACACTGCCCGACAGCGACGGGTACACCGAGAAGGTGTGCGCGATGTCGTCCACCGTCAGGCGCTGCTGCACCGCGATGGACACGCCGAGGATGAGTTCGCTGGCGCGCGGCCCGACGATGACGCCGCCCAGCACGATGCCGGTGTGCTGGCGGCAGATCAGCTTCACGAAGCCGTCGGTGACCTCGTTCATCTTGGCGCGCGGGTTGGTGTTGAGCGGCAGGGTGACCGACCGGCCGTCGATCCGCCCGCTGCGCACGTCGTCCTCGCTCGCCCCCACCGCGGCGAGTTCGGGGTGGGTGAACACCGTGGAGGCCACGGTGGACAGCTTCAGGGGGGACACCGCCTCGCCGAGGGCGTGCCACATGGCGATGCGTCCCTGCATGGCGGCGACGGAGGCCAGCATGTTCACGCCGGTGCAGTCGCCGGCGGCGTACACGCCGGGGACCGTGGTGCGGGAGACCCGGTCGACCTCGACGAACCCGCCCTGGCCCAGGCGGACCCCGGCCTCCTCCAGCCCGAGGTTCTCGGTGTTGGGGATCATGCCGACGGTCATCAGGCAGTGGCTGCCCTCGACGGTGCGGCCGTCCGAGAGGGTGACGAGGACGCCCTTCTCGGTGCGCACGACCGACTCGGCCCGGGTCTGGCTGAGGACGGTCATGCCGCGGCGCATGAAGACCTCCTCCAGCACCTCGGCGGCGTCGGCGTCCTGGGTCGGCATGACGCGCTCGCGCGAGGAGACGAGGGTGACGTCCGATCCGAGCGACTGGTAGGCGCTCGCGAACTCCGCGCCGGTCACGCCCGAGCCGACCACGATCAGCCTCTCCGGGAGCTCCTCCAGGTCGTAGAGGTGGCGCCAGGTGAGGATGCGCTCCCCGTCGGGCTCGGCGGTGGGGAGTTCACGGGGGTGGGCCCCGGTCGCGATGAGGACGACGTCGGCGCGCATGCGCTGGTCCCCGACGGCGACGATGTGGGGGTCGACCAGCCGGGCCTCGCCGGTGACGACCTCGATGCCCTCCTTGTGGAGGCGGGCCCGGGTGTCCTCGGACTGCGCCTGGGCCAGGCGTTTGATCCGGTTGTTCACCTCGTCGATGTCCACGCGGACCGGCGCGGTGGCGGTGCCCGGGATGTGGATGCCCAGGCTCTGGGACTCACGCACGTACGTGGTGCGGGTGGAGGTGGCGATGAGGCTCTTGGAGGGCACGCAGTCGGTGAGGACGCAGGAGCCGCCGATGCCGTCGCGCTCCACCACCGTCACGTCCGCACCGAGCTGCGCTGCGACCAGTGCCGCCTCGTAGCCCCCGGGCCCGCCACCGATGATCACGACCTTCGTCACTCTGCCTCACTCCCTCTACGTCGGACCCCCCACGCGCGTTCCCGGTCCGGGCGATATTCGGGCATGGTGGGGCACCGCCTGTTTTCATCGCTTCCTCCTATTGTCGGCCATGTCAACTGGCGAAATCCTCAGGCACCCCCGGTCAGCGGGTCTACGATGTTGCCCGTGTCCATCTACGCCGCGTACGGAACCAATCTCGACCCCGCGCAGATGGCCCGCCGGGCACCGCGCTCACCGCTGTTGACCACGGGCTGGTTGGAGGGTTGGCGGCTGACCTTCGGCGAGGGCCTGCCCGCCGGCTCCGGCGCCCTGGCCACGCTGGCGGAGGATCCCGGGCAGCGGGTCTTCGTCGCGCTGTACGACCTCATGGAATGGGACGAACCCCACTTGGACTCGTGGGAGGGCGCCGACCGCAGGGACGGGTTCGGCGCGGGCGCCGCCTGCGCGTACCGCAAGGTCACCGTCCGCGCCCGGACGGCCGACATGGGGACGGTGACGGCCTGGGCCTACGTGCTCGACGCCTACGAGGGCGGCCTGCCCTCGGCGATCCAGCTGGGCCAGCTGGCCGCCGCGGCCGAGAAGGCGGGGGCGCCCGGGTCGTACGTGTCCGACCTGCTGGCCCGCGAGTGCCTGCCCACCGAGCTGTGAGCCCCGTGTCCGCCCGCCGGGCGGGCGTTGCGTTCCGCCACCGTTGCGCTACCCGGGGGTAGCATCCGTCGTGTGAGCGAATCAGAGCAGCGGGCGACGACCACAGGGGAAGCGAAGGAGCTGGCCGCGACCGCGGCCCAGGACCTGCTCGCCCGGACCGGGGCCGACAGCTTCGACGCGATGGTGGTGCTCGGGTCCGGCTGGGCGGGGGCCGCGGAGACGCTGGGCTCCCCCGACATCGAGTTCGACGCGACCGAGCTGCCCGGTTTCCACGTGCCCGGGGCGGAGGGGCACTCCTCCAGGGTCCGCAGCATGTGGGTGGGCGACAAGCGGGTCGTCGTGTTCATGGGGCGCGTCCACCTCTACGAGGGCTACGGCCCGATGGAGACCGTCCACGCCGTGCGCACCGGGATCGCCGCGGGCGCCGGGACGGCCGTGCTCACGGGATCGGCCGGTTCGCTGCGCACGGACTTCGCCCCGGGGCAGCCGGTCGTGGTCCGGGACCACATCAACCTGACGTCGCTCTCCCCGCTGACCGGTCCCTCCTTCGTCGACCTCTCGGAGGCGTACAGCCCACGGCTGCGCCGGATCGCCCACGAGGTGGACGCCTCCCTCGCCGAGGGCGTGTACGCGGCCACGCTCGGTCCCCAGCTGCAGACGCCGTCCGAGCTGCACGCGCTGCGCCGTTCCGGCGCGGACGTGGTGGGGCGGTCGATCGCCCTGGAGGCCATCGCCGCCGTGGAGTCCGGAGCGGAGGTGCTGGGGCTGGCGATCGTCAGCAACGACGCGGTGGGCGCCGTGCTCGACCCCTTCGAGTCCGACCGCGCGCTGGAGGTCGTCACCCAGCGGGCGCGGAGGCTGGGCGGGCTCCTGAACCGGGTCCTCGCCCGCTCCTGAGGGGCCCCTGGACGGCGCAAGGGCCCGGCACATGTGTGCCGGGCCCTGTCGCGCGTGGGACGCCGTGCCCGGACCCCGTGTCGCGGGGTCCCCGCGGACCCCGACCGCGCGGGTCGTCCGAAGCATCGTGAAGTGGTGGGGCGCCTCCGACCGGGCCCGCCCGGTACCGGCGTGGCGAGCGTACACCCCGAGGCCTTGGGATGGACGGTACCGGCCGCGGTCCGGCCGGAGGCAGTGCTTGCCCCGGTGTCCTCTGTCGCGCGGAATCCCCGCAGATCCCGTTGGACTCGCGACTCCGACACCCTTCTGTACTTCCCGATATTCAGTTGAACCGCGCGTCGCCCTCGGACCGGGGTTCCGGGCTGGTGGCCATCCGCGCGAAGCCCGCCCGCCCGGAACCCTCTCCCTTAGGCATGCCTTACCTAACCAGAACAGGCGGGTGGGCGTCAACCCCCCTGGGGGGACGCGTCGGACCCGGCCTCCCCTGCGGGCGGGGAGGCCGGGTCCGGTGCGGTCGGGCGCGCCTCAGGCGAGCAGGAACACCGCCGCGAGCAGCACAGCGGTCGCCACGAGGACCACGATCACCTCGACGGGCACCATCGTCTGCGGCTCGTCCTGCGCCCCGAGCGCGGCCGGCCCCGCCTCGCCCGCGTCCCTGACGGGACCGCTGAGCGGACGGGCCTTGTACCGCTCGGCGTCCTGGCGCAGCTGACGCGCGGCCAGGTCGACCGGCCGCATCGACGCGGGGTCCTCGTCGTCCTGACCCGGGTCGAGGAAACCCGCGTCCCGGCGCATGTTGTCCCGGACCCGCTGCCGCTTGGTCTCGCGGAGCGGCCAGGAGCGGACGATCCGCCCCGGCGTGTGCACCCTCAGGACGTCGGTGACGTCCACCCACACCACGGCGGACCACGGCACGAAGGTCTCCCGCAGCGGGTTGACGACCCTCATCCCGCGTTCCGTGGAGACCACCCGCGGGCGCAGCCACACCAGGTGGACCGCGGCGATGCTCGCGACCAGCAGGGCTCCGGCGATCCAGGACGAGCGCCCCTCCCCGCGCCAGAGCACGTCCAGCAGGAGCAGGACCGCGATGACGATCCACACGATCGCCGCCGCCCGGGAGAAGGTGGAGTAGTGGCTGGTCGGGTTGGGTCGGTCCATCAGGCCGCCGCCCACTTGAGCTGCGCGAACCCCGGCTTGATGATGCCGTTGATCAGCGCCAGGCGTTCGTCGAACGGCAGGAACGCCGACTTCATGGCGTTGACCGTGAACCACTGGATGTCGTCCCAGCCGTACCCGAAGGCCTCCGAGAGCTTCGCGAACTCCCCGGAGAGGGACGTGCCGCTCTGGAGGCGGTTGTCGGTGTTGACGGTGACCCGGAAGCGCAGGTCGTGCAGGAGACCGATCGGGTGCGAGGCGATGGACTCGGCGGCCCCCGTCTGCACGTTGGAGCTGGGGCACATCTCCAGCGGCACGCGCTTGTCGCGCACGTACTGGGCGAGGCGGCCCAGCCGCGGGGCGCCGTTCCCGCCGGAGTCGATGTCGTCGATGATGCGGACGCCGTGTCCGAGGCGGTCGCACCCGCACCACTGGAGCGCCTCCCAGATGGAGGGGAGCCCGAACGCCTCGCCCGCGTGGATGGTGAAGTGGAAGTTCTCGCGGCGCAGGTACTCGAAGGCGTCGAGGTGGCGGGTGGGCGGGTTGCCCGCCTCGGCGCCCGCGATGTCGAAGCCGGAGACGCCCGCGTCGCGGTAGCGGACCGCGAGCTCGGCGATCTCCGAGGAGCGGGCTGCGTGCCGCATGGCGGTCACCAGCTGGCCGGTGCGGATGCTGCGGCCGGCCTCGGCCGCGCGCTTCTCCCCCAGCTCCAGGCCCTCCTGGACGGCCTCCACGACCTCCTCCAGGGTGAGGCCGCCCTCCAGGTGCTGTTCGGGGGCGTAGCGCTGCTCGGTGTAGACGACGCCGTCCGCGGCCAGGTCCTCCGCGGCCTCGGCGGCGACGCGCACGAGGGCCTCCCGGGACTGCATGACCGCGGTGGTGTGCGCGAAGGTCTCCAGGTAGCGCTCCAGCGAACCGGAGTCGGAGGCGTCGCGGAACCACCGGCCCAGCTCCGCCGGGTCGTAGGTGGGCAGGTCGGTGTAGCCGGCCTCCCTGGCCAGCTCCACGACGGTGGCCGGGCGCAACCCTCCGTCGAGGTGGTCGTGGAGGAGCACCTTCGGCGCCCGCCGGATCTGCTCAACTGTGAGTGGCTGGTTCATGGATTCAGGATGCCACCAGCCCGGGACGGCCCTCGCCACCCCGGGGGCCCGCGGCGGATCCGTCGGACACCAGGTGGGGGCCGGAGCGCGGCGGGCGCCCGGCCCGGAGCCGAGGGGTCCCCGCGCCCGCGCCATGCCGTTCAGGGCCCCGCACAGGGGCTCCGCGGGTCCCCGTGCCCGTGGGCGCCCGCGCCGCCGGCCGGGGCGGAGGCCCCGGGACGGGCACGGCGCGGGCGCCCGGGTTCCTCAGGCGAGTGCCTCCTGGCTGTCCGCCCGGGCCCGGGGCTCGGCGGCGTGCCCGAGGGCGGTCAGCGCGGTGGTGACCATGAAGCGGGTGCCCACCCCGATCGCGCGCTCGTCCACGTCGAAGGTGCCCCGGTGCAGGTCCAGCATCGGCCCGTCCCGGTCCGGGGAGTGGGTGCCCAGGCGGGCGAGGGCTCCGGGGACGTTCTCCAGGTACCAGGCGAAGTCCTCGCCCCCCAGGCTCTGCGGCGTGGACGCCGCGGCGTCCGGGCCCAGGGCGAGGCCGACCGCCTCGCGCATGATGTCGACGCTGGTCGCCTCGTTGATGGTGGGGGGCACCCCCCGCCCGTAGGTCACCTCGGCCTCGGCCCCGTACGCGGAGGCCACGGACTCCACCAGGCCCTTGATGATGTCGGGGGCCGAGTGCCACGCCTCGTCGTCCAGGCAGCGCACGGTGCCCTCCGCGACGGCGTCGTCGGGGATGACGTTGGGCGCCGACCCGGCGCTGATGCGGCCCCACACGAGGCTGAACCCGGCCCGCGGGTCGATGCGCCGGGACAGCGCGGCGGGCAGCTCGGTGACGACCTTGCCCATGGCGTAGACCAGGTCGGACGTGAGGTGGGGGCGCGCCGTGTGCCCTCCCGGGCCCGAGAGCCGCACCATGAGCTGGTCGCAGGCGGCGGTGATGCCGCCGGTGCGCAGGCCGACCCGGCCGACGGTCAGGCGCGGATCGCAGTGCAGGGCGAAGATCCGGTCGACGCCCTCCATCGCCCCGGCGTTGACCACCTCGACCGCGCCGCCGGGGAGCTCCTCGGCGGGCTGGAAGACCAGCCTGACCCGCCCGGGCAGCGCGCCCGCGCGGTCCTGCTGGGCGAGGAAGACCCCCGTCGCCAGCAGGACCGTCGTGTGCACGTCGTGTCCGCAGGCGTGGGCCGCGCCGGGGACGGTGGAGCGGTAGGGGACGTCCTTCTCGTCGGCGATGGGCAGGGCGTCGATGTCGGCCCGCAGGGCCACGAGCGGCCCGGGGCCCGAGCCGATGTCGCAGACGAGCCCCGTGCCCTGGGGCAGCTCCCGGGGAGTGAGACCGACATCACGCAGCCGTTCGGCGATCCGACCGGTGGTGCGGTGCTCGGCGAAGGCGAGTTCGGGGTGCATGTGCAGGTCCCGGCGGAAGCCCGTGAAGTCCCGCTCACGGCGCGCCAGAAAAGCGGTCAACTGTTCCGGCAGGTCACGTCCCTGCATCCGAGGGTCCCCTCTTCATTCACGTCTTGCGTGCACCGGCTCAGCCCCCGACACCGACCTCCGCGTAAGTGGGACCGCCGTGCAGCTCGGCGGCGAGCATGTCCACGACGTCGTCGAGGGAACCGCCCCCGGCGATGACCGCGCGCTGCCGTTCGTAGGAGGCGCCCTTGTCCAGGGTCTCGGAGACCAGGTCCAGGTCCTCGGCGCAACCCAGGCGGGTCGCGACCGGCTTCAGCTCGCGGACCAGCTCATACAGGTCGTCACGGATCGGAACGGTGGTTCCGTGGGCGTCCGTGATGACACGAGCGTCGAGTCCGTAGCGGGTGGCACGCCACTTGTTGTCCTTCACGAGCCAGGACGGCGGGCTGGGCAGGCCGTACCCGCGGTCGAGCTGGCGATCGAACAACTCCACCAGGCTCTGAGAGAGCGCGGCGGCCATTCCCACCTCGCGCAGGGTGGGAATCCCGTCGAACATCCGGATCTCGATGGTGCCGAAATCCGGGTGAGGACGGATGTCCCACCACACTTCCTTGATAGAGGCGATGGTACCCGCCCTGAGAAGCGTTTCGAGGTATTCCTCGAAAGCCGTCCAGTGCGGCAGGTTCGGAGGCGGCCCGGAAGTGGGGAGCGCCCCGAAGACCACGGACCGCGCGGAGGCCAGACCGGTATCGTGACCACCCCAAAATGGGCTAGAAGCACTCAAAGCAAGAAAATGAGGTAGATACTTCGCAAGTGCATTCACCATGGGTATGGCCTTCTCCTGGCTGCGCACACCCACGTGAACGTGGACGCCGCAGGTGAGAATGCGCCGGGCCAGCCACTGCATCTGCTCGACGAGTTCGCCGTACCTTTTCCCGGGACTGAGCTCCTGGTCCCGCCAGTCGTCGATGGGATGGGTCCCCGAGCAGGTCAGCGTGGTTCCCCAGGGGGTGAGGACCTCCCGCATCCGGTCGATGTTGCGGCCGAGGTCGCTCTTGGCCTCCTCGACCGTCTCGCAGATGCCGGTCACGACCTCCACCTGCGACTGCATGAGTTCGTGCCGCAGCGGGGGCGAGGCGGCGTCGGAACTGAGCTCGGGGAGCTCGGAGAGGAGTTTCGGCGCCTCCTGCCGCAGGTGCCGGCTGCGCCGGTCCACGAGCTGGAGTTCCCACTCCACCCCGAGCGTCGCGCGTTCGGATGACGTGAATGCGATGCCCATCTGCCCTCCGAGGGGGGGTTCGCCGGCCTTCCTGGCCGACGCACGTTCGCGCCCCGGCGAACCGGTCAACCGGGACAGGGGAGGACTACCCTCCGCACACCACCCGCATACGGGACAAGAGTCTCGCAATAACGCGGATTCCCGGGAGGTCCGCTCGCCTCAGGCACCGCCCCCGCGACGGTTGCGCAGGGCCCACGCGGCGGTGCCTGCGGCGCCCGCCGCGCCGATCAGGGACAACGCCCCGGCGACGGCCCGCTGCGCCCGCCGGCGGGCGGCCGGCTTCCTCTCCGGGACCCGCAGGACCGGCGCGGGCCGCGTCCAGTCCATCCCGTTCTCCTCGGGCATGGGCAGGGTCCCCGTGTAGGGGGGAGGCATCGGCAGCCACGTCGCGGTCCACGCGGCGCTGAACATGACCAGGCGCATCACCAGGTTGATCCACACCAGGAGCCCCACCAGGACGGCGAAGGAGGCGTAGACGGGGTTGCCGAGCGTCCCCGAGAGCAGCAGCGCGGCGGCGGCCTTGAGGACCTCGAACCCGGCCGCGCCCAGCAGCGCCCCCCGCCACATCATCCGCGTGGGCCGCCCGCTGCCGGACAGGAGCGCGAAGGCCAGCACGAAGATCCCCATGTTGACCGCGACGGCGATGGCGAGGGCCAGGACGCGCAGCGTCAGGGAGGCCAGGAGGGAGCCGTCCAGGCCCACCAGCGCCAGCAGCCAGTGGGTGGCGGCCTGCGCGACGCTCGTGAGCGCCACCGCGAACAGCAGCGCCGCGCCCAGGCCCAGCATGACCAGGATGTCGCCCGCCTTGCGCAGCAGGAGGTTCGGGCCCTCCTTGATGTTCTTCAACCAGATCGAGTGCAGCGCCTCGCGGAGCGCCGACACCGAGTTCAGGCCCGCGTACAGCAGGCCCAGCGTGCCGATGACGCTCGCGCCCACGCGCGCGTTCGCGATCTGCTCGACGGGCAGCTGGTCGGAGAGGCCGGGCAGCACCTCGTCCAGGGCCGTCTGGAGGTAGTCGCCCACCTCGACCTGCATCGACGCCAGGAAGCCCACCGCGGCGAAGGCCAGCGCCAGCAGGGGGAAGAACGACAGGAAGGCGAAATAGGTGACCGCCCCGGCCAGCTGGCTGCCGTTGCGGTCGGCGTAGCGCTCGTAGGCGCGCACGAGGTGGTCCGCCGCCGGCCTCCGGCGCCGCAGTTCCCAGTAGGCGTCCATCGCGAGGTTCCGGTAGTGCCGCGCCGCGTCCGCGGCCCGGTCCCGCCCTGAGGCCAAGGTCCCTCCCCCACACCCGTCCGCCGGTGGACCGCAACCCTAGCGGCGCCGCACCGGGTCCGTGAAGCCTCCGCGCCGCCCCGGGCACTCCACCGCCTTGGGCAGACTGGGGGCAGCAGGCCGACGGGGAGAGGGGACAGCGGTGGGGGGCGCGGGGGCGCGGTTGCGCGCGGTGCTGGGTGTGCGGTCGGCGGGGCCACAGGGGGCGTGGCCCGCGGAGGCGCCGGACGCCGACGCCCTGGCGGAGGGTTTCCGCGCGCGGTTCGGCGAGGCGCCCGCGGGCGTCTGGCACGCGCCCGGGCGGCTGGCCGTCATGGGCGAGCACACGGCCGCCGGCGGCGGCGTCGGCCTCTACACCGCGCTGCCCTGGGGGGTGACGGCGGCGGTCGGCCCGGCGCCGGGCCCGGAGGTGCGCGTGGCGACGCTCAGCGGCCCCCTGAGGGCGAGGGAGACCGCCCCCCGGGCCGTGTCCGACGCGGTGGCCTCCGCGCGCCGGGCAGGCGGGCTGGACGCCTCCACGGGCCTGCGGGTGCTCCTCGGCGCGGACCTGCCCGAGCACGCCTCCCTGGGGTACGCGGGCGCCGTGGGCGCGGCGGTGTCGCTCGCCCTCGCCGACCTCGGGGGCGGCCCTCCCCCGGAGGGCGCCACCGTCGACCAGCGGGTGGCCCTGGCCGCGCGGCCGGGGTGCGCGGTACGCGTCAACCTCAGGAGCATGCGCACGACCGTCCTGCCCTTCGACCTCGCCGGCGAGGGGATGCGCCTGGTCGTCGTGGACACCGGGGCCCTGCCCAGGCGCGACCTCCGGGCCGTCCGCTCCGCGGAGCTGGAGCGGGCCCAGCGCACGCTCGGCCCGCTCCGCTCGGTCCAGGACCTGCCCGGGGCGCTGCGCAGCCTGCCCGAGCCCGCTCTGCGCAACCGGGTGGAGTACGCCGTCACGGAGGTGCACCGGCTCAACGCGGCCGTCGGGCTGCTGCGCGCGGGGAGGTTCGGGGAGACGGGGCCGATCCTGTCGGCCTCGCACCTGTCACTGCGCCGTTTCGGGCTCCCGACACCCCAGGTGGACCTGGCCGCCGAGACCGCGTCCCGGGCCGGGGCCCGCGGCGTGCGGATGTCGGGGTGGGCCGGGACCGCCCTCGCCCTGGTGGCCGAGGAGCGGGTGGAAGGCGTCGCCACCGCTCTGGCCGGGGAGTTCGCCGCGAACGGCTGGGTGCCTCCGCGCGTGCGCGCCTCCCTCCCCTCGGCCGGGGCGCACCGGCTGCGGTGAGGGCCGCTTTCGTCCCCTAGGGGTGCCCTGGTCCCGGTTCAGGGACATCCGTGTGAACCCGGCTACTCTTTCTGCGATCAGACAGGGTGGAAGCGGCGACGGAGCGCTCCACGGCGCGGAGCAGATAGGCGATTCGATGGCTGACCGACGTAACCGGGGTGACGCCGGCTCGACCGGCGAACACGACCGGCAGGGCGTGTTCAGGCGCGGCGGAACCCCGGGCGGCGCGGACGAGTTCGAGAAGCTCTACCGGTCGCGCGAGTCCGAGCAGAGGGCGGTCGGCGGGACCCGGCGGCTCCCCTCCGCCGACGAGGTTCCCCCGATCCGCCCCGAGCGGCCCAGGCGGCCCGAGCGGCCCAGGCGCCGCACCCACCACGCCGGCCGCGAGTACGACGGCACCGGGACCAAGCGGCGGGCGCGCGAGACGCGGCAGCGGCGGCTCCGGAACACCGTCGTGACCGTCCTCGTGGTCCTGCTCGTGATCCTCGTGGTGCCCCCCGCGGCGCTCTACTTCTGGGCGGACTCCCGGCTGGCCCGGGTGGAGGCCCTGACCGACTACGAGGGCCGCCCGGACCGCCAGCCCGGCACCACGTTCATGATCGTGGGCTCGGACAGCCGCGAGGGGATGGACGAGGAGCAGATGCGGGAGCTGGCCACCGGCAGCGCCGAGGGCCGCCGCACCGACACGATCATGGTCCTGTACATCCCCGACGAGGGCGAGCCGACCATCGTCAGCGTCCCCCGCGACTCCTACGTGCCGATGGCCATCCCCGGCTACGCCGACAACAAGATCAACACCGCCTTCGCCGACACCGTCTGCGGCACGGACGAGGCCGGCGAGGAGGTCTGCGGCGGCCCGGCCCCCCTCGTGGAGTCCTTCGAGCGCGCCTCCGGCGTGCGGATCGACCACTACGCCGAGATCGGCATGGGCGGCTTCGTCGACATCGTGGACGCCGTCGGCGGCGTGGAGCTGTGCCCCGAGGACGCCATGGCCGACCCCAAGGCCGGGCTGGACATCGAGGCGGGCTGCCAGACGATGGACGGCGGCACCGCGCTGGGCTACGTGCGCACCCGCGCCACCCCCCGCGCCGACCTGGACCGGATCGCCCGCCAGCGGGAGTTCTTCTCCGCGCTGGTCGCGGAGGCGAGCGCCCCGTCGACGCTGTTCAACCCGTTCCAGTCGCTCCCGCTGGTGACGGCGGGCACGGACACGTTCATGGTGGACGAGGGCGACCGCCTGCGGCACCTGGGCACCATGCTGCTGGCGATGCGGGGCGGCACCCAGACCACGGCGATCCCGGTGGGCAGCACCCCCACCCTCGACCAGGTGGGCTCGGTGGTGGTCTGGGACGAGGTCCGCTCGGAGGAGATGTTCTCCGCCATGCGCGAGGGCGAGCCGATCCCCGAGAGCGCGTTCGAGGACTGAGGGCCCCGGAGGGGCGGACCGCGGGCCCGGGGCCGGCGGCGCACCGCTCCCGACGGGCCGTCCGGGGAAAGGCGAAGGGCCCGCTGCCGAAGCAGCGGGCCCTTCTTCGTGACGTTCCGTACTGTGCGCGCCTACCCCCCAGCGGGCGCACGGCCGGCACGTCGGTTCGTGGTGCCGAGCGGGCTCTCACCCGCTCTGGCCTGCCGGTTCTCACCGGCGTGTCTCCACAATAGGTCAAAGTTCGCGTAAGGGGCGAATCCAGTTCACGTGTCCTACGTCGCACCGCCACGCCACCCCGCTGATCCGGCACCGCCATCCTCCCACCAGGAGGACCCGCGTGTACGCCGAACACGGGAAACACACCGGGAAACTTCCGCCGGTTTCCTTCCGCAAACCCCCGCGAACACCGCTTTCCCGACGCCTCGGACCCGACCGCGGGCCCGGGACACGGCAACGCCCGGGCGCCCCCGCGGTGGGGACGCCCGGGCGTGGCCAAGGTCTCACCCGGACCCGGCCGCGGACCGCCGGCTCATGGCGGCCCGTGACCCGTCCGGACCACGGCCTCCCGGACACGGGTTCCGGGAGCGCGCGGACTAGGCGAGGCGCTTGGCCAGGTTCTCGTCCAGGGCGGCGAGGAACTGCTCGGTGGTCAGCCACTCCTGGTCGGAGCCGACCAGCAGCGCGAGGTCCTTGGTCATCTGGCCGCCCTCGACCGTCTTGATGACGACGTCCTCGAGGGTGTTGGCGAACTCCAGGACCTTCGGGGAGTTGTCCAGCTTGCCCCGGTGCTCCAGACCGCGGGTCCACGCGAAGATGGAGGCGATCGGGTTGGTCGAGGTGGGCTTGCCCTGCTGGTGCTGCCGGTAGTGGCGGGTCACCGTGCCGTGGGCGGCCTCGGCCTCGACGGTGCGGCCGTCGGCGGTGCGCAGGACCGAGGTCATCAGGCCGAGCGAGCCGAAGCCCTGCGCGACGGTGTCCGACTGGACGTCGCCGTCGTAGTTCTTGGTGGCCCAGACGTAGCCGCCCTCCCACTTGAGCGCGGAGGCGACCATGTCGTCGATGAGGCGGTGCTCGTAGGTGAGGCCCGCCGCGTCGAACCGCTCCTTGAACTCGGAGTCGAAGATCTCCTGGAACACGTCCTTGAACATGCCGTCGTACGACTTGAGGATCGTGTTCTTGGTGGACATGTAGACCGGGTAGTCGCGGTCCAGGCCGTAGTTCAGGCTGGCGCGCGCGAAGTCCTCGATCGACTTGCGGAAGTTGTACATCCCCATCGCGACGCCGCCGCCCTCGGGGAAGTTGGCGATGTCGAACTCGACCGGCTGGCTGCCGTCGGCCGGGGTGTAGGTCATGGTGACCGTGCCGGGGCCGGGCACCTTGAAGTCGGTGGCCTTGTACTGGTCGCCGTGGGCGTGGCGGCCGATGATGATCGGCTTGGTCCACCCGGGCACCAGGCGCGGCACGTTCTCGCAGATGATGGGCTCGCGGAAGACGACGCCGCCGAGGATGTTGCGGATGGTGCCGTTGGGCGACCGCCACATCTTCTTCAGGCCGAACTCCTCGACCCGGGCCTCGTCCGGGGTGATGGTGGCGCACTTGACGCCGACGCCGTACTCCTTGATGGCGTTGGCCGCGTCGACGGTGATCTGGTCGTCGGTGCGGTCGCGCTCCTCGATGCCCAGGTCGTAGTACTTCAGGTCGACGTCGAGGTAGGGCAGGATCAGCCGGTCCTTGATGAAGGACCAGATGATCCGCGTCATCTCGTCGCCGTCGAGCTCGACTACGGGGTTTTCGACCTTGATCTTGGCCATGGCTGTGTGGCTGTCCCTTCAGTCTTCGCCACCGCCTCGTGCTGCGGAGACGGCTTCCGGCCCGTGGCCGGAGCCGGTCCGCTCGCGCGGCGATCCCCTGATCCCGCCCGGCGTCCGTGCCTGCCGGGGATGCGGTGGCTTGTCGGTGTCGCAGTATCTCGACGTCAAGCTTATTAGACGCCTAGGAGGAGAGTTGCGGCGCCACCCACGCCAGCACGATCAGCAGGACCGCGAGGCCGACGAGGGTGAGCAGGTCGATCCAGCGGCGGCGGACCGCGAGCATGCCGATCCAGTCCTTGGGCAGGAACAGCCGGAAGGCCGCCGCCAGCAGCAGAGCGCCCGCGATGATCGCCGGCCCGCGCTTGAAGTAGGCCGCGGCCACGACCACGATCCCGGCCGCCAGGGCCGACATGACGAGCATGTACGGGACCTGGGAGAGCCAGTACGGCACCGCCGGCCCGGCCTGCCCGCCGCCCCCGGCGGCGGGGAGGGCTCCGGCGTCCGCCGCGGGGGCGGGGGCGCCGCCGGGCTCCCGGGGTCCCCCGTCCGGGGGCGTGTCCGCCGCGTCGGCGGCGCCCCCCTCGGGGCCCTCCGCGGAGTCCCGTGCCCCCTCCGGGCCGGCCCCCCGGGGATCGTCGTCCCGGGTCCCGCCCGTGTCCGCCACGTCCGTCCGCTCCACGTGTCCTGCCCGGCTCTTCGGTCCCACCCTGTCCACCGCGTCCCGACCCGTTCGCTTCCGAGGTTGCCTGGCCGCCGCGCGGCTCCGTTCACGGTCCTCCCCGGAACTGGCACAGACCGGCCACCCGCCGAGGCGGAGGTGTCCGAAACCGAACCGCCTCGGGAACGGCTCGCGTTCCTGGTGGCTCCGGCGGCACTGTGCCCGAAACACTCCGGTCCGTCCGGAGAAGACTCCGCCCATTGTAGTGATCCGCGTCGCGGTCTCCTCAGGGCTCACGGAAACGGCCCGGCTCTGCGCGCTCGCTTCTCCTGTCCGTTTCCCGCGTCCGGTTCGGCCACAGCACCGTAATTCCGCGTCTTATCCGTCTAACTCCGGAGTAAGCGCGTAGAACGCGTGGCTGCCGGGTAACCCAGCTGGAGATGAGTGCACCGGTGAGCGAGGACCACCCCCATGAAGCCCACTCGACACGTCGACCGAACCCCCGTCCCTCGGCAGCCACCCCTCCCCCACCGTCGCCCGCACCCCCACCGGCAGCGTCACCCCAGCCCGGGAGGAGTCACCGTGGACGGTCCCTACCTCCGGGTCGAAGAGACCGGGGACATCCGTCAGCTCACCGGCGAGGTCACCACGGTCGGCCGCGGTGAGGGCGCCGACATCCGGTTGAACGATCCGAGCGTCTCGCAGCTGCACGCCGAACTGGTCCGCCGCGGACCCTACGTCTACGTGGTCGACCTGGGGCTGTCGCGCAACGGCACCCGCGTCAACGGCCGGCCCATCGCCCGCCGCGTGCTCGACGAGGGGGACGTGGTGAGCTTCGGCACCGCGCGCTGCCGGATCGGCGGCCTGCCCCGCGAGCAGATCAGCCCCGACCTCGAGCTCCGCAGGGGCGCGGCCCCGGAGCTCACCCGGCGGGAGCTGGACGTGCTCACCGCGCTGTGCCGGCCCGCCCTCTCCGAGGAGGCCTTCGTCGCCCCGGCGACCGCGCGCGACATCGCCGAGGCCCTGGTCGTGACCGAGGCGGCCGTCAAACAGCACCTGCTGCGCCTCTACCAGAAGTTCCGCATCCCCGAGGGGCAGAACCGCAGGACCCGGCTGGCCAACGAGGTCGTGGCCCTGGGCCTGGTCAGACCGATGCCCGTGAGCGGTTCGGCCCGCCGGGCGAGCTGACCCGGGCCGCCCGGCGCCCGGGAGCACGGGGGCGGCCCCGGGTCCCCCCGCGGCCGCCCCCGTGCGCGCTCCCCCGGTCAGGCCGCGGCTGCGGCCCGGCGCTCGGCGGCCTCCACCACGTTCACCAGCAGCATCGCCCGGGTCATCGGGCCGACACCGCCGGGGTTCGGGGACAGGTACCCGGCGACGTCCGCGACGTCCGGCGCGACGTCGCCGACCAGCCCGGCCTCGGTGCGGGAGACGCCGACGTCCAGGACGGCCGCGCCCGGCTTGACCATGTCACCGGTGATCAGCCCGGGCACGCCCGCGCCCGCCACGACGATGTCCGCGTTCCTCGTGTGGGCGGCCAGGTCGCGGGTGCCGGTGTGGCACAGGGTGACGGTGGCGTTCTCGGAGCGGCGGGTGAGCAGGAGCCCGAGGGGACGGCCCACCGTGACCCCGCGCCCGACCACGACCACCTCGGCGCCCCGGAGCGGGACCTCGTAGCGGCGGAGGAGCTCCACGATGCCGCGCGGGGTGCACGGCAGCGGGGCCTCCTCCATCAGGACCAGCTTGCCCAGGTTGACGGGCTGGAGGCCGTCGGCGTCCTTGACCGGGTCGATCAGGCCGAGGACCCGGTTCTCGTCCAGTCCCCCGGGCAGGGGGAGCTGCACGATGTAGCCGGTGCAGGCCGGGTCCTCGTTGAGCTCGTGGACGGCCTGCTCCACCTCCTCCTGCGTGGCGGTCCCCGGCAGGTCGCGCCGGATGCTCGCGATGCCCACCTGCGCGCAGTCGCGGTGCTTGCCGCGCACGTACGAGTGGCTGCCCGGGTCGTCGCCGACGAGCACCGTCCCCAGTCCGGGGGTGATGCCCTTGGCGTGCAGCTTCGCCACCCTCTCGGCGAGCTCCTCGCGAATGGACTTCGCGACGGCCTTGCCGTCCAGAACGATCGCGCTCATGCGTTACCCCTCGCTGCTGTGAAGCGGAATCAGTGGAAGAAGTGGCGGGTGCCGGTGAGGTACATGGTCACCCCGGCGGCCTTCGCGGCGGCGACGACCTCCTCGTCGCGGACGGAGCCGCCGGGCTGGACCACCGCCCTGACACCGGCGTCGAGGAGGATCTGGAGGCCGTCCGCGAACGGGAAGAACGCGTCGCTCGCGCCCACCGAGCCGCTCGCCCGGTCGCCCGCGCGGGAGACGGCCAGCCCGGCGGAGTCCACCCGGTTGACCTGGCCCATGCCGACGCCGACGGTCGCGCCGCCGGAGGCGAGCAGGATGGCGTTGGACTTGACCGAGCGCACCGCCCTCCAGGCGAACACCAGGTCCGCGAGGGTCGCCTCGTCGGCGGCCTCTCCGCTGGCCAGCGTCCACGAGGAGGGGTCGTCGCCGGGGGCGTCGATCATGTCCCGGTACTGCACCAGCAGGCCGCCGCTGATCTGGCGGTTCTCGACCCCGGACCGGAACCCGCTCCCGTCGGCGACGAGCAGCCGGATGTTCTTCTTGCGGGTGAGGACCTGGAGGGCCTCGGGCTCGAAGGCCGGGGCGACGACGACCTCGGTGAAGATCTCGGCGATCTGGCCGGCGAGCTCCGCGCCGACGGGGCGGTTGGTGGCGATGACGCCGCCGTACGCCGACACGGGGTCGCCGGCGTGGGCCTTGAGGTGGGCCTCGGCGTTGTCGGAGCCGACCGCGATGCCGCAGGGGTTGGCGTGCTTGATGATCGCCACGCACGGCTCGTCGAAGTCGTGGGCGGCGCGCAGCGCGGCGTCGGCGTCCACGTAGTTGTTGTACGACATGGCCTTGCCGTGCAGCTGCTCGGCGCCGGCCAGCCCGGTGGCGGGCTCCCCCTCGACCGTGTAGAGGGCCGCCTGCTGGTGCGGGTTCTCGCCGTACCTGAGCACGTCCCGGCGCCGGTAGCCGACGCCGGTGAAGTCCGGCCAGCCGGACCCGGCGGCCTCCTCGTCGGGGGCGTAGGCGGCGGAGAACCACCCCGCGACCGCCGCGTCGTAGGTGGCGGTGTGCCGGAAGGCGAGTCCGGCCAGGCGCTTGCGCTGCTCCGGGGTGAACCCGCCGTCGCGCACCGCCTCCAGGACGGAGTCGTAGGCCGCGGGGTCGACCACGACCGCGACGCTCGCGTGGTTCTTGGCGGAGGCGCGCACCATGGCGGGGCCGCCGATGTCGATCTTCTCGATGCACTCGGCGTCGGAGGCGCCCGAGGCGACGGTGTCCCGGAAGGGGTAGAGGTTGACCACGACCAGGTCGAAGGGGGCGATGCCCAGCTCCTTGATCCTGGCGACGTGCTCGGGGTTGTTCTGGTCCGCGAGGAGGCCCGCGTGCACGGAGGGGTGGAGGGTCTTGACCCGGCCCTCCATGATCTCGGGGAAGCCGGTGACGTCCTCCACGGAGGTGACGGGGATGTCGGCGTCGCGCAGCCGTGCGGCCGTGGAGCCGGTGGAGACGATCTCCACCCCGGCCTCGGTCAGGCCGAAGCCCAGCTCCTCCAGCCCGGTCTTGTCGTACACGCTGATCAACGCACGCCTGATGGCCTGCTGGCTCACCGGTTCTCCTTCGTGTCGGTCGCGTCGGCGACGCTCTGCTCGGTGCGGCCGAACCGCACGTGCCTGCCGTCGACGGTCCAGCCCTCGCGGGCGAGCCGGCCGACCGTGTCGACCAGCATCCGCCGCTCCACGGCCTTGATGCGCTCGTGGAGGCTGGCCTCGTCGTCGTCGTCCTGGACGGGGACCGCGACCTGGTCGATGATCGGCCCGGAGTCGACGCCCTCGTCGAGGAAGTGGATGGTGGTGCCGGTGATGCGGACACCGTGGGCGAGCGCGTCACGCACCGCGTGCGCGCCGGGGAAGGAGGGGAGGAGCGCCGGGTGGATGTTGACCGCGGGGTGGCTGCCGACGACGGCGGGCCCGAGGATCCTCATGAACCCGGCGGAGACGACCAGGTCGGGCTCGTACCCGCTGATGTGCTCGGCCATGGCGGCGTTCCACAGGGCGCGGTCGCCGTAGTCGCGGAAGTGGGCGACGAAGGTCGGCACCCCGGCCCTCTCGGCGAGCTCGATGCCGCGGGTACCTCTGCGGTCGGCGCCGACGGCGACGACGGTCGCCCCGTAGCCGGGGTCCTCGGCCGCCTCCAGCAGGGCGGCCATGTTGCTGCCCGTGCCCGATATGAGGACCACAACTCGCGCGGACAAATGCTTCTCCCAGTGTGTAGAGAACGGTGCGGGAGCGGTCTCCCGGCTCCGGGGGCGCCGGGGGACGGCGCAGCATCCGGATGTCGCGTACGCCCCGCACGGAACCCGGGGCCGGGCCCCGCGTCGTGTGGGGGCGCCCCACCCGCACCCCGAGGAGCAGCCTCCACGGGCGGTCGCGGGTGACGGCCGGGCCCGCTCGGCCCGTCCGCGTTCCCACCCTATCGGGCCGGGTAGCGTCTACCCACGGGGAGTCGGCGTTGGCGCCACTGTGACGGGGGCCGCCACGGCTCCCGGACCAGCCCCGGGACCACCGAGACCCGGCATGCTCCGCCCAGGCGTGAGCGGCCCACCACGCCCCGGCGGGGCGTCCGTAAGGAGAGAACCTTGACCGACAACAGCCCGGAACCGCGAACCGAGGGGCAGCCTCCCAGAGTCGAACGAGGCGGCCTGTGGGGTCTGTTCTTCGGAGCGGCCGGCCTGCTGCTCCCTCCCTACGGGGCCGTGCTGTCCGTGTTCGGCGTCGTGCAGGGTTTCCGGGCGCGGAGAGCGGCGAGACGGAACCGCACCCAGGCCCCGGGAGCCCTGCTGAGCGTGGTCGTGGGAGTGCTCGGCGTCGTGGTGTCGCTGGCCCTGACCTCGGTCTTCGTGGTGTACCGCGACCAGGTGGCGGAGTTCCGCGACTGCTCGGCCCGCGCGCACACGGTGACGAGCCAGAAGGTGTGCGACGAGGCGTGGGAGTCGTCCACGGGCCTGCCGCCCACGGTGGTCGCGGCCTGACGGCCCCTTCCGGCCGCCCCTCCCGCCGCGGCCGATCCGCCGGCCGCGCCCCCGGCGCGGGACCCGCGCGTCCCCCCTCCGCCGGGCCGCCGGGCGGCCCGCGGCTGCCGCACGCCCCCTCCCCTTCGCGGTACGGGGCCCCCACCCGATGACCCTGTGTGAGGGGGCGGCGGAAGCCGCCCGGCCGCCCCCTCGGACACCCGCAGACCCCTCCCGCACGCGGGCCGGGCTTTTCCGGCCGCCGCCACGGTGAATCGACTGTTTTCCCCAGTGTCTGTCACCCCCAAAGGGACTACACTTAGTATGCAATCGTTCACTAAAAGTGTTGACCACGCCTGCGCGAGAGGACTCGATGGACAGCGACGTCCCCGGATCGTCCGGACCGGAACTCAGGGAGTACACGGCGCTGCTGCGCCGCCGCTGGCGGCCGGTCTGCGCCGGGGTGGTCGGCGGGCTGGTCCTCGCCACCGCCGCGGTCCTCGCCCTGCCCTCCGTCTACACCTCCGCCACGTCGGTGCAGGTCCGGCCCACCGGGCTGGAGCGGTTCACCGGAGAGCAGTCCGGGCGCCTCGCCGGGGACGTCAACCTCGACACCGAGGCACAGGTCCTGGTGTCGGACCAGGTGTCGGCCGTCGTCGCCCGGACCCTGGCCGGGACCGGACCCGGGCCGGCGCCGACCACGGCCGAACTGCGCGAGCGCGTCGAGGTCAGCGTGCCCCCCAACAGCAACGTCCTGGAGATCCACTACTCGGCGGGGAGCCCCGAGGCCGCCCGGGCGGGCGCGGAGGCCTATGCCGACGCCTACCTCGCCCTGCGCCGGGCCCGGGTCGACGACCTGATCGACAGCCGGTTGGAAGCACTGCGGGCGGAGCAGGAGAACCGCTACGAGGCCCTCGCCGAGGCGGCCGGGGACGGTACGGCCTCCCCGCAGGCCACGGCCCGGGCCGACGCGCTGCGCCAGGAGATCACCGACCTCGGCAACGGGATCAGCCCGCTCAGCGCCCTCCGTGAGACGGTCAGCCCCGGCTCCGTGATCACCCCGGCCGGGCTCCCGGAGAGTGCGAGCAGCCCCGTCCCCGCGCTGTGGCTGGTCGGCGGCGCGGCCCTCGGGCTCGTCGCGGGCCTGCTCGCGGCCGTGGCCCGGGACCGCCTCGACCCGCTTCTGCGCGACACCGAGGAGACCGCCCGCGTCGGGCGGCTGCCGGTCCTGCTCGACCTGTCCGCCCGTTCGTCCCGGTCCCCGTCCGACCGCTCCCCCGGCCTGCTGGGCGAGGAGGGCGGCGGCCAGCGGGTCAACGAGTTCGCGCACCTGGTGCGCGCCCGCCTCGCCGTCCCCGCGGCCGGGCCGGACGGGGAGTCCGGCGGCGCCGGGCTCCCCGAGCGGGCCGGGACCGCCGACGAGGGGCCCGGCCGCGTCATCCTCGTCGCCGCGGGCACACCGGGCCGGGCGGGCGCGGCGACGGCCGTCAACCTGGCCGCGGCCCTGGCCCGCACCGGTTCGGAGACGCTGCTGGTCTGCTCGGACCCGAGGACGGACACCGTCGGCGAACTGCTCGGCCTGCCGGAGGGGCCCGGCCTGGCCGAGGCCCTGCTGGAGGGCGAGGACCCCGGGGACCTGGAGGTGCGCCCCGACGCGGTGCCCCGCCTGCGCGTCCTGCGCCACGGGAGCCCGGGACTGACCGCGCCGGTGCAGGGGACGGCCATGACGGAACTGGTGCGGCTGCTGCGCACGAACGCCGACTACGTGGTCGTGTCCGTCGCGGCGGTGGGCGAGCGCGCCGACGCGCACGCCCTGGCCGGGGCGGCCCACCTGCTCCTGCCTGTGGTCGAACTGGACCGGACCCGGCGCGCGGACCTGGTCGGCCTGCTCACCCTCGCGGACCGGTTCGGGGTGCCCGTCCCGGGCACCGCGGTGCTGCCGGCCCAGCCGCAGGCCGGGCCCGCCCCGGTCGCCTCGGCGGGGCCCGCGCCCTCGGAGGACGGGCCGGCCCCCGCCTCCTCCGAACCGGAGGAGGCGGACCCCGAACCCGGGAACCCGGACACCGGGGACACCGGGCCGGAGACCGCGGTCCCTCCGGGCGGCGAGGGCACCGAACCGGACGTCGTGGTCCCCGCGGACACCGCCGAGGCCGCGGCGGCCGTGAAGTTCGCGTACACCGCCGAGGCGTGGGACGCCCCGTACACCACGGAGGCATGGGAGAGCTCCTACACCGCAGAGGCCTGGGAGACCGCGTACACCGCCGAGACGGCGGAGACCGACCCGGCCTCCCCGGTGGCCGGGGTCCCCGGCGGGTCCGCCGAGACCCCGGAGAGCGCAGAGGGCCCGGAAAACGCGGGGAACCCGGAGAACGCAGGGGACGCGGGGGACGGCGGTCCCGCGTCCGTCGACACGTCCGCCTCCGGAGCCCGGCGCTGATGGCAAGAGACTCGTCCGCCCGCGGCCCCCGGGCGTCCGCGACCGTTCCCATGGGCCCCTGGACGGTACCGGGTCCCGCCCGGGCGTCCGTAACCGGTCCCCTGCCCGGCGCGGACGCCCCCGGCGCCGCCGGGCGCCCCGTGGTCTGGCTGCTGGCCGGGTACCCGCTCTGGTGGGCGCTGGGAATGGGGCAGTTCGCGTACTGGCTCTTCGCGGTGCCGATGGCCGCCGAGCTCGTCCGCCGCCACCGGACGGCGGGGCTGCGGGTCCCGCCGGGGTTCTGGCTCTGGGCCCTGTTCCTGGTGTGGTCGCTGCTCGGCCTGCTCCTCGTCCCGCTGGACATGCCCGGCACGGTCCCGGGCAGCGGGGGCTACGGCGGCGCCCTCCTGAGGGTGGTCAACTACCTCGTGCTGACCGTGCTGCTGCTCTACGTCGGCAACCTGACCGAACGGGAGCTGCCCGCGCGGGCCGTCGTGTCGGCGCTGTCGGTGCTCTGCCTGGCCACGATCGCCGGCGGCTACCTGGGGATGGCGGCGCCCCGGTTCGAGTTCACCGCGCCGCTGGAGTACCTGCTGCCGCCGGGGCTGGCCTCCGACGCGTACATGCAGGCCCTCGTCCATCCCGCGTCCGCACAGGTCATGGACATCTTCGGATACGACTCGGCCCGCCCCAAGGCCCCTTGGGAGTACACCAACATCTGGGGGTACATGCTCTCCCTGCTGCTGGTGTGGCTGGTGGTGGGCTGGGTGGTCCAGGGGACCGGCTGGATCCGCTGGGGCGCATCGGCGGCCGCCGCCCTGGCGGTGGTCCCCGCCGTGTACTCGCTCAACCGGGCGCTGTGGGCGGGCCTGGCGCTCTCCCTCGCCTACGGCGCCGCGCTCGCGCTGCGCCGGGGCCGGGCGGTGCTCGTGGGGACCTGCGCGGCAGCCGCCGTCGCCGCGCTGCTGGTCCTGGCGGCGTCGCCGCTCGCGGACGTGGTCAGGGCGCGCGCCGACACCCCGCACAGCGACGACGGCCGGGCCGCCACCAACGCCGCGGCCGTGGAGGCGGCCGACCTGTCGCCCGTCATGGGGTGGGGCACCACGAGGGAGTCCCAGGGCAGCCCGGACTCGATCGCGGTCGGCCCCACGTCGGAGTGCCCCGGCTGCGGCCAGCACGTCATCGGCAACGCCGGGCAGCTCTGGATGACCCTCATCACGACCGGCTGGGTGGGCGCCGCCCTCTCCACCGGGTTCTTCGCGTGGGTCGCGTGGCGTTACAGGTCGACGGCCTCACCGGTGGGACAGGGCGCGCTGCTGACCGTGCTGCTGCTGTTCTGGTACATGTTCTTCTACGTCGCGCTGATGTCCCCGCTGGCGGTCACCATGGTCGCCGTCGCCCTGCTGTGGCGGGACGGCGAGCCCGGACTCCGGCGGCGCGGGGCCGCGCGCACACGCGGAGGTCTGCGTTGAACAGCGAGACGACCTATCTGACCGACCTCGCCGCGGTGCTGTGGCCGTGCGGGGGGCTGCTCGGGCCCGGGGACAGGGGCATGCGGCGCCGGGTCCGCCGCGACCGCGGCAACCAGTACCTGCCGGTGCCCAGCGCCCACAACCCCCGGGTCATCCTGCCCGCGTACAACCGCTCGGCCGCCACCCGCGGCATCACGTCCTTCGCGCAGGGGCACTCGCTGCGGGAGAGGGCGCGCACGCTGCTGCTGACGGGGGCGTTCGCCACCGGGATGGCCCCGCTCCTCCTCCGCGACCGCCTGTACGTGGGCGCGGGCCCCGGGATCGAGCACGCGCTCACCGCCGCCCTCGACCGCGACCTGTCCATCGCGATCCACGTCGGTCCGCCCAGGGCCAACCGCAAACCCGTCCTGCTCCTGCTCACACCGGGCGGACGGACCATCGGCTACGCGAAGGTCGCCGTCAACGACCTGACCTCGCGCCTGGTGCGCGCCGAGACGCGGGCCCTGCGGCACCTCGCCGGGTCCCCCCTGAGGGACGTGACCGTGCCGCGCCTGCTCTACGAGGGGGAGTGGAACGGCCACCCGCTGCTGGTGCAGGAGGCCCTGCCGGTCGGGGAGCAGACGGACCGGCCCACCCGCCGCCAGCTGCTGCGCTGTGTCACGCAGATCACCGCGGTGGCGGGCGTGCGGGAGCTGAGGCTCTCCACCAGCCCCTACCGGCACTCGCTGGAGGAGCGGATCGTGGCGCTGGGCGCCCGGCCCGAGGCCGCACCGCTGCGCGCCGCCCTGCGGCGGCTGCCGGACGTGCGCGTGCCGTTCGGGGCCTGGCACGGCGACCTCACCCGGTGGAACATCGCCAGCACGGCGCGGCGCGCGTTCGTGTGGGACTGGGAGCGGCTCTGCCTGGACGCCCCGGCGGGTTTCGACGCCCTGCACTACGACCTCAACGAGTGCGTGCAGGCCGGGGTCCACCCCGGCGTGCACCAGTGGCTGGACAGCGGCTCGCGGCTGCTGCGCGACCCGCTCATGTCCGGGACCGGGCTGCGCCCGCACACCGTGTCCACCGTCATGGCGCTGTACCTGATCGACCTGGCCACGCGCTACCTGCACGACCGGCAGGCCGAGAGCGGCGGCCGCCTCGCGGCAGTGGACGACTGGCTGCTCCCCGCGCTGGAAGGGCTCCAGGAGAGAGCCGCCCACGAGGCCGCCGGTCCCGCCTGACCCGGGACCCGCGTCCCCGCGGCGGCGCGGCGGCGCGGCGGCGCGGTGAGGGGACCGCGCCGCCGACACGCCACCGACACCGGGCCGCGACGGCCGCCGGCGCCCGCACCGGCGCACGTCCGCGGCGCCTGCCGCCGGAACCGCCCGCCGGGCGCCGGCGGACACCACATCCGCAGACCAGAGAGGGACCACCCGATGCCGCGGAACACCTCCCCCGCACTGCTCCACCGCCTGGCAGCTCCTGCCCGGCGGGCCCTCCTGCCCCTGGCCGACGGCCTGGGCGGGATGACCAGCTCCGCCCGCGCCGTTCCCGACTTCCTGATCTGCGGCGCCCAGCGCGCGGGCACCACGTCGCTGTTCAAGGCCCTGGGCCGGCACCCGGCCGTGACCGGCCCGACCCTGCGCAAGGGCGTCCACTACTTCGACACCGGGTACGGCCGCGGCCTGGACTGGTACCGGTCCCACTTCCCCCTGCGCGCGACCCTGCGGGCACGCCGGGGGCGGCCCGGGGTGAGGGTGTTCGAGTCCAGCCCGTACTACCTGTTCCACCCCCTGGCCGCCGAGCGCATCGCCCGGACCCTGCCCGAGGTGCGGGTGGTCGTGATCCTGCGCGACCCGGTGGAGCGGGCGTACTCGGCGCACGCGCACGAGTCGGCGCGCGGGTTCGAGACCGAGCCCTTCGCCCTCGCCGTGGAGCTGGAGGCCAAGCGGCTCTCCGGCGAGGAGGAGCGCCTCGCCGGGGATCCGGGGTACCGCTCGCACGCCCACCAGCACCACGGGTACGTGGCGCGCGGGCACTACGCGGACCAGCTGCTCAGGATGGAGCGGCACCTGGGGCGCGACCGGATCCACGTGGTGGACCACGCCGACCTCTTCGACGGGACGGCGCGTGCGCTGGCCGGGATCGAGCGGTTCCTGGGGCTGCCCCCCGGTCCGGGGGAGGCCCCGGGGCGGCACAACGCGCGCGAGCGCGCGGGGATGCCGGAGGGGCTGCGGGCGGAGCTGACGGAGCGGTTCGCCGAGAGCGACGCCCGCCTGGCGGCCTGGTGGGGGCGCACACCCTCGTGGCGCGCGTGACCGACACCGCGGACCGGCGGGACGCGGGCGGGACGGCCGGGCCGGGGGCGGGCCTGCGCCCCGTCCTGCGCGGCGGCGTCGTCAACATGGCGGGGGCCGTGGTCGGGGCCGGGCTGAACCTCCTCCTGATCGTGGCCATCACCAGGGCGTTCTCGCAGGAGACGGCGGGCCTGCTGTTCTCGGCGACGTCGGTGTTCCTGATCGCGGCGGTCGTGGCGAACCTGGGCGCACCGGACGGGCTCGTGTACTTCATCGCCAGGATGCGCGTGTTCGGCCGGCCCGGGGGCGTGCCCCGTCTGCTGCGGCTGGCCATGGGGCCCGCCGTCGGCGCCGCGTGCGTCCTGGCGGGAGCGCTGCTGGTGTTCGCCGAGCCGATGGCCGGCGCCCTGGGGAGCGGGGAGGCCGCGGCCTACCTCCGCCTGCTGGCGGTGTTCCTGCCGTTCGCGGTGCTCACCGACTCCGCGCTGGCGGCGGCGCGCGCACACCACGACATGGCCGGCACCGTGCTGGTGGACCGGGTGGGCCGCCCGCTGGCACAGCTGGGGCTCGTGGCGGGGATCGCGGTCACGGGATCGGCCGGGCTGCTGGCGCTGGCCTGGGCGGGGCCGTACCTGCCCGCCGCGGCGCTGGCGTGGTTCTGGCTCGGGCGGATCCTGCGGGGTGCGCGGCCCGGGGCGGGCCCGGGGCACGGGCCGGGAGCGGGCGCGGACCGGGGGGACCAGGCTCGCGAGGACCCCGCCCCGGCGGGGGGCGCCGGTGCCCCCGGGGCCGCCGGGGCCGAGCCGGTCGCGGCCCGGGAGTTCTGGACGTTCGCGCTCCCCCGCGCGCTGGGCGGGCTCGCCCAGATGGGGGTGCAGCGCGGCGGCGTGGTGCTGGTCGCCCTCTTGAGCGGCCTGGCCGGCGCGGCGGTGTTCACGGCCGCCACCCGGGTCATGGTGGTCGGCCAGTTCGGCACGCAGGCGGTGCTGTTCGCCGCCCAGCCGAGGTTCGCCGAGCAGGTGGCGACGGGGGACCACGAGGGGATCAGGTCCCTGTACCGGGCGGGGACCGCGTGGCTGCTGTGTGTGACAGGGCCGCTGTACCTGTCGGTGCTGGTGTTCGCCCCGGAGGTGATGCGGCTCTTCGGACCGGGCTACGCGGAAGGGGCGACGGCGCTGGTCGTGGTGTGCGCGGGGCAGCTGCTGGGGTCCGTGCTGGGCATGGGCGACCTGATCCTGACGATGACGGGACGCACCGGGCTGAACCTCCTGAACAACATGCTGTCGCTGGCCGCGAACGTGGCCGTGTGCGTGGCGCTCGTGCCGTGGGCGGGGGCCACGGGGGCGGCCGTGGCCCTGGTCGCGGCGGTCCTGGTCCGCAAGGCGCTCCCGCTGTGGCAGCTGCGGTCACAGGTGGTGCTGCACCCGTTCGGCCGGCCGGTGGCGGCCGCCGCGCTCAGCGCCGTGCTGTGGTTCGGCGCCCTGCCCCTGCTGGCGGACGCGGTGGCCGGCGGCGGATTCGCGGCGGCGGCAGCGGCCCTGACCGCGGGCGTCCTGGGCCACGCGGCGACGGTGTGGTCGCTGAGGGGGCTTCTCGGCCTGCGCCCGCGCGGATGAACCGCGCCGCCGGCCCCGGTCGCGGGCGGTTCGGGCGTCCCCCGCGCCCGCGCCGCCCGCCCCGGGGCCTCGGGCCGCGGGCAGCTCGGGTACGGGCCCCGGGGTCCGCGCGCCCTGCCCCGGAGCCGCCCTTCCCGGGCCGCGTGCCGTGTGGCCGCGCCCCGGCGCCCGATCGTCTCCGGGCGCCGCGGCGACCCGCGCGGCACGGGGCGCCGACCATCCGCATGACTACTCTCAGTTATGGAATGATGACAACATGTCTGCAACCCCGGTTCTCCTGGTGGCCTCCAGCGGTGGTCACCTCACCCAGCTGTGCTCGCTCCGCCCCTGGTGGCAGGGGCGCGAGCGCGCGTGGGTGACCTTCCGGACCCCCGACGCCGAAGCCGCCCTCGACGGCGAGCGGGTGCACTGGGCCTTCCACCCCACCACGCGCGACGTCGGCAACCTGCTGCGCAACACGTGGCTGGCCCTCAGGGTCCTGCGCGAACGGCGCCCCTCCGCCGTCGTCACGACCGGTGCCGGGGTGGCCCTGCCGTTCTTCGCCCTGGCCTGGCTGCTGCGGATCCCGACCGTCTACATCGAGGTCTACGACCGCATCGACACGCCGACCCTCACCGCGCGCCTGTGCCGGCCCTTCACACGCCTGTTCCTCACCCAGTGGGAGGAGCAGCGGACCTTCATGCCGACCGCCATCACGGTAGGACCGCTCCTGTGACAGAACAGACCACCCGTCCGACCCAGAGGCCCGAGGCCGGCGACCACCCCGACGTGGTCGTCAGCATCGGCACCGACCACCACGCCTTCGACCGCCTGGTCCGGTGGACCGACGACTACGCCCGCCGCCACCGGGACCTGAGCATCCTGGTGCAGCACGGTCACAGCACCGCGCCGGAGGTCGCCGCGGGCACGCCCTTCCTTCCCGGCGACGAACTCGGCGCCCGCATGCGGGAGGCGCAGGTGGTCGTCACCCACGGCGGTCCGGGGACCATCGTCCAGGCGCGCCGGGCCGGGCACCTGCCCGTCGTCGTCGCCCGCGACCCCGAGCTGGGCGAGCACGTGGACGACCACCAGCTCCTCTTCGTCCGCCGTCTGGAGCAGGCGGGCCGGGTCCGCGCCTGCTCCAGCCCCCAGCAGCTGTCCGCGCTCATCGACGAGGCCCTCGCCTCGCCGGAGGCGTTCCGCGTCCGACCCTCCGCCGACGGGGGCCCGGAGCGGGCGGCGCTGCGTGCGGGGGAGCTGATCGACCTGCTGACGGACACCTGCGCCGGTCCCGGCGCACCGGAACCCGTCGTGCGGCCCGCCGGCGCCTGGCCCGAGGTGACCGTGGTGGTGCCCACCCGGGACCGCCCCGAGCTGCTGCGCCGCACCCTGCGCGCGGTCGAGGAGCAGGAGTACCCGGGCCGCATCACCACGATCGTGGTCTTCGACAACGACCAGCCCGACCCCGCCCTGGCCCGCGCCGACGGCGAGCGCCCCGTGCGCGTGGTCACCAACACCCTCACCCCCGGCCTGGCCGGGGCCCGCAACACCGGCGTGCTCGCGGCCGACACCGAGCTGGTCGCCTTCTGCGACGACGACGACACCTGGATGCCGGGCAAGCTCCGGGCCCAGGTGGAGGTCATGCGCGCCGAGCCGGGGACCGAGATGGTGTGCTGCGGCATCAGGGTGGTCTACGACCGGGTCGAGGCGGAGCGGAGCCTGGACCGCACCAGCGTCACCTTCGGCGACCTGCTCGCGTCGCGGCTGACGGAGCTGCACCCGTCCACGTTCCTGATCCGCCGCGGCGCCATGCTCGACGGGTGCGGGACGGTCAGCGAGGAGATCCCGGGCAGCTACGGCGAGGACTACGAGCTGCTGCTGCGGCTGGCCAGGCGCGCGCCCATCCGCAACATCCCCGAGCCCGGCGTACGGGTCCTGTGGCACCGCCGCTCCCACTTCGCCGGCCGCTGGCAGACCATCTCCAAGGCGCTGCGCTGGCTGCTGGAGCGCTACCCCGAGTTCCGGCTGGTGCCGCGCGGCTACGCCCGCGTCGCCGGGCAGATCGCGTTCGCGGAGGCGTCGGCGGGCCGGCGCGGGGCCGCGCTCGGGTGGATCGGCGCCACCCTCCGGCACCGGGCGGCCGAGGGGCGCGCCTACCTGGCGCTGCTGGTGGTGTGCGGTGTGCCGCCCGGGTGGATCACGCGCGCGCTCCACCTGCGCGGGAGGGGTGTGTAACCTCGTATGCCGTGTCCCGGGCCCGTCCGGGACACGGACGAGACGGGGGAGCACATGGTCAGGGAAGCTGCGGTCGGGGACGTGGAGCGGGCGGCGGACACGCTCGCCGCGGCCTTCGCGGACTACCCCTTCACACGCCACACCATCTCCGCCGACGACCACGCGGCCCGGCTGAGGGAGTTCCAGCGGCTCTTCCTCGCCGAGATCGGCCTCCCGCACGGCCGGGTCCTGGTGTCCGAGGGCCTGGACGCCGTCGCGGTCTGGACGACCCCGGACTCCGGCGGCGCGGAGGCCGTCATGGAGCGCCTGCTGCCCACGTTCGTGGAGCTCGCGGGCGATCGGGCCGCGGCCTACGCCGCGGCCGAGGAGGAGATGGGCCGCCACCGCCCGGCGGAACCCGTGTGGTTCCTGGGCACGGTCGGCGTCCACCCGGGCTCGCAGGGGCGGGGTCTGGGGCGCTCGGTCGTCGCCGCCGGGCTGCGCGAGGCCGACGCGGCCGGGGTCCCCGCCTTCCTGGAGACCTCCGCGTACGGCAACGTCGGCCTCTACGAGTCCCTGGGGTTCGCCGTGACCGCGGAGTACGACCTGCCGGACGGCGGTCCGAGGACCTGGTCCATGGCCCGGCCCGTCGGGGGCTGAGGCGCCTCCCCCCGGCGGACCGCCCGCGCCCGCCCCGTTTCCCGTGCCGCGCGCCCCGGGTGCCCCGCGGGGCGCCCGGGGCCTCCGGCCTCAGTCGCGCCGGGCGGCGTCCTCCGCGAGGCGCCGCACCCGCTCGGGCAGGCGCACGTACGGGTCCTGTCCGGCCAGCTGGAACCCCCGCTGGGCGTACTCGTTGGCCCCGATGCGGAAGTCGCACCCCGGGGTCAGCTCGTTGTCCCACATCTTGACCGCGCGCACCCGCTCGTAGCGGCGCAGGACGTCGGGGATCTCGGAGTACCACTCCAGGGTCTCGCGGGGCCCGATGTCGGTGGTGCCCATCTCGCCGATCATCACCGGCTTGTCCGGGTCGATGCCGTGCGCGGGCCCCTCGGTCTGGATCCAGTCGTAGGCGGGGCGCAGGGCCTCCTCGAACGAGTGGGTCTCGGTCCAGTTCGGCTGGGCGTCGCAGGTGGACATGTTGTACGCCTCCCAGCTGATCCAGTCGACGTAGTCGTTGCCCGGCCAGAGCCCGGGGAGGCGGTCGAGGTTGGCCTCCCACCCGGTCACGTTCCACACCCAGATGGCGTTGTCCGCGCCCTCGGCCCGGTAGAGGTCCACGATGTGCCTCCAGGAGGCCACGAACTCCTCGGGCGTGCCGCGCTTGTTGTAGCGCCTGTTGGCGTCGGCCTCGTGGTCGAAGGTGACGAAGTAGGGCACGCCCAGCTCGGCGATGCCGCGCGCCTGGGACCGCAGCTGCTCGTCGAACTCGCCGTCGGCGATCGACGCGTAGGAGACGGCCGGGTGTCCCGGGCGGGTGAAGCGGCGGGCCTCGATGTTGGTGTGCACGAACTTGCCCTCGGCGGCCATGCTCCGCTCGCGCCGTCCGGGGATGTCCGCCTGGTCGATGCCGCGCCAGGTGTACACGATGTCCATGTCGCGGTCGGCGGCCTGCTCCAGCTGCTCCACCCGGTTCTCGTAGGGGCTGGCCCCCCACCAGACCCCGCAGGAGGGCTCCAGGATCTCCGACACCGTGCAGCGGTACTCCGTCGCCGCGGGCAGTCCGAGGAACGTCGCCGCGTCCTCGGACGGCGTGTCGGGCGGGACGGACCGGCGGTCGGGGGCCGCGGCCTCCCCCGGTGGCGCGCTCGCGGCGCCGACAAGTGTCATGGCGAGGGCGAGTGCCCCCGCGGCCGCCATGGCCCGTACCGGTCCCCTGTCCACTTCGAGCCCCCTAGCCAGAAGAAACACAACCCAGAGTGTTCACTTGACTACTATACGTTACAATTTCGGCACGCAACACCCTCACCCGGCCCAACGCGACACGTCCTCGGAAATCGGACCCCGCCACGGCACAAGCCCCGGGACACGGGACACGGGCGGGAGAAAGCCGCGGACGCGCCGGGAACGGGAGCCCGTTCCGCCACGGGGACCTCAGTATCCGTAGCGCCTGCGGGACGGGGCCGTCACCGCGGTCACCAGGTGGCGCCGCCAGGGCGCCAGGGACTCCCGCCACCCGTGGTCGGCACGCACGCCGATCCGGCCCGCGGTGAACCGCATGGGGTTCCCCGACACCGCGTGGCCCCCGGAGAGCCGGCCGCTCCCCCCGGCCGCCAGCGGGCCGCCCGCGCCCCCGGTCTCGCCCGTGTAGCCCGAGAACGCGGCGATGCGGGCGAACTCCGCGCCCGGTTCGGCGACGAAGTCCTCGTAGCGGACCCTCAGGGTGGGGGTGCCGAGCCCGGCGAGGGCGTCGAACGCGGCGTTCTGGGCCATCCACTGGACCGCCGCGCGTCCGGCGGAGTACCTCGCCATCTCCGGTTCGCTGCTGGCCTCGCTCGCGTCCGGGCGGATCGTCCTCTTGCCCCAGGAGTGGGCGACGGCGCGGGGGTCGCGCACCACGTGCAGCAGCCGCATCCGGGAGCCGTAGCGCAGGCGCAGGCACGCGGCCAGGGAGGCGTGCTTGCTGGCGTCCACGATCACGCGCGCGCCGCTGACCCGGGACACGGCCGCGTAGAGGCGGTGGTAGAGCTCCGTGTAGCGGTCGCAGCGGGCGGAGAGGCGGCCCTCGCGCGCACCGTCCAGCAGGGCCGGCAGGAACCGGGTCCGGTCGACCCCGTCCTTGAGCCGCAGCACCTGTCCGGCGTCCAGGCGGCCCCAGCCGCCGAACGCCTCCTCGCCCACGTCGGTCCAGAACCCGCACTCGGAGAACGGCCGGCCGCAGCCGCACCTCTCGTTCTCCACCAGCCCCCGGCGCCACAAGTGCACGATCTCGCCCACCGAGCAGAACCCGGGCAGCTCTCCGAGCAGCAGCTCGATGAGGGTCGACCCGGACCGGCCCATGCCGCCGACGAACACCAACCGATAACCGTCATCCACACCCTCAGACTATTACCACCGGTCACGATCCGACATCGGAACGCGACGACCCGCCGGGGGGCGGGCCCCGGCGGGAAGTCGTTTCCCGGAGACGGCGAACGGCCCCGGTCGGGGAGGTCACGCCCCGACCGGGGCCGTTCGTGCTCTCACTCAGGCGTCATGGGGCGGGCTGTGGACGCGCGGGGTCTCCACAGCCGCTCCGGCTACAGGCCGGTGACGTTGAGCAGGAGGTTGACGGTGCCGGAGGGCACGCCGCTCAGCTTGTCGGCGCTGGCGTTGGCGACGAGCCAGTCCTGGATGGTCGCCTGGTCGTCGTCGCCGACGCTGCTCTTGTAGAGCGCCGCGGCGCCGGCCACGTGCGGGCTGGCCATCGAGGTGCCGTCGTAGGAGTCGGTCCCGCCGCCGGGGACGGTCGACTCGACGTCCACGCCCGGGGCGTAGATGTCCACGTCCTCGCCGAAGTTGGTGAAGTAGGCCGAGGTGTCGGTCGCGTCGGACGCCGCCACCGTGGCCACGCCGTCGGCGCCGCCCGGGGAGACGTTGCCGGCGTCCTGGCCCTCGTTGCCCGCCGCCACGGCGACGAACACGCCGGCCGCGGCGAGGTTGTTGACGGCCTCGTCCAGGGTCGGGGAGACCGGGCCGCCCAGGGACAGGTTCGCGACCGAGTTCGGACCGGCGTTCTCGGCGACCCAGTCGACGCCCGCGACGACGTCGTCGTAGGAGCCCGAGCCGTTGTCGTCGAGGACCTTGACGCCGAACAGGTCGGCGCCGGGGGCGACGCCGTAGGTGTCGGAGCCGATGGTGCCGGCGACGTGGGTGCCGTGGCCGTTGCCGTCGCCGCCGTCGCCGCCGTACGCGTCGAACGCGGACGAGGCGCGGCCGCCGAAGTCCGGGTGCGAGGCGTCGATGCCGGTGTCGATGATGTAGGCGGAGACGCCGGAGCCGTCACCGGTGGTGCTGTACGAGCCGTCCAGGGGGAGGTCCTCCTGGTCGATGCGGTCCTGGCCCCAGGTGACGGTGGTGTGCGCGACGCCGACCTCCTCGACGTAGGCGACACCGTCCTGCGCCCGCAGTTCCCGGACCTCGGAGGCGCTCAGGCTGGCCGAGTACCCGTTGAGGACCTCCTCGTAGGTGTGGTTCACCTGGTCGGAGGAGATGCCGAGGGACGACGCGCTGACGGAGGAGGCGCTGAGCGAGTCCTCCAGGACGACGAAGTAGTCGCCGCCGGCGGCGGCGTCGCTGGTGTAGAGGGGCGCGAGCTCGTCGGCGCTCGCGGAGGCGGCGCCGGAGAGAGCGAGGGGGAGGGAGAGGGCACCGGCAGCGGCGACGCTGATCGCCACACGCCGAGTGGTGTGCTTCTGCACTCTTATTCTCCTTGTTGGGGGTTTGGGAGTGGGAGGTACACAGTGAGGCATAACCGAGTGTGTTCACTCGATTGCACCCTTCCTGCGATTCGCTACCTTAGTAACCTTCTCTCCTTTATGCCAGGGTTAGGGCGAAGTTTTTTTACGTCCAACGAACACGCCACCCCCGCCGCACGGGGCGATCGGCACCGCACCGACCTGCCCACATGCCTCAGCGCATCCGCGTGGACACAGCCCTGTAGTGGGAAAACGCCATTCACTCCACCGCTCGCGACACCCGGTACCACCGACACTGAAACAGGGTTTTACGATCGGAAACCATTTCGTAAGAATCCGAATGTCTCCGCCTTCGTCTCGGAAAACTCCGGCGCCCCGCACACGGGCCGGCCCCGGGTGGGGGCGCCTCCGCGCTCCCCCTCGACCGGTCCGGACCGGTCCTGACCACACCTGACGGAGGGGGTTCCCGGGAACACGGCAGGGGGCCGCCCGAAGGCGGCCCCCTGCTGCGGAGTCCCCGGTCCGCCCCTCCTCCGTCCCCCGCCGCCGGGGGACCGAGGAGGGGCGGACCCTAGTCGGTCTTGACGACCATCCCCGCTCCGACGGTGGTGTTCGTGGCCTCGTCGATGAGGATGAACCCGCCCGTCTGCCGGTTCCGGGAGTACTCGTCGACGAACAGCGGCTGGGTGGAGCGCAGGCGCACCCTGCCGATCTCGTTCAGGGCCAGGTGGTCCGCCTGCTCGTCGCGGTGCAGCGTGTTGACGTCCAGCCGGTAGCGCAGGTCCTTGACGACGACCTTCGCCGTCCGGGTGGTGTGCTTGACGAGGAGCCTGGAGCCCTGGGTGAGCTTGCGCGCGTCCGTCATCCAGCAGACCATCGCCTCCAGGTCCTGCGTGACCGCCGGGGCGTTGTTGGGGCGGCAGATCATGTCGCCCCGGGAGATGTCGATCTCGTCCTCCAGCAGGAGGGTGACCGACATCGGCGAGTAGGCCTCCGCGACGTCCCCGTCCGCGGTGGCGATCCTGGCGATGCGCGTGTTCAGGCCGGAGGGCAGGTGGGTGACCTCGTCGCCCGGCTTCAGGACGCCGCCCGCGAGCTGGCCGGCGTAGCCCCGGTAGTCGTGCAGCTCGGGGTCGTCGGACTTGTGCGGGCGGATCACGTACTGCACCGGGAAGCGCGCGTCGATGAGGTTGCGGTCGGAGGCGATGTGCACGTTCTCCAGGTGGTGCAGGAGGGAGGGCCCGGTGTACCAGGGCATGTTCTCCGAGCGGGTCACCACGTTGTCGCCGTGCAGCGCGGAGATCGGCACGAAGGTGAGGTCGCGGGCGTCGAGCTTGGTGGCGAAGTCGCTGAACTCCGCCTTGATCTCCTCGAACCGCTCCTCGGAGTGGTCCACCAGGTCCATCTTGTTGACCGCCAGCACCAGGTGCGGGACCTGGAGCAGGGTGGTGAGGAACGCGTGGCGGCGGCTCTGCTCCTGGAGCCCCTTGCGGGCGTCCACCAGGATGATCGCCAGGTCGGCGGTGGAGGCGCCGGTGACCATGTTGCGCGTGTACTGGATGTGCCCGGGGGTGTCCGCGATGATGAAGGTGCGCCGGGGCGTGGCGAAGTAGCGGTACGCCACGTCGATCGTGATGCCCTGCTCGCGCTCGGCCCGCAGGCCGTCGGTGAGCAGCGCCAGGTTGGTGTGCTCCTCGCCGCGCGCGGCGCTGGTGCGCTCCACGGCGTCGAGCTGGTCCTCGAAGATCGACTTGGAGTCGAAGAGCAGGCGGCCGATCAGGGTGCTCTTACCGTCGTCGACGGAGCCCGCCGTCGCGAACCGCAGGATGTCGTTGTTCATGCTTGCCTGGTCCAATGTGGGAAGTGTGGGCGGCTCAACAACCGGATGGCGGAGGCGGTGGCCCCGCGCCGGAACGTCCGTCGGCTGGCGGGCGGTCGGCGGGCGGCCGGTTCCGCGGCGCCGGTGTCCGTAGGGATGGTGGAGCCCGGTGGGGCCGGGGCTGTGCCGGAGGCGTCCGGCGGGACGGGCGGGCTAGAAGTAGCCCTCCTTCTTGCGGTCCTCCATCGCGGCCTCGCTGGCGCGGTCGTCGGCCCGGGTCTGCCCCCGCTCGGTGATCCGGGTCGCGGCGATCTCCGCGATGATGTCGTCGATCTCCACCGCCGTGGACCGGACCGCCCCCGTGCACGTCAGGTCGCCGACCGTGCGGTAGCGGACGGTCTCCTGGAACGGGACCTCGGTCTCGTCGCGCCGGATGATCGGCGAGTCGGCGAGCAGGATGCCGTCCCGCTCGAAGACGCGGCGCTCGTGCGCGAAGTAGATGGAGGGCAGCTCCAGCCGCTCACGCCGGATGTAGGCCCACACGTCCAGCTCCGTCCAGTTGGAGATCGGGAAGACCCGGATGTGCTCGCCGCGGTCGATGCGGGTGTTGAACACGCTCCACAGCTCGGGGCGCTGGTTCTTGGGGTCCCACTGGCCGAACTCGTCGCGGAAGGAGAAGACCCGCTCCTTGGCCCGGGCCTTCTCCTCGTCGCGCCGGGCGCCGCCGAAGGCCGCGTCGAAGCCGTTGTCCTCGATGGCCTCCAGCAGCGCGGAGGTCTGGAGCCTGTTGCGGCTCGCCCAGCGCCCGGTGGGCTCGGAGACCTTGCCCGCGTCGATCTGCTCCTGCACCGAGGCCACCACCAGGCGCACCCCGGCCTCGGCGACCCTGCGGTCGCGGAACTCGATGACCTCGTCGAAGTTGTGGCCGGTGTCGACGTGCATGACGGGGAACGGGACGGCTCCGGGCCAGAACGCCTTCTCCGCGAGGCGGAGCATCACGATGGAGTCCTTGCCCCCGGAGAAGAGCAGCACCGGCCGCTCGAACTCCGCGGCCACCTCGCGCATGATGAAGATCGCCTCGGCCTCGAGGACGTCCAGCTGGGAGAGCTGGTAGCGCCCGGGCGCCTGCTGACTCGCCTGACCCATGAATCCGCCTTAGAGATACCGCACGGCCGACGGCGCGGGGGTCCTTCGGTCAGCCCCCCGCGTGCGGACCCGCGCTGTCCAGGTCCGCGCCGTCGCGGATGCTTGCCAACAACATACCCGACAATTCCGATCGGCATACAAGGACATCGGGGAGTAGCGGGTCGGCTACGTTGTAGCGCAGTTCGGAGCCGTCGATCCGGGAGGTGTGCAGGCCGGAGGCCCGCGCGACCGCCACCGGGGCCGCGCTGTCCCACTCGTACTGGCCGCCCGCGTGCACGTAGATGTCGGCGATGCCGAGGAGCACCGCGCAGATCTTCGCGCCCGCCGACCCCATCGGGACCACCTCGGCGCCGAGCTGGGTCGCCATCCGCTGCACGAAGGCGGGCGGCCGGGTCCGGCTGGCCGTGATGCGCAGCCGCTGGCCCGCCGGGCGCTCCTCGGGCAGCCAGGGCGGGTCGACCGTGGACAGGGTGCTGCCCTGCGCGGGGAGCGCCACGGCCCCCGCGACCAGGTCGCCGTCCTCCCACAGGGCGACGTGCACCGCCCAGTCGGTGCGGCCCGCCTCCGCGAACTCCCGGGTGCCGTCGAGCGGATCGATGATCCACACGCGCCTGGCCCGGAGCCGGGAGTGGTCGTCGGCGCCCTCCTCGGAGAGCACCGCGTCGCTGGGCCTCAGCCGGCCCAGCGCCGAGAACAGGAACTCGTGGGAGGTCCGGTCCCCCAGCGTGCGCAGCACGTCGGGTTCGTCGAAACCGTGCCGGGCGCGCAGGCGCAGCAGCAGCTGCCCCGCCTCGCCGGCCAGGTCGCGGGCCACCTCATGATCGTTTCGGATGCTCTTCACCGGCTAGTATGCTCCCGCCCCACGGATCACCGCTGACCACGTCTTCCACAGGATCTGGATGTCCAGCGTCAGCGACCAGTTTTCCACGTACCGCAGATCGAGGCGGACCGATTCCTCCCACGAGAGGTCGGACCTGCCGCTGACCTGCCACAGACCCGTCAGCCCCGGTTTGACCACCAGCCTCCGGCGGACGTCGTGCCCGTACTGGGCGACCTCCTCCGGCAGCGGCGGCCTGGGGCCGACGAGCGACATCTCCCCCCGGACCACGTTGACGAGCTGGGGAAGCTCGTCGAGCGAGTACCGGCGCAGCCATGCCCCCACGGACGTCACCCTGGGGTCGCGACG
Source organism: Nocardiopsis tropica (assembly GCF_042660575.1). Classification (NCBI taxonomy): domain Bacteria; kingdom Bacillati; phylum Actinomycetota; class Actinomycetes; order Streptosporangiales; family Nocardiopsidaceae; genus Nocardiopsis; species Nocardiopsis tropica. The sequence continues at coordinate 136,717 of NZ_JBHSUF010000011.1, forward strand.
CATCTTGAACAGCACACCGTCGTGCTCGTTGCGGGGCTGGAGCATCGCCTTCAACGCCTCGGCCCCGACCACCATGGTACGGAACTTGTACACGGTGAACTCGGCGCCACCCCGGCCCACGCGGGTCTGCGTGAACAGCGCGGGGCCGCGGCCCTCCCCCCGGATGAGGACGAACAGCGCCAGGAACAGCGGGGACAGCAGGAACAGGGCGAGCGCGGCGGCGGAGCGGTCGAAGACCGACTTGAGCACGCGGCGGACGCCCGCCAGCTCGGGGTGCTCCACGTGCAGGAGCGGCAGCCCCGCGACCGGCCGGATGGAGGTCCGCGGCCCCGCGACCTCCATCAGCGCCGAAGCGACGATGATGTCGGTGCCGTTCTTCTCCAGCCGCCAGGCCAGGCGGCGCAGTTCGGCCCCGTCCATCTCGGGGCAGGCGAGGACCGCCACGGTGTCGGCCCCGACGAGGGCCGCCGCGTCGGCCGCGTCCTCGAAGGCGCCCAGGACCGGGCAGTCCTCCACCGCGTCCGTCCCCAGGCCGGCGACGGTGTCGTCCGGCGGCAGGCACACGCCGACGACGCGCATGCCGTGGTAGATCTCGTCGCGGAAACGGCGGATCAGGTCCCCCGCTGCGGCCCGGTGCCCGACGACCACGACGCCGCTCATGCACAGTCCGGAGCGCCGCCTCCGGTGCAGGGCCTTGCGGCGCGCGTACCGCAGGGCGAGGCTGACCAGGGGGACGAGCGGGAGCGCGACGAGTGCGTAGCCGCGCGCCAGGTCGAACGTGACCGCGTACGCGCCGATCGCGACGGACGCGGCGAGCGCGAGCCCGGCCGTGGCGACGCGCCGGTACTCCTCGGTGCCCACGCCGAGGAAGCGCCGGGCGTAGCCGCCGCCCAGGTAGACGAACAGGACCCACGCGAAGGGCAGGAGGAGGGACAGCAGGAGGTGGGTGGAGGCGGCGGACGCCCCCGGTGAGCCGTGGAAGCGGAGGACCGTTCCGCCCAGGGTCGCCGCGAAGGCCGCAGCGAGGTCCAGCGCGACGAGGCTCACCACGTACGGCCGCGTCCAGGATGCGGAGCGCGTCCGCGGCCCGGCGCCTCCCCCGGTGAGCAGCGGACCGATCCCGGCGTCCCGTCCGCCGACGCCGTCTCCGGCGCCGACGACGGTGCGCGCCGGCTGTTCACGGACGGCCTTCACCCCGCTGGTGACCATGCTTCCCCCAAGACCACGGCTGTGGAGCCCTACTTCGAGTCATCACCCCGGGCGCCACTGGCATCGACGCAGAGGGCATGAGCGGGGCGTCTGGTCGGGCGCGCACAGGAACGACGACCCGAACAGTAACCAAAAGTAGTGGAAAAGTCGCGCTGGGTTGCTCATTGTCGGGCAAGAAGACCTGGTCAAGCCAAGAATGTGTCTGTTCCGAGACCCGGAACACCCCGGCGGACACGCCGGGGACGGACAGAAGTGGACCCGGGTAGGGGACGACCGAAACCGTGCGCGGGACGTGACGGCCCGCCCGGGGAACTCGGCCCCGGGGCCGGCTCCGTCAGGCGTAGGACGGGACCATCACCCCCGCCAGGCGCAGGTGGGGCGCGGCCGACTCCTCCTCCCCCTGGCGCTGGAGGGTCCGTCCCAGCAGCAGTCGGGCGTAGGCGTCGTCCGGGGCCTCCTCGACCAGGGCCTCCAGTCCTCGCCTGGCGCGGTTGAGCTGCGCGGAGCGGTAGTGGGCGCGTGCGGCGAGCAGGCGCACGCCCCGGTCGGCGGCATACCCGTCGAGCAGCGGCCGCAGGAGCGTGAGCGCCCCGAGTGGGTCGCCCGAGTCCAGCAGGGCCTCCGCCAGGCGGAAGCGCTCGACCTCCTCAGGGAGGACCCGGGGCGCGTGCCCGGCGGCGGCGACCAGGAACTCACGGATCGCGTCGGGGTGCTGCGCACCCTCCAGCGCGCGGCCGTTGGCGACGAGCGTCGGGGAGGTGCGGACCCCGGCCGCCCGGCCGCGCAGGACCAGCTCACGGACCTCCTCCCCTCCCTCCCCGGCCCGGAGGAGGCGGCCGCCGTCCGGAAGGCCGGCCCCCCGGGCGATCCGGTCGAGGACCGGGGCCGAGCCGATGTCCTCGCCCTCCACGAAGTGGGCGCGCAGGACGCCCTCCACGACGGCGTCCTGGAGCCCGGACCCTCCGGCCCGGCCGGCGAGCAGGACGAGCCTGTGGGCGTCATGGCTGCTGACCCTCCAGGCCGCACCCCAGCGGGGCCCCAGGCCCTCGGACTCCGCGATCTCCGCGACGCGGTCCCGGTTCTCCCCCGGTGTGAGGGCGGGCGCGCACGCCCGGAGGGCGTCGTCCACGGAGGGGTCCTCCAGCAGCGCGCCCAGCGGCTCGCCGACCGCGGGGGCGGAGGGGTCGATCCGGTAAGGACGCCAGACCACCTCCACGGACTCCGCGTCGGGCAGGTCGGCGAGGGCCCGCTCCAGGCGCCGCTTGCCGATGTACATCCAGGGGCAGACCACGTCCGCCCAGACCTCGATTCTCATATTCCGGACCATAACCAACACTTGTCGTTTAAGCAACAGGTGTCTTTTAGTCGTCGCGTGTCCTAGCCTGGAACGGTGAACCCCGAAGACCCGCGCGCCCGCCGCACCCGTGACCGGCTGCGCGCCGCCCTCCTCTCCCTGGCCGCCGAGCGGGAGCTCGCCGATGTGACGATGTCCGCCGTGGCTCGGCGCGCCGAGGTGAACCGGGCGACGGTGTACCAGCACTACGCCGACCTGGACGCCCTCGTCGCCGACGCCATGGACGACGCCGTCGCTCACGTGGCGCGGTGCGCGGCGCTGTGTCCGCTGGACGCCCCGCGGGACCGGCCGCCGCAGCCTCTGGTGGACCTGTTCGCCCACGTGGCCGAGAACGCCGTGCTGTACCGGCGGATGCTGTCCGACCAGGGGAGTCCCCGTTTCGCGAACCGCCTGCGGGAGCGCCTGGCCGGGGAGCTGGCCGCGCGCTTCGCGGCCGGGGAGGGGCCCGCGGGGTTCGACGACGTGCCCGTGCGCACGCACGCCGCGTACCTCGCGGGGGCGCTGGTCGGGGTGATCGCCGACGGCGTCCGCGCCGGAACCGGCGGGCCGGGGCCGGCCGGGGGACGGCCGGGCTCGGAGGAGGGGGACGGCGGTCCGGTCGGCGGGGCGCACGCCCTCGCCCTGGCCACCTGGCGGCTGCTGCGCCGCTGAGGGCCGGGGCCGGGGTCCGGGGCAGAGAGGAGAGGCCGCCCGGGTGGAGGCACCCGGCGGCGGGAGTCGGCCCGGGGAGGAGCGGGCGGCCCGGCCAGGGCGCCCGCCACGGCGGGCGACGCGGACGGGGCCCGGCGGGCGGCCCTCCGGCGGGAGGGCGCGGCCGGGGCCGTCCGTGACCGCTCCCCGGCCGTCCCTCAGGCCGCGGTGTGGAAGATGTTCTGGGCCCGGCCCAGACCGTCGCGGAGGACCGTGCGCACGGCGTCCGCGGCCCGCTCGACGTCCAGGTCCAGCTCGGCGCGCTCGGCCGCGGAGAAGTCCTTGAGCACGTACGCGGCCGGGTCCATGCGTCCCGGCGGGCGGCCCACCCCGAAGCGCACGCGGATGTACTCCGGGCTGGACAGGGACGCCGTCATCGACTTGAGCCCGTTGTGCCCGCCGGGCCCCCCGCCCTTCTTGAGCTTCAGCGCGCCGAAGTCGATGTCCATCTCGTCGTGCACCACGATGATCCGCTCGACCGGCACCTTGTAGAACCTCGCCAGGCCGGCCACCGGGCCGCCCGACAGGTTCATGAAGGTCCGGGGCTTGGCCAGGACCACCGGCACGCCCTCCAGGCGCGTCTCCACCACCTCGGCGTGCGCCTTGTGCGCCTTCCAGCGCTCGCCGCCGGCGAGCGCCCCGACCACCAGGAAGCCGGCGTTGTGCCGGTTGCCCGCGTATTTGGGGCCGGGGTTGCCCAGCCCCACGACGAGCCAGCGCTCGGCCTCGCCCATGTCCCCGCTCCCCCCTTCGGCGCTCCTGCCGCCGCTCCCGCCCGCGGTGTCGCCACCGCCGGCTTCCTTCCTGCCCGACAACGCCCTCAACCAGGTCCACATGGGGCACGACCCTACCGATACGGCGAACGCGCGGCCCCCGTGGGAACCGCGCGTTCGTCCAGATCCGTGGACAGCACCACCGCCCTACTCGGCGGCGGCCTCCTCGGTGGTCTCGGCTCCGGTCGTCGGCTCCTCCTCCACGCGGGGCGCGGAGACGGTGAGCACGAGGGCCTCGGGGTCGGTGACCAGGGTGGCGCCCGTGGGCAGCTTCAGGTCGCCGGCGGTCGGGTTGGCCCCGACCTCCAGGCCTTCGATGTCGAAGTCGACACCGGTGGGGATGTTGGTGGCCTCAGCCTCGACGGTCACGGTGACGAGCTCCTGATTGAGCACACCCGGGGCCTTGACCTCACCGGTCAGGTTCACCGAGATCTCAACCTCGACCTTCTCGCCCTTGGACACGACCAGGAGGTCGATGTGCTCAAGGAAGCCCTTGATGGCGTCGCGCTGCACACTCTTGGGCAGGGCGAGGTTGTCCTTGTCCAGGCCTTCGAGGCGGATCAGGACGTTCGGGGTCTTCAGGGCGAGCATGAGCTCGTGGCCCGGCAGGTTCAGGTGGCGGGGCTCGGTGCCGTGGCCGTAGAGGACGGCCGGCACCTTACCCGCGCGGCGGGCGCGACGGGAGGCGCCCTTGCCGAATTCCGTGCGGGGCTCGGCAGCGATACGTACCTCGGACACGACAAAACTCCTCGGGTTCAACCCCGCAGCACGGGGAACACGACTCCAGTAGTACGAACGATTCCCGCCCTCGGCGGAGAATGCGGCGGGGTCTCCCCTCAGGCAGGGGACGCGACCGCCCTGGTTCCAGGCGTGCCCGGCGAGCCGTCACCGGACCCGTCCGGCCCGGGAACGCTCGTCGCGCACCCCTGCCCGTGCTCCTGAGCGAAGCCGAACACGACTCCACCTGGGCACGGGGACACTCGGTCAAGTCTACTGGCTTCACCGACGACTCAGAACACGCCCCGTCGGCGGGCGCCTCCCGGACCGGGAGGCCGTCAACGGGGCGCGCGGGACTTGGCGGGAACTTGGCGCGGGCCTACTCGAACAGGCTCGTGACCGAGCCGTCCGTGAAGACCTCGCTGATCGCGCGGGCCACCAGCGGGGCGATCGAGAGCTGGGTCAGCTTCTCGAAGGCACGCTCCTCGGGGACGGGGAGCGTGTTGGTGATGATCACCTCGGAGATCCGCGAGTTCTGGAGGCGCTCGGCCGCCGGGCCGGACAGCACGCCGTGCGTGGCGGCCACGATGACCTTCCTGGCCCCCTGCTCGAACAGGGCCTCGGAGGCCTTCACGATGGTGCCGCCGGTGTCGATCATGTCGTCCACCAGGACGCAGACGCGGTCCTTGACCGTGCCGACGACCTCGTGGACCTTCACCTGGTTGGCGACGTCCGGGTCGCGCCGCTTGTGGATGATCGCCAGGGGGGCGCCGAGGCGGTCCGCCCAGCGGTCGGCGGTCCGGACGCGGCCCGCGTCGGGGGAGACCACGGTGATGTCGGAGCGCTCGACCTGGCTGGCGACGTGGTCGGCCAGGATCGGCAGCGCGAAGAGGTGGTCGACCGGGCCGTCGAAGAAGCCCTGGATCTGGTCCGTGTGCAGGTCGACGGCCATCATCCGGTCCGCGCCCGCGGTCCGGAACAGGTCGGTGACCAGGCGCGCCGAGATGGGCTCGCGGCCGCGGTGCTTCTTGTCCTGGCGGGCGTAGCCCAGGATCGGCGTGACCACGGTGATCCGCTTGGCGGACGCGCGCTTGAGCGCGTCCACCATGATCAGCTGCTCCATGATCGACTCGTTGACCGGGTCGGCGTGGCTCTGGATGACGAACGCGTCGCAGCCGCGGACCGACTCCAGGTACCGCATGAAGATCTCACCGTTGGCGAAGGTGTCGAACCGGGTGGGGACCACCTCGATCCCCAGCTCCTTGGCTACCTCCTCGGCCAGCCCCGGGTGTGTGCGTCCCGAGAACAGCATCAGGTTCTTCTGGCCGGTGGCCTTCATGCCGGTCACGTGTTTCTCCCCCACAGTCACTGCTTGTCGTCGGCTCTGTGCCGATCGGCCTTGTCCGCCGCCTCGGCGGAGGGCGTGCCCGGGCGCTTGCGCCGGGTCCAGCCCTCGACGTTGCGCTGGCGGTGCCCCTCGGAGATCGCCAGCGCGCCGGGCGGAACGTCGTCCCTGATCACGGTGCCCGCACCGGAGTAGGCGCCGTCGCCCACGTGCACGGGCGCGACGAAGGTGTTGTCGCTGCCGAGCCGCACGTGGTCGCCGATGACACTCCGGTGCTTGTCCACCCCGTCGTAGTTGACGAACACGGAGGAGCAGCCGATGTTGCTGCCCACGCCGATGTCCGCGTCCCCGACGTAGGTCAGGTGCGGGATCTTGGATCCGGCGCCCACGTTCGAGTTCTTGATCTCGACGAAGGCGCCGGCCTTGGCCCGCCCGGCCAGGCGGGTGCCCGGTCGGAGGAAGGTGTAGGGGCCCACCGTGGCCCCCGGGCCGATCTCGGCCCGGTCGGCGGTCGTCTCGCGCACCTGGGCGCCCTCGCCGACGACCGTGTCCCTCAGGTCGGCGCGGGGGCCGACGACGGCGTCCTCGCCGACGACGGTGGCGCCGAGCAGGCGGGTGCCGGGCTCGAGCACGGCGTCGCGTCCGATCCGGACCTGCGCGTCCACCCACGTGGAGGCGGGGTCCACCACCGTGACGCCCGCGAGCATGTGCTCGGCGAGGAGGCGGTCGTTGAGGACGCGGCGGGCCTCGGAGAGCTGGACACGGTTGTTGACGCCCTGCACCTCGTGCCAGTCCTCGGCGATCCAGGCGCCGACCCGGTTCCCGTCCCCGCGCAGGAGCGCGACCGCGTCGGTGATGTACTCCTCGCCCTTGGCGTTGTCCGTGGACAGGCGCTTGACGACGGCGGACAGGAGCGCTCCGTCGAACGCGTACATGCCCGAGTTGATCTCGTCGATCGCGTGCTGCTCCGGGGAGGCGTCGGCGTGTTCGACGATGCCGGTGAAGTCGCCGTCGCCGTCGCGCACGATGCGCCCGTAGCCGTGGGGGTCGGGGACGCGGGCGGACAGCACCGTGACGGCGTTGCCCTCCTTCTCGTGGGCGGCCACCAGCTCCGAGAGCGTGGAACCGCGCAGGAGCGGGGTGTCCCCGCACGTCAGGACGACGGTGCCGGCGAGCTCGGTGCCCTTGGCGGCGAGGTCCTCGACCGCCATGCGCACCGCGTGGCCGGTGCCGTTCTGCTCCTCCTGGACCGCGGTGGCGGCCTCGGGGGCGACCTCCGACAGGTGGGACCGGACCTGGTCCCGGGCGTGGCCGACGACCACGACCGAGTGGTGGGGGTCCAGTTCGCCCGCGGCCGCGAGAACGTGGCCGAGCATGCTGCGGCCGTTGAGCTCGTGGAGGACCTTGGGAAGCTTCGACTTCATTCGGGTGCCCTCGCCCGCCGCGAGGACGATGACGGCAGCCGGACGGTTCACGCTCACTGAAGGAGACCCCTCGTGATAGCTGGCATTGAACTGTCGGCTCACCCTTCGGCGGCTCGACCCGCGTGCCGCGCGGGCGGCCGTCGGATGACCAGCGGCCGACATGGGAAGGATACATGCGTGTCACAGGCGTCCTGCGGGCACGTGACGCCGGGGTGGGGAGCGGGGGCCGGGCCGGGCCTGTGGCGTCGGGTTCCGGGGCGTTCTGTGAGATGCGCCGCGCCACCGGGCCGGGCCCGGCGCCGGGGCGCCCGGGGCGTCCGGGCGCAAGGGCCGGGGTTTCCCTCGCGCGCACGGGGATAGGGGCGGGGAAGGGAACGGGTGGAAGGCTCCCGGACCAGGGCTCGAACCTGGACGATGGGGACCAAAACCCCACATGCTGCCGATTACATCATCCGGGAAGGCAGGGGGCGCGCACACATCGCGCCCGTACGCCAGGCACCAACATAGCGCCTCCGGTGGAGGGCTTGCCAAACCTACGGGGTCGTAGGTTACGGTTACGTAGGAATAGGTTGGGCCGTCGCGACGGGTGCTCCGCGCCTCTCGGACACCGTCCGACCGCGAGGACCCTGCCGTGACGACGAGGTGTGTACGACCATGACCACTGCTGCCGAGCTACCGACCGAGAACGCCGAGGGGAAGCGCGAGGCGATCCCCGAGTACGAGCCGGAACTGCGGGGCAGGGCCGAGCGCTTCACCGTCTTCGCGTTCGTCTTCGTCCCGCTCATCGCCCTGCTCGCCTCCGTCCCCTTCTTCTGGGGATGGGGCCTGAGCCTCACCGACATCGCGATCGCGTCGGTCTTCTACCTCATCAGCGGCCTGGGCATCACGGTCGGCTTCCACCGCCACTTCACCCACGGCTCCTTCAAGGCCAACCGCCCGCTGCGGATCGCGCTCGCGGTCGCCGGCTCGCTGGCCATCGAGGGCAGCGTCATCAAGTGGGTGGCCGACCACCGCCGCCACCACAAGTACGCCGACGCCGAGGGCGACCCGCACTCGCCGTGGCGCTTCGGGGACGACTGGAAGTCCGTCGCCAAGGGCCTGTACTACGCGCACATGGCCTGGATGTACCTGGACGACAAGAAGACCTCTCCGCGCCGCTTCGCCCCGGACCTGCTCAAGGACAAGGACATCGTCCTCGTCGACAAGCTGTTCCTGCCGATCGTGCTCTTCTCCCTCGGCGCCCCCGCCCTCATCGGCGGCCTCGTGACCATGTCCTGGTGGGGCGCGTTCACCGCGTTCTTCTGGGCGAGCCTGGTCCGCGTGGCGCTGCTGCACCACGTCACCTGGTCCATCAACTCCATCTGCCACACCATCGGCGAGGAGAACTTCGAGGTGCGCGACCGCTCCCGCAACGTGTGGTGGCTCGCCATCCCGTCGTTCGGCGAGTCCTGGCACAACCTGCACCACGCGGACCCGACCTGCGCGCGCCACGGCGTGCTCAAGGGCCAGATCGACATCTCCGCCCGCGTGATCTGGGCGTTCGAGAAGCTCGGCTGGGCCACGAAGGTCCGCTGGCCCAACAACGACCGGCTCGCCGCCAAGCGGGTCAAGGTCTAGGATCGATAGCCATCATGGGAGCAGCCGACAGCGAGCAGAAGGTCCGCGTGCGCCGCAAGCGCATGACGGGCAAGGAGCGTCGGCAACAGCTGTTGGAGATCGGCCGGGAGCTGTTCGCCGAGCGCGGGTTCGACGCGACCTCCGTCGAGGAGATCGCCGCACGGGCCGGGGTGTCCAAGCCCGTCGTGTACGAGCACTTCGGCGGCAAGGAGGGGATCTACGCGGTCGTGGTCGACCGTGAGATGCGCACCCTCCTGGAGATGATGGGCGAGGCCCTCACCGCCGACAGCGCACGGGGCAAGATCGAGAAGGCTGCGCTGGCCCTGCTGCGCTACGTGGAGGAGAACACGGTCGGGTTCCGGGTGCTGACCCGCGACTCCCACGTGGCCTCCGGCACGGGAAGCTTCGCCAGTCTGATCAACGACATCGCCAGCCAGGTCGAGCACATCATGGTCGACGAGTTCGCCGAGCGCGGCTACGACCCGGCGCTCGCCCCGATGTACGCGCAGGCCCTGGTGGGCATGTGGGCGCTGACGGGCCAGTGGTGGCTCGAGGTGCGCAGGCCCAAGCGCGAGGTGGTCGCCGCGCACCTGGTCAACCTGGCCTGGAACGGGCTCGCGAGCCTGGAGCCCAAGCCGAGGCTGCAGACGAGGCGGCGGGGCGGGGGCTGACCCCCGTCCCCCGGCGCACCGGGGGACGGGCCCGCCGCGGCCCGTCCCCCGCGCCGCTGCCGCGAGCGGGACGCGGGAAGTGCGGCATACCCGCCCCACTATCTTGATGTCAAGAGATAGGCTGTCCCCATGCGCGATGAGGTGGATGGGCTGATCGAGGCGTGGCGCTCCCAACGCCCGGACGTGGACGTGACACCCCTGGAGGTGTTCAGCCGTGTGTCCCGGCTCGCACGCCACCTGGACCGCGCCCGGCGCACGGTCTTCACCGAGCACGCACTGGAGCCCTGGGAGTTCGACGTGCTCGCGGAGCTGCGCCGCTCCGGTCCCCCGTACGAGCTGAGCCCCGGACGGCTGCTGCGCGCCACCCTGGTGACCTCCGGGACCATGACCAACCGGGTGGACAGGCTGGCCGCCGCCGGCCTGGTCAAGCGCCGCCCCGACCCCGACGACAAGCGCGGGGTGCTGGTCCGGCTCACCGAACGCGGCGCCGAGCGCATCGACGCCGCCCTGGAGTCGCTCCTCAGCTACGAGGAGACGCTTCTGGCCCCCATGCCCGACGGCGACCGGCAGCAGCTGGCATCGTTGCTCAGATGCCTTCTGGCCCCCCTCGACAGAGACCCCTCCCGACCGCAGGGCTAGGGCGTGTTCCGCGGAACGTCCCGGGCTCGCGGCGATCGGCGCGAGCGCCGGGACCGCCGGAGGCATCCCCCGCCCCTGGCGGTGTCCGCCCCCACCAGGAGCGCTGCCGGGCGCGCACCGCGTTTCGGGCTCCGGCGGGAGAGAACGGCGTGAGAGCTCGGCGGCCCGCCCCCGCCGCGTGCGGGTCCCTCCTCCGTCCCGGAGAGCGCTCCGGACGGTCGCGGCGGTCCGGGCCCCGCGGCCGGCCCGCTGAGAGACATCTCCCACCCGGACGCTCGACGCGGACCCGCGGCGGCTGGCATCGTGGCCCGGACGCCTTCCGGTTCCCCCACGTGAAGGGCCCGGCGGCACCCGGGAAGGGCGGCGCGCCCGCCCACCGGGCAGCCCCGGGCACGTACCTGCAACCGACCCGGGTGGGAGACAGAGAGTGCGAATCCGCTGGATCGCGGTGACGGCCGTCGCAGTGCTGGCGGCGGGGTGCGCGGGCACCGACGGAGAAGGGACGGCGGCGCCGGGGACCCCCGGCGCCGAAGGGGGCTACTACCTGTCCCTGGGCGACTCGCTGGCCGTGGGCGTGCAGCCCGACGAGGACGGGACGCCCGTCGAGACCGAGGAAGGGTACACGGACGTCCTGTACCGCACCCTGCTCGACGACGACCCCGGCCTCCGGCACGAGCGCATGGGCTGCGCGGGCGAGGACACGACCACGTTCATGGAGGGCGGCCTGCCCGACTGCGAGGAGCGCTACGACGACGGTGAGCAGCTCCGGGCCGCCGAGGACTTCCTCGCGGAGCACGAGGGCGAGGTGGACCTGGTGACCCTCACCATCGGGGCGAACAACTTCACCCGCTGCGTGCAGGGGGTGAACGCGCCGGACGGCCGCGCGGACAGCTCCGAGGACATCGACATCGACGCGGAGTGCGTGGCCGACGGCCTCGACCGCCTGGAGGACGAGGTGCCCGAGATCGCCGAGCGGCTGCGCGCCGCGGCCGGCCCGGACACCCGGATCGTCGCGATGACCTACTACAACCCGTTCCTCGCCTTCCTCCTGCTCGACGACGACCCCGCCGGGCAGGCCGCCGCGTCCGCGGAGGAGGCCGAGGAGGTCTTCCCCGAGCACGAGGCGCGGGGCGGGCTCGCCGAGGAGGCCGTGGAGACCCTCACCGAGGTCAACGGGACGCTCACCGAGGCCTACGAGGCCGAGGGCATCGAGGTCGCGGACGTGGACTCCGTCTTCCAGGCCACCAACAGGGAGGTGCCCGAGGACAGCCGGACCGGCATGCCCGCGAACCTCCAGAACGTGTGCGACCTGACCTGGATGTGCGACGCGGAACGGGGCCCGGACATCCACCCGAACGAGCAGGGCGCGCGGGAGATCGCCTCCGTCTTCGCGGAGGAGGTGCGCTGAGGGCCGCTCCGCCCGCGTGCGGACCCGGCCGGGCGTCCCCTCTCACGGGGGATCGGCGGCCCGGTCCGCCGTGCCGGGCCGGGGCCCGTCCCCTCCGGTCCGGGCCCGCCCCGGAGGGGACGGGCTACCGCGCCCTCACGCCTCCCCGGGGAGCGACTTCTCGATGAGCGCGACGATGGCGGGGTCGTCCGGCAGCGTGGCCGGGCGGAAGCGGTGCACGGCGCCGTCCGGGAGGACGAGGAACTTCTCGAAGTTCCACTTCACCTTCCCCGCCTGGCCGTCCGCGTCGGGGACCGCCGTGAGCTCGCCGTAGAGCGGGTGGCGGTCCTTCCCGTTGACCTTGACCTTGCTCGTCATCGGGAAGGTCACCCCCCACGTCGCGGAGCAGTACTCGGCGATCTTGCCGTCGCTGCCGAACTCCTGGAGGAACTGGTTGCTGGGGAACCCCAGCACGGTGAACCCCCGGTCGGCGTAGCGTTTCTGCAACTCCTCCAGCTGCCCGTACTGCGGCGTGAGCCCGCACCGGGAGGCGACGTTCACCACCAGCCTGACCTTTCCGGCCCACTCGCCGAAGGTCGTCTCGCGCCCGTCGATCAGCGTCACCGGAATCTCGTCCAAAGCGGTCATGCGGGTTCACTCCTGTCCACTGGGAGGGCGGCGCCCGGCGTACGGTCGGCCGCGGCGGCCCCATGTTCCCGGAGGCTACTCGACGGCGCCCCGAGCCGCCCGGCGGAGGCGGGGAGCCCCTCGCGGGGCCCCTGCGGGGCCGGGCCGGTCGCGGGAGTGCGCGGCCCTCGGCGGGGACGTTCGCGCGGGAGCGCCCGGGGAGGGGCGCGGGGCCCGCGCGGACACGGCCGGGCCCCCTCGCGGGGCCCCGGCCGGGGGGAGGAGCGCGCCCGGCGGTCAGTCGCCGACGATCTCCGCCTGCTCCAGCCAGACCTCCTCCAGCTCGCCGCGCTCGGTCGCCAGGGCCTTGGCCTCGGCGTCCAGTTCGGCGAGCCGGGCGTAGTCGTTCGCGGCGGCGGCCATCAGCTCGTGCAGCTCCGCCTCGCGCCTGGTGATGCGGTCCATGCGCCGCTCGACGCGCTGGAGCTCCTTCTGGGCCGCGCGCCGCTCCGTCGCGGACACCGCGGGCTGCTCGGGGGCGGCCCCGGCCGCAGCGGTCTCGGACGCGCCGAGCGGCACCGTGGCCTCCCCCGCGGTCACCGCGCGGCGCTCCAGGTACTCGTCGACCCCGCCGGGCAGGAAGGCGAGGCTGCCGTCCCCCATGAGCGCGAGCACCCGGTCGGTGATGCGCTCCAGGAAGTACCGGTCGTGGCTGACCAGCACGAGGGAGCCCGGCCAGCCGTCGAGGAGGTCCTCCAGCTCGGTGAGGGTCTCGATGTCCAGGTCGTTGGTGGGCTCGTCCAGCAGCAGCACGTTGGGCTCGTCCATGAGCAGGCGCAGGAGCTGGAGGCGGCGGCGCTCGCCGCCGGACAGGTCGCCGATCGGCGTCCACTGCCGGTCGCCCCGGAAGCCGAAGCGCTCCAGCATCTGGCTCGCCGTGTAGTCGCGCTTGCCGATGGTGATGTGCTCGCGGATCTCCATGACGGCCTGGAGCGGGCGCGCCTCGGGGTCGAGTTCGACGACGTTCTGCGACAGGTGGGCGAGCCTGACGGTGCGGCCGGTGCGCACGCTGCCGGAGTCGGGCTCGCGCTCCTCGGCGAGGATCTTGAGGAGGGTGGACTTGCCCGCGCCGTTGACCCCCACCAGGCCGACCCGGTCGCCGGGGCCCAGCTGCCAGGTGAGGTGGTCCAGGAGGGTCCGGTCGGGGACGGCCACCGACACGTTCTTGAGGTCGATGACGGTCTTGCCGAGCCGGGAGCTCGCGAACCGCACCAGCTCGACGGTGTCGCGGAGCGGCGGCTCGTCGGCGATGAGCTGGTTGGCCGCCTCGATGCGGAACTTGGGCTTGGAGGTCCGGGCCGGGGCGCCGCGGCGCAGCCAGGCCAGCTCCTTGCGCATGAGGTTCTGGCGCCGCTCCTCGGAGGCCGCGGCCTGGCGGTCCCGTTCGGCCTTGGCCAGGACGTAGGCGGCGTAGCCCCCCTCGTAGCGCTCGACGGCGCCGCGCCCGACCTCCCAGGTGCGGGTGGTGACGGCGTCCAGGAACCAGCGGTCGTGCGTGACGACCACGAGCGCCTCCGGGCGGCCGCGCAGGTGCTCGGCGAGCCAGGCGATGCCCTCGATGTCGAGGTGGTTGGTGGGCTCGTCCAGGACGATGAGGTCGTGGTCGCCGATGAGCAGCCGCGCCAGTCCCGAGCGGCGGCGCTCGCCGCCGGAGAGCCCGGACATGGGCGTGTCCAGGTCCCAGCCGCCGAGGAGGCCCCGAAGGACGTCGCGGATGCGGGAGTCGCCCGCCCACTCGTGCTCGGCGCGGTCGCCCAGCACGAACCCGCCGACGGTGGTGTCGGGGAAGGTGTCGCGCTGGTGCAGGAAGCCGATGCGCAGCCCGCGGTTGTGCACGACCCGCCCGGAGTCGGGCTCGGTGATGCCGGAGAGCACGGAGATCAGCGTGGACTTGCCGCCGCCGTTGCGGCCGACCACACCGATGCGTTCGCCCTCGTCGACGCCGAGCGACACCTTGTCGAGGAGTACGAGCGGCCCGTAGGCCAGGGACACGTCCTGAAGGTTGACCAGATTCGTCATCACCTTCCATTGTCCCGGGTCCGACCCAGTGCCCTGGCCGCCCCGCCCCGGGGCGCGGGATCCCTGTCCCGACGGCGGGGCCGCGGTCCGGGCTCTCGTCCCCCCGCGGGGGCGCGGCGAGCCCGGGCACGGGCGGCGGGTGTGTGCCCCCCGCGGGGGCGCGGCCCGGGTCGCGGTGACCGAGCACGACGCCGCAGTCGCCCGGCGCCTCACGCGGGGATGCGGCCCGGACGGCGCGTGTCCCCGCACGGGACGCGCCCGGGGCCGCACCACGCAAGGCCCCGGGCGCGTTCCGCGCCGCCGGGTTCCCCGGCCCCGGCCTACACCAGGAAGAACCCCCTGGCGGCCTCGGCGATGCCCTCCGCGTCCAGGCCGTGCGCCCGCGCGTGCTGCGCGGGGGCGCCGTAGGCGCGCAGTTCCCGGTCGCGGGCCACCCCCAGCCCGAGCTGCCGGTGGCGCCGGTCCACGAGGGCCGCCGCGACCTCGTGCGCGGAGGTCCCGGCGAGGTAGGGCTCCACCACGAGCACGTCGGCGTTGCCCGCCGCCCCGACCAGGGCGCTGAGCCCCGCGCGGTCGAACGGGCGCACGGTGGAGGTGTGGGCGACCGTCACGTCGAGGTCGGCGGTGGCCTCCAGCACGCGGTCCAGCATCGGTCCGACGGCGACCACCACGCCCGCGGAGCGGGGCGACCCCGTGCGCACCGCGGACAGCCGCCCGTCCACGGGCCGGGGCGCGCGGTTCGAGGTCTCCGACAGCCTCACGTACACGCGGTCGTCGCCGGGGATGGCGGACTCCAGGGCGGCGCGGGCCTCGTCCGGGTGGCCCGGCACGTGCACGGTCCACCCCGGGAGGGTGTCGAGCAGGGCGACGTCGCCGGGCGCCTGGTGGGTGCGCCCCTCCTCGGAGGCGTCGTAGGAGCCGCCGATGCTGACCAGGACGGCGCCCACGTCCTGGTGGGCGAAGTCCAGTTTGACCTGCTCGAACGGCCGCTCGACCAGGAACGGGGCGTAGCTGTGCACGATCGGGCGCATCCCGGTCAGGGCGAGCCCGCCGGCCACCCCGATCATGGCCTGCTCCCGGATGCCGACGTCGACCACCCGCCCGGGGTGGCGGGCCGCGGCGGAGCGGAACATGCCCGCCGAGATGGCGGCGAGGACCACCGCGACGCGCGGGTCGCGGTCCATGGCCTCGCTGACGGTGGCGGCGAAGGTTTCTCGCATGGCCTGTCCCCTACCTGGTCCGGACGCGGGCGACGACGGCCAGCGGCCGTCCTGTGTGGGGCCGGGTGAGGGCCTCGTGGAGGGCGTCGTGGTCGCGCCCGGCGACCTCGCGCGCCGCCCACCCCTCCCCCGCGAACCGTGCGGCGACGCCGCCGGGCCAGCCGTGGGTGCTGGAGGCGTTGTCCACGACGACCGCGGTGAGGTTGTCGACGCCGAGCCGCCCGGCGACGACGATCGCCTCGTGGTTGCTGCCCTCGTCGAGTTCCCCGTCCCCGAGGAGCACCACCACGCGGGGGGCGGCGCCGTCGGGGCGGCGGACGCCCTGGGCGCGCAGGCCGAGGGCGCTGCCCAGTCCGAGGGGCAGGCCGTGGCCGAGGGAGCCGCTGCCGATCTCCACCCCGGGCACGAGGACCCGGTCCGGGTGGTGGCCCAGCGGGGAGTCGAAGGCCGTCCAGCCGCGCAGGGCGGCCACGTCCACGAACCCCTTGGCGGCCAGCACCGCGTAGAACGCCGCGGGCCCGTGGCCCTTGGACAGCAGGAAGCGGTCCCTGGCGGGGTCCTCGGCCGTCGCGGGGGTGACGGCCAGGACGCGGTCGTAGAGGACCCACACCACGTCCAGGGTGGAGTGGGCGGCGCCCATGTGCTTCTCGTCACCCTCCATGAGGCCGATGAGGGCTGGCAGGTCGGCGTAGCGCGACAAGGCGGTTGCGGTCGTCATGCACACCAGTGTTCGACCTCAACCGTGGTTCAGGTCAACTGGGCGAAACCCCCACAGAACGGAAGAAACGACAGTGATTTAGGTCACAGCACAACGGCGCCCGGCACGTCCCCGTGGGCCGTCACCACCTGCTCGCACAGCCCGCTCCCCTCCAGGGCCGCGACCACCGAGGCCTCGCGCTCGGCCACGACGGCGGCGTCCTCCGGCCCCCCGCCCACCAGGAACGCACAGGTGGGCCCCGAGCCCGACACCAGGGCCCCCAGGGCCCCGGCGCCCCGCCCGGTCCCGAGGGTGCGCTCCAGCTCCGGCAGGAGGGACAGGGCGGCCTCCTGGAGGTCGTTGGTGAGCGCCGCTCCGACGGCCGCGGGGTCCCCCAGCGCGAGCGCGCCGGCCAGGGCCGGGTCGAGGCTCGGCGGGGGGGCGTCCGGACGGATCCGGTCGTACTCGCGGAAGACCCGCGCCGTGGACAGGCCGTGCGGCGACAGGGCGAAGACCCAGCGGAAACGGCCGGGGCTGGCCATCGGCGAGAGGACCTCGCCCCGCCCCGTCCCGACGGCCGTCGAGCCCACCAGGGCGAAGGGGACGTCGCTGCCGAGCTCGGCGGCGCAGTCGAGGAGGGCCTCCCGTGGCAGGCCGGCGCCCCAGAGCCGGTCGCAGGCGACCAGGGCGGCGGCCGCGTCCGCGCTCCCGCCGGCCATGCCCCCCGCCACCGGGATGTTCTTGTCCAGGTGGACGGTGACGGGGAAGCCCTTCCCCGTGCGCTCGGCCACCAGGACCGCCGCGCGGGCGGCCAGGTTGCTCGCGTCGAGGGGAACGCGGGAAAGGTGGGACCCCAGGCCGCCGCCGGCGGTCAGTTCCGCGACGACGGAGCCGCCCCCGCCCGGGGGACTCGGCCGACGCGACCGGGCCTCCTTGACGGTAACCTCATCGAACAGTGAGACGGCGTGGAACACGTTGACGAGGTCGTGGAACCCGTCCTCGCGTCCGGGCCCCACCGCCAACTGGAGGTTCACCTTCGCGGGGACCCGCACGGTTACGGTGGTATTAACGGTCACGAGTCCCCAATCGTAAAGGAACCCCCACCTTGCGTGAACACGTACCCCGCCAGGGGCGCCGGTGTGTTCACCCCCTCCGACCGGCGCTAACGCCATCGGCGGAAGGAATCGGGAACCAGGATCACGATCCGGGGATCGTCACCACTGTCATGTCAGTCACCGCCTGCCCCCAGAACGGCCCAATCAGGCCGCTGAGTGGGAATCAGGGCACAAACACCGCTACCTTGGGGCAAGGCGGGGTTTGGACACCGTCGGGGAGGGTCGCTTGCCGTCGGATGGGCTCCCGAAGAACCTGGAACCGCTGGCCGCCGGGGATCCGGCCACCATCGGTCCCTACGTGCTGTCCGGCAAGCTGGGCAGCGGTGGCATGGGCACCGTCTACCTGGGCAGTATGTCGGACCGGAACAACCAGGTAGCCATCAAGGTCATCCGTCCGGAACTCGCCTTCGACGAGGCGACCCGGGCGCGTTTTCGCGATGAGATGGAGAACGCCCGCAAGGTCGCCTCCTTCTGCACCGCCAAGGTGCTCGACCACGGGACGTTCGAGAACCGTCCCTACATGGTCACCGAGTACATCGCCGGCACCGCCCTGGCCGAGCACATAGCCGAGAACGGTCCGCTGGACTCCTCCACCCTGCACGGCTTCGCCCTGGGCGTGGCCGCCGCGCTCGCGGCCATCCACCGCACCGGGCTGGTCCACCGCGACCTCAAGCCCGCGAACGTGCTGCTGTCGCTGTCGGGCCCCCGGGTGATCGACTTCGGCATCGCGCGCGCGATGAACACCGCCACGAACCACACCCAGACCGGCATCGTCATGGGCAGCCCCGGGTGGATGGCGCCCGAGCAGCTGTTGGAGGAGCAGGTCACCACCTCGGCGGACATCTTCGCCTGGGGGTGCCTGGTGGCGTTCGCCGGCAACGGCACGCACCCCTTCGGCAACGGCGACGCCATGACGCTGGGCAAGCGGGTGCTGTTCGCCGAACCCCAGATCGGCAACCTGGACAGCCCTCTCGACCGCCTCGTGACGCGTGCCCTGGCCAAGGAGCCGAACCGCCGGCCCACCGCCCAGGACCTCCTGCTGGAGCTGGCGGGCGGGGAGGACAGCACCAACCCCAACGACATGGTGTCGCACGCGCTGCACCAGTCGTGGCGGCCCAACCTGCCGCCGATGCCGCCCGGCCCTCCCCCGGGGATGCGCCCCCAGCAGGGCGGGCCCGGACACCAGACCGTGACGGGCATGCGGCACCCGGCGCCCGGCCAGTACCAGGCGGGCCCGCCCATGCCCGCGCACCAGACGGGCAACTTCCAGCACCCGCAGCCTCCCGCGGGGCCGCCCCCGGGCTACCCCGCGACCGGCCACCAGCCCGGCCCACCGCCGGGCGGCCAGGCGCAGCAGCCCCGGCAGGCGGGTCCGCCCCCGGCCCAGCACCCGGCCTCGACCGGGCCCATCCCGATGGTGCCCCCCGCCGACCAGCAGGCGAACCGCCCGGGGCCGCAGCCGTACGTGCCCCCGGTCCCCCCTCCCCCGCACCGGCCGGCCGCGCCGAACCGGCGCCGCGGACTGGTCGTCGCGGTGGCGGTGGGCGCCTCGGTGCTCCTGGTGCTCATGGCCGTCCTGACGATCCTGGTGATGAACCGGGACGACCCGCCGTTCTCCGGCGGTGACGACGCCCCTCCCGCGGGGGCCGGCTCGGAGCAGGAGGAGGCCCCGGAGCCCGCACCGGACGACGGCGCCGACGACTCCGTCCCCTCGGACGGATCCGGCGGGGTCTCCGCCGACGGCACGGTCGAGTACCGGGTCAACTCCGTCAACTGCGGGATGGAGACGCTGGAGGGCCGATCCGCGCTCCGCAGGGGCGAGTACTGCGTCGTGGACCTGCAGGTCACCAACCTCCTCGAGGGCGAGCGCTTCGTCTTCGACAGCAAGTCGCAGTACCTGGTCACCGAGTCGGAGTCCGAGGTCGTCGCGGCGACCCCGTCCAGGGACGAACAGGTGAGTTCGCTGTGGGACACCGGCGGCCTCGCCCCGGGCACCCCGGCCGCGGGCGAGCTGGTGTTCATCCTCACCGAGGACGAGAGCCCGGTCAGGCTCCTGCTCAACAACACCCCCGGCGGCGCGCCGACCTCCATCGAGATCCGGGACATGGTGACCTACTAGGGCGTGGTCCCTGGAGGCCCGCGGTCGGCCCGGCGCCCGCGCCGATCACCGCGGGCCCGGCACGACCCGCGGAACACGGCCGGGGGCGGTGGGCCGGGAGGGTGCGCGGCCCCGCCCCGTCCGGAAGCGCTGCCGGGCCCCGCGGCCCCGGGCCGGAGCGCGACGGAGGACAAGGACAGGGCCCGGCACACACGCGGTGTGCCGGGCCCGTCCGTGCTCCGGGGAGGGGCGCTCCCCTACTCCCACTCGATGGTGCCCGGGGGCTTGCTGGTCACGTCCAGCGTCACCCGGTTGATCTCCCGGACCTCGTTGGTGATCCGGTTGGAGATCTTCGCCAGCACGTCGTAGGGCACGCGCGACCAGTCCGCGGTCATGGCGTCCTCGCTGCTGACCGGGCGCAGCACGACCGGGTGGCCGTAGGTGCGGCCGTCGCCCTGCACGCCCACCGACCGGACGTCGGCGAGCAGCACGACCGGGCACTGCCAGATCTCGCGGTCCAGGCCGGCGCGGGACAGCTCCTCGCGGGCGATGGCGTCGGCCTCGCGCAGGATCTCCAGGCGGTCGCGGGTCACCTCGCCGATGATGCGGATGCCCAGGCCCGGCCCGGGGAACGGCTGGCGCCACACCATCTCGGCGGGCAGGCCCAGCTCCTCGCCGACCTTGCGCACCTCGTCCTTGAACAGCTCCCGGAGGGGCTCGACCAGGGTGAACTGCAGGTCGTCGGGCAGGCCGCCCACGTTGTGGTGCGACTTGATGTTGGCGGTCCCGGTGCCGCCGCCGGACTCGACCACGTCGGGGTACAGGGTGCCCTGCACGAGGAACTCGACCTCGGCGCCGCCCTCCCCGCCCTCGGCGACGACCTCGCGGGCCGCCTGCTCGAAGACGCGGATGAACTCGCGGCCGATGATCTTGCGCTTCTCCTCGGGGTCGGTGACCCCGGCCAGCGCCGACAGGAACCGCTCCTCGGCGTCCACGACCTTGAGCTTGGCCCCGGTGATCGCGACGAAGTCCTTCTCGACCTGCTCGGCCTCACCCTTGCGGAGCAGGCCGTGGTCGACGAACACGCAGGTCAGCTGGTCGCCGACGGCGCGCTGCACGAGGGCTCCGGCCACGGCGGAGTCGACGCCGCCGCTCAGCGCGCAGATGACGCTCTTGTCGCCGATCTGCTCGCGGATGCGCTCCAGCTGCTCCTCGACGATGTTCACCATCGTCCAGGTGGGCCGGCACCCGGCGCCCTCGTACAGGAACCGGCGCAGCACCTCCTGGCCGTGCTCGGTGTGCATGACCTCGGGGTGGAACTGCACGCCGAACAGGCGGCGGTCGGTGTCCTCGAACGCGGCGACCGGGGCGCCGGCGGTGCTGGCGGTCGTGGCGAAGCCCTCGGGGGCCCGCACCACGGAGTCGCCATGCGACATCCACACCGACAGGTCGGCGGGGGCGCCCGCGAACAGCAGGGAGTCGGTGACGGCCGTCAGCTCGGTGCGGCCGAACTCGCTCAGGTCGGTCCGGTCGACGGTTCCGCCCAGGGCCCGGGTCATCGCCTGGAAGCCGTAGCAGATGCCGAAGGTCGGGACCCCGGTCTCGAACAGCTCGGCGCCGACGACGGGGGCGCCCTCGGCGTAGACCGAGGACGGGCCGCCGGAGAGGATGATGGCCTTGGGTTTCTTGGCGAGCATGTCCTCGACGGGCATGGTCGAGGGCACGATCTCGCTGTGCACATGGCATTCGCGGACGCGTCGTGCGATCAGCTGCGCGTACTGCGCGCCGAAGTCCACGACGAGAACGGTGTCGAACGTGCTCTCAGCACCAACGGACACGACGGAGGACCTTCCGCAGGAAGTACAGGGATAGGCGTCCAGTCTAGGGCGTTCCCCGTGCTCAACCGGTACTCCGGGGTGTGCGGTGGGGCTCAGCTCCCGGCGCCCCCGAAGCCGCCGGGGTTGGCCGACTGCCAGTTCCACGCGTCCCGGCAGGCGTCGTCGACGGTGAGGGCCGCCTTCCAGCCCAGGTCGCGGGCGGCGGCGGAGGGGTCGGAGTAGCACACGGCGACGTCGCCGGGGCGCCGGTCGGCCACCTCGTACGGGACGGGTGCGCCGGTGGCCCGCTCGAACGCGCGCAGGCCCTCCATGACCGAGGTGCCGCGGCCGGTGCCCAGGTTGTAGACGCGGCAGCCCGCGGTGTCGCCGAGGTGGTCGACGGCGGCCAGGTGGCCCTGGGCGAGGTCGACCACGTGCAGGTAGTCCCGGACGCCCGTGCCGTCGGGGGTGTCGTAGTCGTCGCCGAACACGGTGAGCCGCTCCCGGCGTCCGGCCGCGACCTGCGCGATGTACGGGAACAGGTTGTTGGGGACGCCCAGAGGGTCCTCGCCGATGAGCCCGCTGGGGTGGGCGCCGATCGGGTTGAAGTAGCGCAGGGAGACGATGTGCCAGCGGGGGTCGGCGGCGGCCAGGTCCTCCAGGACGCGCTCGATGAACAGCTTGGTGGCGCCGTAGGGGTTGGTCACCGAGAGGGTGCTGTCCTCGGTGAGGGGCAGGTGCTCGGGGTCGCCGTAGACCGTCGCCGACGAGCTGAACACCAGGTTCCGGACGTCGTGCTCGTCCATCGCCTCGGCGAGGTTCAGGAGCGCGTCGAGGTTGTTGCGGTAGTAGCGCAGCGGCTGGGCGACGGACTCGCCCACCGCCTTGAGCCCGGCCAGGTGGATGACGGCGTCGACGTCGTGGACGTCGAAGATCCGGCGCAGCGCTGCGGGGTCGGTGCAGTCCGCCCGGTGGAAGGCGACGGTCCGCCCGGTGATGCGCTCGACGCGGCGGACGGCCTCCTCGCTGCTGTTGACGAGGGAGTCGACCACGACGACGTCGTGTCCGGCCTGGAGCAGTTCGACCGCGGTGTGCGAGCCGATGTACCCGGCCCCCCCGGTGAGCAGTACGTTCATCTCTCGCTTCCCTGGCTGAGGAGCGCCCGCCCTCTCGCGGACGCTCCCCAGGATAGGGGGCGGCCGGGTCGGCCGCCGGTGACACGCGCCACCCGGGCACCTGCCGTGACCGGCCGCTCCCGGGCCCGGTACGGCGGGCCGCGGGCGCGCCGAGGGGGCGGGCGCGGCCGGGCGCCCGCCCCCTCCGGTCCGCGCGGGTCAGCCGCGTCCCGGCGGGGTGCTCCGGCGGGTGTCCAGCCACAGCACCTGCGGGTCGTGGTCGCTGACCTGGTCGTGGAACTCGGAGTTGAGCCGCGCGACCGCGTAGTCGACGCGTCCCGCCAGGGCCCGGTTGACCAGGATGTGGTCCAGGGCCTGGGAGTTGCCGTCGAACACGTAGTTGTAGCGCTCCCCCTCGGGCAGGTCCGCCATGGGGTTGTACAGGCGATCCTCCCCGGTGAGGATCTCCAGGGTCCGCGAGAACTGGAAGTCGTTCAGGTCGCCCATGACGACCAGGTTGGCCTGCGGGTCCGCCGCGAGCAGTTCGTCGGCGAACGCCCCGACCAGCTCGGCCTGGGCGTGGCGCTGGGCCTCGCTGGTGCGGTTCGGCGGCTGGTTGACGCCGTGGAGCGGCTCGTCCCCGCCCTTGGAGTTGAAGTGGTTGGTGACCACGTAGACGTCCCGGTTGAGGGCGCGGAAGTGGCCGACCAGCGGCTTGCGGCTGGAGTCCCACGCCTCGTCCAGCGGGCTGATGCGGCCCGGGGACACCGACAGCTCGGCGCCCCGCGCGCCCTCCACGACCTCGACGGCGGTGGTGGCGTCGCCGCCCTCGCGGTCCACGAACTCGACCCGCTCGGGGTCGAACAGGAAGGCGTTGCGGATGTTGCCGCCCGGCTGTCCGCCGTCCTGCTTGTCCTCGGGGCTGATCTGCCGCCACTCGTAGGCGGGGCCGCCGTGCGCGGCGACGGCCTCCACGAGCCGGTCGAGGGTGACGCCCGCGTCGACGGTGCCGTCGTCCACGGGGCCGCTGTCGTCCTGGATCTCCTCCAGCCCGATGATGTCGGGCGTGTCCAGGTGGTCGACGATCCCGGCCGCGAGCGCGTCGAACCTGGCCTGGTCGTCACGGCCGCCGAGGTTCTCGACGTTGTAGGTGGCGATGCTGACCTCGTACCGCTCGGTGTCGCGGACCGGGGTGCGCTCCAGGCCGCCCGGGACGTGCTCCCCCAGGGTGGTGGCGCGGATCAGGTAGCCGCCGAACCGGCTGTGGTGGAGGGGGCCCTCGGTGACCCCGGCGAGGGTGTCGCCGACGTTCGCCTCGGGGAAGGGGTGCTCGGCGCGGTCGAGCAGGGACTCGACCTTGACCCGCCCGGAGTTGGGTTGGTCGTAGGAGCCGTAGGCGGTCCCGCCGTTGACGGTGGGGTTCTGGCCGGGATCGGTGGTCACCCACAGGGCGTGGTAGCCGTCCGTGGCGCCCACCACGGGGGCGTCCTCGACGCGGACCGTCATGTGCTCGTGCGCGGCCCAGAAGTCCAGCGCGTACTTGTCGGGCTCCAGCTCCAGGCCGGAGACGTCGCCGCCGTGGTCGGGCGCGTACGCCTCGGGGAGGGCGTCGGCGTCCAGCAGGACGGAGCCGGGGAGCGCGTTGCCGGTGGACAGGACGGTCCAGCGGGCCCCGTCGAGCTGGGTGGTGGTCTGGTGGCCGGCCGCGGGCCGGTACTCGCCGACCCGCCCGGCGACCAGGACCTCGTCGCCGGGGGCGACGGCGGGCGTGGTGGAGCCGGTGAAGACGAAGAGGGCCTCGCTCGTGCGGGGGTCGCCGTCGCCCTCGGTGTCCTGGAACCAGAATCCGCGCGCGCCGCCGAAGGCGTTGACCGCCGTCACCACCCCGGGCAGGCCGGTGACCTGGCGGCCGGCGTACGGGGAGGTGCGGGTGGTGCCCTGCACGTCGTGGACGCGCAGGTCGCCGGGCTCGACGGGCTCCTCCGGCCCGCCGCCGTCGCCCGCCGTCTCACCCGCCGCGTTGGTGGGCGTGGGGTCCCCGGCGGTGAGGTCGGCGGCGTTGTCGCCCGTGTCGGTGAACGCGGCGTCGCGTGAGGCGGACGCGGTGTTGGAGAGCCCCGTGACGGGCGATCCGGCGTGGACGACGGCGTTGCCGTAGCCGACCACGTCCACCACGGAGCCGTCCTGCGCGCACGCCGCCGCGGTCCGGCAGGAGACCGGCTCGGTGCCGGAGACGAGCAGGACCGTGCCCGCGGTCGCGGACATGTTGGTGCTGCCGGCGGTGTCGGGGGCGGGGAGCTCGACGCTGCCCCCGGCGCCCGCCGCCTGGCGGACGAGGTGGTGGCCTCCCGCCGGGATCTCCCCGGCCAGGGCCGTGACCTGCACCCGTGTGGACGGCCCCGGGGCGGCGGGGAGGTACTGGACGCTCCAGCCGTCGAGATCGGCGGGTCCTCCGGCCGGGTTCCCGAGCTCGACGAAGTCGTGGCGCAGCAGGGCTCCGCTGTTGCCGCCTCCGCCGTACACCTCGCTGATCACGGGCGCGGCGTCGTCGGCGAGGGCGGGCGGCGCCGCCGCGAGGCCGACGCCGAGGAGGACCGCGGCCGCGGCGGACGTGGACGCGATCAGGCGTCCGGGTCGGGTGGGGGACACATCTGCTCCGGGGGTCGCTGGGCAACGGGGGCCCGCACATCATCACCCGCGCGGATGTCCGACCGGAAGAGAAGGCGTGAAATGGAGGCGAAGCGGGCGGCCGCCGGCGCGGTCCGACCGGCGCCGCGCGTCCTGGGCCCGTGCGGACCGCCGGGTCCGGCCGGGGCGCCCGCGTCCCCCGCCGGGAGCACGGGTGCCCGGGCCCAGGAGGTCCCCGCACCGCCCCGGCCCGCACCGCTCCCGGCCGCGTGTCCGGCCCGGCGCCCCGGGCGGGGCGCCGGGCCGGGCGCGCGCCTACAGGCGCGGGTCGACCGGCTCGGAGGCCAGTGCCAGGACCGCGAACACGGGCTCGTGCACCCGCCACAGGGGTTCGCGGCGGGCGTGCCGGGCCAGGGCCTCCAGCCCCAGTTTGTGCTCGCGCATGGCCAGGCTGTTCTTGCGGCCGAGGTTGCGGTCCTTGAGCACGGCCAGCCTCTCGGGGTCGGTGTAGTCGGCTCCGTAGACGATCCGCAGGTACTCGGGCCCGCGCACCTTCAGCCCCGGCTGGACCAGGCCCTTGCGGCCCTCGGCCCGCGCTCCCAGGACCGGCTTGACCACCATGCCCTCGCCGCCGGCGGAGACCAGGT
This sequence comes from Nocardiopsis tropica, assembly GCF_042660575.1. Lineage (NCBI taxonomy): Bacteria > Bacillati > Actinomycetota > Actinomycetes > Streptosporangiales > Nocardiopsidaceae > Nocardiopsis > Nocardiopsis tropica. The sequence goes on from NZ_JBHSUF010000011.1 coordinate 162,586, forward strand.
CGGTCCACCAGTCGGCGGCCGAGCCGCAGGCCGCCGGGTCGGTGGTGTCGACCACCCGGTAGCGGGTGGGCTGCACCAGTCCTCCGGCCTCCGCGAGCCGTTCGGCGATCGCCATGTGCCACAGGTGGTCGGCGTCGGTGTACTCGCGGCCCTCGGAGGCGAGCACCGCGAAGGGCGCGTACCGGAGCCCCGCGGCGCCGTCGGTGTCCCACGAGTAGCGCCGGTAGACCCGGCTGAACGCCTCCGTCTGCTCCGTCCGCAGGGCGACCTTGTCGGCCAGGCCGTCCACGGGCACACCGCGCGCGGCCGCGGCGCGGAGGGCGGCCGCGGCGGCGGGCAGGGAGGCGCGGGCGGCGGCGCCCACCGACGCGTACTGCTCGCGGATCAGCGGCCGGGCCTTGGCCGACCAGGGCAGGAGCTCACCGTCCAGGGCCACCCAGTCGGTGCCGAGCCGGTCCCACAGGTCCGCCTCGGTCACGGCGCGGCGCAGCTGGTCGACGACCTCCGCCCGGAGCGCGGGGTCCTGGAAGAACGGGCGCCCGGTCCGGGTGTAGACCGTCCCCAGCTCGCCGGGGACGAACCGCCGTTCGGCAGCCTCCCCGTCCCTGCACAGCACGGCGACGGCGCGCGAGCCCATGTGCTTCTCCTGGCACACGACCTCGCCGGTCCCGGCGCCCCGGAAGTACGCGAACGCCTCGTCCGGGTGCTCCAGGAGCCCCGGTGCGGCGGCGGTCGGCGCGGGGGCCATGGTCGGCGGCAGGTACAGGAGCCAGCGCGGGTCGACCGCGAACCGGCTCATGACCTCCAGCGCGGACAGCGTGCTGCCGCTGTCGGTGCGCACGGCCCCGTCGGCGGTCTCCACGTACAGGCCGGGAGCCGAGACGCCGTCGCCGACCCCGACGTCGGTGATGTCGACGGTGTCGTCGGCGCGCCGCTCCCCGTCCTCCGGGGGCGTGCCCGACAGCGGCCGGACCGGCTCGTACCAGGTGCGGTGGGCGTCGACGTCGACCAGTTCGCGCTCCGGGTGGCGCAGCGCGGTGAGCTTGCCGCCGAACACGCAGCCCGTGTCCAGGCAGATGGTGTTGTTGAGCCACTCCGCCTTGACGGTGGGCACGTGGCCGTAGACCACGGCCGCCTTCCCCCGGTACTCGCGGGCCCAGGGCAGCCGCACGGGGAGGCCGTACTCGTCGGTCTCCCCGGTGGTCTCGCCGTACAGGGCGAAGGAGCGCACACGGCCCGAGGCCCGGCCGTGGTACTCCTCCTTGAGCCCGGCGTGGGCGACGACGAGCCTTCCCCCGTCGAGGACGAGGTGGCTGACCAGGCCGTCGCAGAAGGCGAGCACCCGCGCGCGGAACTCCTCGCTCTCCCGGGCCAGCTGCTCCAGGGTCTCGGCCAGGCCGTGGGTGGCCTGGACCTTGGCGCCCTTGAGCGCTCTGATCAGCTTGTTCTCGTGGTTCCCCGGCACGCACAGGGCGTCGCCGTCGGCGACCATGCCCATGACCAGGCGCAGCACGCCGGGGCTGTCCGGCCCGCGGTCCACGAGGTCGCCGACGAACACCGCCGTGCGCCCGTCGGGGTGGCGCGCCCCCACGGGGCGCCCCTCCCCGTCGCGGGACAGCTCGTAGCCGAGGACGCCGAGGAGTTCCTCCAGTTCCTCCCGGCAGCCGTGCACGTCGCCGACGATGTCGAAGGGGCCGGTGAGCTCCGTCCGGTCCGGCCAGGCGCGCTCGAGTTCGACGGTGGCGCCGTCGATCTCCTCCGGGCCGCGCAGGACGTGGATCCTGCGGAAGCCCTCGCGGGACAGCCTCTTCAGCCCCTGGCGGAGTTCGCGCCGCTGCCGCCGGACGACGTGGTCGCCGAAGTCTCGGTCGGGCCGACCGCGGTTGCGCTCCTTCGCCAGGGCCTCGGGAACGTCCAGCACGATCGCGGTGGACAGCACGTTGTTGTCCTTGGCGATGCGCACCAGTTCCCCGCGCACCCTGCTCTGCACGTTGGTGGCGTCCACGACGGTGAGGAGTCCCCGCCGCAGCCGGATGTCCACGACGGTGTGGAGCAGGGCGAACGCGTCCGCGCTCGCGGACTGGTCGTTCTCGTCGTCGCTGACCATGCCCCGGCAGTGGTCGGAGCTGATCACCTGCGTGGGCGCGAAGTGCTCGGCGGCGAACGTGGACTTGCCGGATCCGGACACCCCGATCAGCACGACGAGCCCCATCCTGGGCACGCCGAGCACACGCGGCTCGGGGGTCCGGTCCTCCTCGGTCGTACTCATCGGACGAAGACTCCCATCTGGGTCGGGGAACCGGTCTCCGGGTCCTCGGACCCGACCGGCAGGCGGCGGAGGCGGTAGCCGTACTGTTCGGCGACGCGGTCGGCCCACCGGGCGAACTCGGCGCGCGTCCACTCGAACCGGTGGTCGCTGTGCCGGAGGGAGCCGTCCGCCAGGCCCTCGTAGTGCGTGTTGTACTCGGCGTTGGGGGTGGTGACCACCACGACGCGGGGCCGGGCGGCGCCGAACACGCTCTCCTCCATCGCGGGCAGCCGCGACGGGTCGAGGTGCTCGATCACCTCCATCAGGACGGCGGCGTCGTAACCGGAGAACCGCCGGTCGCGGTAGACCACGGAGCCGACCAGCAGCTCGGGGCGCGGCGGCGCGCCGTTGGCGCCCACCGCCCCGCCGGTGAGGGCGGGCAGCGGCCGGTGGCGCCTGCCCCCGCCGGGGTCGCAGCCCCGGCAGGTCCTGCGGTGGGCGTGTTCGAGGGCGGTGACGCTGACGTCCACCCCGGTCACGCGTGTGAGGGAGCGGTCGGCCGCCAGCCGCGCGAGCAGCCGGCCGGAGCCGCAGCCCAGGTCGATGACGCTGGTGGCGTCCTCCGCCTCCAGCACCGCCATGACCGCCCCGGCGCGCTGCTCGGCCAGGGTGGGGACGCGCTCGTCGTGCCCCTCGGCCGGGGGCGCCGTTTCGGCCTCCTCCGCCGCGGGGTCGTCCGCGCCGTCTCCCTCCGCGAGGTCCTCGGCCTCGGCGATGCGGGCCAGCGCGGTCCGCACGTAGGCGTCGCGGCGGTTGAGGTAGCGGCGGGTGATCCAGTCCCGCTCGGGGTGCCCGGCCAGCCAGCCGACGTCCGCGTCGGGCCCGTCCGTCCCGTCGCCGTCCTCCCCGGGCGCCTCCGGCGCGCTCGCGGAGGGCGTCGCCTCCCCGGCCGCGGACGGCCCGTCCACGGCCGTCCGCGGCGCGGCGCCGGGCAGGCCGCCGGCGCGGAGGAGTTTGTCGACCTCGCTCCGGTCGACCCAGTAGTGCTTGCTGCCGTCCATGGCGGGGAGCAGCACGTACAGGTGGCTGAGGGCCTCGGACAGGCGCACGGTCCCGGTGAGGGTGAGCGAGAGGTAGTGGGAGTCGCCCCAGCCGGGCAGGCCGGGGTCGAGCGGGACCGGTTCGGCGTCGACCGTCCACCCCAGGGGCTCGAAGAGCGCCCGGGCGCGCTCCGCGCCGGAGCGGCAGGGGACGGCCGGCATCCGCAGCTCCAGCGGGAGGGGCGTGCGCGCCAGTTCGGGCCGGGCCCTGCACGAGCCCCGCAGCGCGGACCGGAACACCCTGCCCAGTGCCACCGTGAACAGGGAGGACGTCGCGTAGGGGCGGTCGTTGACGTACTGGGCGAGGGAGAAGTCGGGCGAGCTCACCGACGTGCGCGCCCGCAGGAGCGCCTGGGCGTCGACGTCCAGCAGGAGGGCCGCCGTGCAGCGCTCGCCGGTGGCCTCGGGGTAGAAGACGTGGGCGGTTCCGAAGGACTGCTCGAAGCTCTGCGCCCTGTCCGGGTGCTTGTGCAGCAGGAAACCGAGGTCCGTCGCCGGGGCCGCCGTGGTCGTGATCGTCAGTAGCACCCGTGCATTGTGTCCCCTCGATCCGGCGCGGGGCCAGGGCTTTTCCGGCGGGGCCGGCGGAGCGGTGCGTCCGGCGGCCGGGTCCCGGGGCCGGGGGACCTCGCGGCGGGCGGCCGTGCGGAGCCGCCGGGGGTCAGCCGCCGGCGCTCTGCCGGGCGGGCCCGGCGGCGTGCAGGCGGGAGGTGACCAGGGCGGCGCCCGACAGGCAGAGCACGGAGACGACAGCGTCGACCGCGCCCATGGTCAGCATCGGGTCGATCTCGGTGTAGGCGGACCCGACCGGGATGGCGGTGTCGATCCACACCCACACCGTCAGGCCCACGAACGACAGGACCAGGTAGGGGACCGCGAAGACCAGCGCGGTGAGACCCGGGTAGGGCAGCCGGACGAGGCGGAGGAGGGGCCAGGCCAGGAGGGGGGCGACGAGGACGGGCACGAACGTCAGGAGCATGCCCGCGCCGATGTTGGCGTCGGGGCTGTCGTCGTGGGCCCCGATGGCGGCCCGCGCCACCCAGGCGGCCAGGAGCAGCAGGACGGACATGGCGAGCGCCGCGGCCGCGGCGAGGAGCATCGCGCGGGGGGCGGACACGGGGGTGTGGGGTCGGTGGGTCATGGTCCCAGCTTCCCCCGCCTCCCCTCGCCCCGCATGAGTACGCCTACTCACGGGGCCCTCAGGACGGTTCCGGCCCGCCCGTCGTGCGGCCAGGGTCCACGCCGAGCTCCTCCATCGCCCGGGCCACCTGGGACCGGGCGCCTCCGAAGAACGACCACGGCTGGTCGCAGTAGACGTTGCCGACGGCGGACAGGTGCCATCGGGCGGCCTCGGTCATGCCCGCGCGGTGGAACGCCCAGCCGAACAGGTGGTGGGCCCGGACGTCGCCGGGGTGCGGCTCGGACGCGGCCGCCCACCCCTGTGCGAGGTCGAACAGCTCCTGCGCCGACCCGCCGTGCAGTCGGCCCAGCGCCTTGTCGACGACGAAGGGGGTGTTGCCCTCGGCGGCCAGCCTCTTCTGCTCGACCCGCACGTGCTCGGCGTGGGCGAGCGCCAGGACGGACGGCAGCGGGTGCCCCTCGGGCGCGGTGTCGGCGGCGGCTCCCGCGAAGGCGAACATCTCCTCGGTGCTGCCGCCCCTGGTCGCGGACAGGGAGCGCGTGCGGACCAGGTGCGCGGGGAACAGGTGCGGCGACCGTCCGGCGATCTCGCGCCAGAGCCGGTCCTTGTCCTCGCGGTCGGCGCCCAGGCCCATCGCGACGGTCTGGAGGCCCGCCCAGGGTGCGGCGTCGTCGGTGCGCAGCCGCGCCGACGCCTCCAGGGGGATGCGGGCCTCGTCCAGGGCCGCGGTGAACGCCTTGCGGTCGGCCTGGCGGGTGTCCGCGCCGCCCGCGGGCCGGCGCAGCGCGCGGGCGAGGAGCGTGTGCCCCAGCCAGAGCAGGACGTCGGCCCGGTCGGCGCCGTCCCCGAGGAGTTCGACGACGCTCTCGGGGCGGTCCGCGGCCGCGCGGCCGAGCGCCTCCGCCTGGACCACGCGGGTCTCGGGGTCCTCGCGGGACTCGGCCAGCAGCGGCAGCGCGGCCGCGGCCTCCCCCTCGCGCACGGCCTCGCACCCGGCCCGGAGGAGGGGGTCGGCGCCCAGGGACGCGGACACCAGGCGCGCCTCGATGTCGGCGCCGCGGGGCACCCTTGCCGGATTGCGTCCGAATCGCCACATGTGTGCGAGCGTAGCGGGCCCGTCGTGCCTGGACGACGGGCCCGCCGGGGGGGCACGGCGGGGCCGGGCCGCCACCGCCGGGGCGGGGGCCGGGCGTGCCGGGGGCCGCAGAGGGCGCCGCTACCCGGACGCCGGGGCCCCGGCCCTGCCCGCGCTCCCCTCCGCTGCGCCGCCTCCGGGGGCCGGCTCGGCCTCCGGAGCGCCGCCACCGCCGGGCGCGTCCGGCGCGGGGACCGCGCCGCGGGCCTTGTCCCTGCGGTGGTTGACGACCTGGAGGGCGATGAGCACGACGCCCAGGACGGAGCCCGCGAGAACGAACCAGTCGGGGTCGACGGACACCGACAGGACCGCGCCGGTCAGGGCGCTCCACTCGGGGGCGATCATGACGAGGACGGCCGCCAGCGTGAGGGCGAGGCGTTCGCCGAGCAGGGTGCGCCGCAGGAAGTGCCCCTCCAGCGCCATCGCCGCGACCGCCAGGGCGATACAGCCGCTGAGCACGGCGACCACCAGGTTCGACACCGGCCCCTCGACGGCCATGAGGGCCGAGTAGGCCATCAGGACGGGGATGAGGTACAGGCCCTTGGCGAACTTCCACGCGGACAGGCCCGAGCGCATCGGACTGGCGTTGGCGATGCCCGCCGCCGCGAACGCGGCGAAGGCCACCGGCGGCGTGACGTTGGAGTCCTGGCTGTACCAGTACACGATCATGTGGGCGACGATCACGGCCAGGCCCAGCTCCTCCAGCGCCGGGACCGCCAGCACCGCCAGGACCACGTAGGACGCGGTGACCGGCAGGCCGATGCCCATGACCAGCGAGGCCAGCGCCACCATCAGCAGGGTGAGCAGCAGGCTGCCCGCGAAGGCGGTCACCAGGACGTCGGAGAAGACCAGGCCGAGACCGGTCAGGCCGACCATGCCGACGATGATGCCCGCCACCGCACAGGCGACGGAGACGGACAGCGTGCTGTTCGCGGCGAGGACGAACACCTCCAGGAAGTCCCTGGGGGACAGGCGGCTCCCGGCGCGGAGCATCGCCACGACCAGGAGTGCCCCGCAGGCGTACAGGCCCGCCCGGGTCGGCGGCACGTACTGGAGCAGCAGGACGACGAGCAGGACCAGCGGGGCGAGGAAGTGCCAGCCCGCCTTCATCACCGTGCCCAGGGAGGGCAGGTCGGAGTCCTTCGCGAGGCCGATGCCGTACTTGCGCGCCAGGATGTCCACGAAGAGGAACATGACGCCGAAGTACATCAGGGCCGGGATGATCGCCACCTTGACGATGTCCGCGTAGGGGATGCCGGTGCGCTCGGCCATGATGAACGCGCCCGCGCCCATGATGGGGGGCAGGATCTGCCCGCCCGTGGAGGCCGCGGCCTCGACACCGGCCGCGTCGTGCTTCCTGTAGCCGACCTTCTTCATCAGCGGGATCGTGAACGGCCCGGTGCTGACGACGTTGGCGATGGCGCTGCCGGAGACGGAGCCCATGAGGGCGCTGCCCAGGACCGCCCCCTTGGCGGGGCCGCCGACCATGCGCCCCGTGAGCACGTACGCCAGCCCGACGAAGAAGCTGCCGCCGCCCGTCTTGGACAGCAGCGCCCCGAACAGGATGAACACGAAGACGAAGGTGACGACCACGCCGAGGGTCATCCCGTAGATGCCGTCGCCGAGGTAGCTGTGCGTGGCGATGCGCTGGATGGTCGCGCCGGAGTGGCCGAACTGTCCGGGGACGAGCGGCCCGATCCAGGCGTAGAACACGAACACGGCGACCATCACGACCATGACCATGCCGACCGTCCGCCGGGTCGCCTCCAGCAGGAGGAGCATCGCGGCCAGGCCCATGATCCAGTCGGTGTCGGTGTAGGCGCCGGCGCGGGAGGCCAGCTCGGCCTGGAACACCATGGGGTAGAAGCTGACCGCCACGGTGCCCGCGATCAGCGCGAGGTCGAGCACCAGGGCCGGGACGGAGCGCCCGGCGCTCCCCTTCAGGGGCGGCTTGACCAGGAACACCAGCACCATGATGAACATCAGGTGGATGAGGCGCTGCTGGCGCGCGTCGAAGCCGGCGCGCAGGGCGATGTAGAGCTGGAAGAGGGTGAGCGCGGCGGCCAGGACCAGGACGACGGCGCCGACGGCGGCGGCGAGAGGGGTCTCTCCCCAGCGGGCCGCGGCGATCCGCCGCCAGGCGGGCCCGGCCTCCCCGTCCTCGCCCTCGACGTCGGGCAGCGCGTCGGCGGAGGTGCCGGTCCTGCGCCTGCCCCTCCCGGGCCGCGGCCCTGTCCCGTCCCCGGCCGGGAGGTCGGCGGGGGCCCCGGCCCGGCTCTCCGGGGACGGTCCGGCCTGCGCGTCGGCGGGGTCCGCGGGGTCGGCGGTCGGGGTGTCGTCCCGTTCCGGCGGGGGTGTCTCGGCCATGCTTCTTCCTCGGTGCTCTCTGGGCTGGTGCGTGCGGGTCGCGGGCGGCGGAGCGCGGTGTCAGCACTCCGGCTCGGGGACGGTGGCGAGGGGCAGGAGCAGCGTGGGTAGCAGCACCGGTTCGACGCGCACGGGGTGCGCGGCGAGGCACGGCGACAGGCGCACCTCGGCCCCCGGGGCGCGGATCCGGTGGTCGACGGCGGGGGCGCCGACCCGGATGGTCAGCTCCGTGCCGATGTCGCGCTCCATGCCCTCCACGACCCACCACTCGCCGTCGGCGCGGCCGGTCCCCTCTCCGGGGATGTGGCCCATGCCCGCGCCGAACTGGCGGACGCGGGTGGAGTCCACGACCAGGCGTCCGTCCCGGACGAGGAGGTTCTCCTCGATCGGCAGGCCGTCGATGGAGTGGACGTAGGAGACCGTGAAGGGCTCGCCCCCGGCGAGGCGGAGGTGGCCCATGGTGTCGCCGCCGTCGCTGAGCCTGAGCGCGGGCCACACGGGCAGCAGGAGGGCGGTCAGGACCGCGCCCGCGCCCAGCAGGGCGGCGGTCCGCGGCCACCGGGGCCTCCCGGCGTCCGCGGGCCGCCCCGCGTGCGGCGGGGAAGCGGTCTCCATCGCGGCGCGCCCCTACGGGAGCAGGTCCCCGGGGATCTCGACGCCCTGCTCCTCGTAGAAGCGGACCGCGCCGGGGTGCACCGGGACCGGGCTGTTGACGATGGTCTCGGGGACCAGGTACTCCTCGCCGGGGGCGTACACGTTGAGGACCTGGTCGATGTTCTCGAACATGGCCGAGGTGATGTCGTAGGCCTGCTGCTCGTTGAACTCGCCGGACACGACCAGGGCGTTCCACACCGCGATGGTCTCGACGTCCTCGTCCACGCCCGGGTAGGTGCCGCCCGCGATGACGTGCTCGGTGTAGCCGCCGTAGCCGTTGACGACGGCGGAGCGCTCGTCGTCGCAGAGAGGGATGATGGAGATGTCGTCGGTGGTGCCGAGCTCGGTGATCCCGGCGTGGCCCTCGCCGACCACCCACGAGCCCGCGTCGAGCTGGTTGTTCTGGAGCGCGCTGGCGGTCTCGGCGTAGCCGAGCTGGTCGATCTCGATCTCGGTGAGGGCGATCTCCAGCGACTCGAAGACCTGGTTGGTGGTGGCCTCGTTGCCGCTGCCGACGTCGCCGACGGAGTAGCGGTTGCCGGCCACGTCCCCGAAGCACTCGAAGCCCCTGGCCTGCGCGATGGAGTCCAGGGTCACCGCGTGGAAGACGTTGGGGTAGAGGACTGCCAGCGAGTAGGTCTGGACGGGGTCGCCCTCGAAGTCCGCGCTGCCCTGGGCCGCCTGGTCGGCCGCGTCGCCCTGGACGATGCCGATGTGGCCCTCGCCGGAGCCGAGCAGGCGGATGTTCTCCACCGACGCGCCCGTGGCCTCGACCGAGCCGGTCTGGCCCTCGACGTGGTCGCCGATGATGGTGCTCAGGGCGCCGCCGATCGGGTAGTAGACGCCCGCGGTGCCGCCGGTGACGATGCTGAGGCGCTCCTGGACGGGGCCGGCCCCGAGCCCGACATCCTCCCCCTCGGACTCGGCGGGCTGGGCGCAACCGGCCAGCAGCAGGGCACCGGCGGGGATGGCGGCCAGGGACAGCATCGTGCGTCGCATGGTCGGGGGTGTCCTCTCGGGGGAAGGCGGGGGCGGTGGCGGAGCGGCTCCGGGCGGAGGCGGATCCGCTCCGAACAGGGCCGATGTGGCGCAGGCCACTCCGCTGTCCTGAAACGTAGCCGTCACGCGCACGCAACCCGTAGCGGGGCGGGAGGGATTTGAGCCTCTCCTGAGGTTTCGCGGTCCTTGCTAGTGTTCGGCCCATGGCGCGACCCCCCTTCCAGCGGCTGTCGACGGCCGCGGGGCTCCTCCTCACGGCCGTGGTCGCGGCGCCCCTCCTCACCTGGTCGCAGACGTGGGTGTCCGACCCGCTGCGCCTGTCCGTCGGCACGGGCGGCGAGGGGGGCGTCTACCACGCCTACGGTTCCGGGCTCGCCCGGATCGCGACCGCCCGTCCGGACACCGAGATCACCGCGCTCACCACCGCCGCGAGCGTGGAGAACAACCGGCGGGTGGCCTCCGGCTCCCTGGACGCCGCCTTCACGCTGGCCGACGTCGCCGCGCTGGCGGTCGCGGGGGATCCGCCCTTCGGGGAACCCCTGCCCATCACGGCGATCGCCCGCCTCTACGACAACCACACGCACCTGGTGGTGCGCGCGGACTCCCCCTACGAAGAGGTCGCCGACCTGGCCGGGGCCACCGTGTCCGTGGGCGCCCGGGGCTCGGGCACCGAGATGATGGCCGACCGGCTCCTGGACCTGGCCGGGCTCCGCCCGGAGCCGGCCGGCTCCGCAGGCCCCCTCCGGGAGGGCGGGACGGTCCGGCTCCGGCTGGGCATCGGGGCCTCGGCGCGGGCCCTGGAGAACGGGGAGGTCGACGCGTTCTTCTGGTCCGGCGGCCTGCCCACCCAGGCGGTCGCCGACCTGGCGGAGCGCACCCCGGTCCGGCTGCTCGACCTGGCCGGGCACGTTCCCGCCCTGGTCGCCGGGTACGGCGAGTACTTCTCCGCGCGGCCGGTGCCCGCGGGCACCTACCCGGGCGTGCCCTCGGTGCGCACCGTCGGGGTCCCGAGCCTGCTGGTCGCCGACGCGTCCATGCCCGACGACTCGGCGGAGGACCTGACCCGCCTGCTGTTCGAGTGGCGGGACCAGCTGGCCCGGATCCACCCGGTCGCGCTGCACCTGGACACCCGGTCGGCGATCGCGACCCTGCCGATCCCCCTGCACCCCGGTGCGGCCGCGTACTACCGCGAGGTCAAGTACGCCTACGACGGACCGGTGGGCGGCGGGACGGCGGACGCGCTCAGGCCGGCAGGCGGATCCTCGCGTCGATCCCGTGCGGCGAGGCCGGCCGCAGGGACAGGTGCGCCCCCTGGAGTTCCAGCAGCGTGACGACGATGGACAGGCCGAGCCCGGAGCCGCCCACCCCGTCGTGGCCGTCGCGCCAGAACGGTCGGGACGCCTGCTCCAGCCGCGCCTCGGGCAGGCCCGGGCCGTCGTCCACCACGTGCACGTCCACGTGGCCGGGCCCGTCGGGGCCCGCCTCCGCCCGCTCCACCCGCACCGTGACCCGCACACCGCTCCCACCGAACTTCAGGGCGTTGTCGATGAGCGCGTCCAGCGCCTGGTCCAGGGTCCCCTCCGCGCTGCGGACCCGCACCCCCTCGACCCCCTCGCGGACCAGCACGGCGCCCGCGCGCTCCGCGATCGGCTCCCAGGACGCCAGCCGGTCGTCGACGACCTCCAGGACGTCCTCCCACACCAGGGACTGCTCCGTGTCCTCCGTCCGGGCGAGGGTGAGCAGGCTGTCGCAGATCCGGGAGAGGCGGTCCACCTCGTCCAGCGCCATCCGGTGGTCGCGCACCCCCTCCGGGGTGAGGTGCCGCGACAGGGAGTCCACCCGCAGCCGCAGGGCCGCCAGGGGGTTGCGCACCTGGTGTCCCGCGTAGGACACGAAGGTGCGCTGGCTCTCCAGCATGGAGGTGATGGTGTCCGCCATCCGGTTGAACGACTCCCCCAGGCGGCGCAGCTCCTCGGGCCCCTCCTCCGCCCGCACCCTGGTGTCCAGGCTCCCCCCGCTCACGGCGCGGGTCGCCTCCTCCAGGTCGTCGATGGGGCGCAGCACCCAGCGCGTGAGGGGGCCCGCCGCGGCGAACCCGGCGGCCATCAGGACGGCGACCGCCGCCCAGGCCACGCACCACTGCACGAGGGTCGAGCGGCGCAGGGAGCCGGTGGGCGAGGCGGTGACCGCCGCGCCGACGACCTCGCCCGAGCGGCCGACGGGCTCGGCCACGACCAGCGGTCCCCGTTGCCAGGGGTAGACCACCCTGTCGGCGCCCATGCGGTTGCCGGCCAGCGCGGTCCGCACCGCCTCGGGCAGCTCGTCGCCGTGCTGCCCCCACCGCCCGGGTTCCAGGTCCGACAGGTCGGCGACCTCGCGGGAGGAGGCGACGACGGCGCCGTCCCGGTCGACGACGACGGCGGTGATGCCGTACAGCCGGTCGTAGGCCGCCAGTTCGCCCGTCAGGCCCGACGCCGCCCCCGTGAGCACACCCGGTTCGGCGAGGCCGGCGAAGCGGGCGGTGTCGTTGATCCGGTCCAGGAGCATGTCGGAGGTGCCCCGGGCGGCGATGCTCCCGCACAGGGGCAGGGCCAGCCCGAGGCAGGCGGCGACCAGGAGGGTCGCGTACACGGTCAGCACACGTCGGCGCATGGCGGCGCCCCGGTCGGGGCCGGGCCCCGGTCAGGCCGCCGGGGCCGGGGCGGCGTCCGCGGCGGGCCCCTCGGCCCGCTCGGCCGGGTCGGCCGGGTCGGCCGGGTCGGGCCCGCGGGCGGGCTCGTGGCGGGAGGCGGGGACGCCGTGCCCGCCCTCCGCCAGCCGGTAGCCGACGCCGCGCACGGTCTCGATGAGCCCGGGTACACCCAGCTTGGCGCGCAGGGTGCCGATGTGCACCTCCAGCGTGCGCAGCGTCCCCGGCCAGGTGGTCCGCCACACCCTCAGGATCAGGCGTTCGCGGGACACGACCGCGCCCGCCTCCGCCGCCAGGGCGAGGAGGAGGTCGAACTCCTTCCGGGTGAGGTCCACCCGCTCGCCGTCGCGGACGACGGCGCGCGTCGCGCGGTCGACCCGCAGGGGGCCGATCGCCAGGGGACCCCCGTCCCGCCTGCGGGTGCGGCGCAGCACCGCCTCCATCCGCGCGCAGAGCTCGTCGACGGCGAGCGGCTTGACCACGTAGTCGTCGGCCCCCGAGCGCAGGCCGCGGACGCGTTCGCGCTGCCTCCCGCGCGCGGTGACCATGATGACCGCGGTGTCGCCGACGTCGTGGCGCTCGCGCAGGAGGCCGCACAGCTCGATGCCGTCCATGTCGGGCAGGCCGAGGTCGAGCAGGACCAGGTCGGCGGGGGCCGCCGCCAGCGCGCCCTCGGCCGTCCGGACCTGGTCGACCGTGTAGCCGTTGGCCTCCAGTGCGCCGGCGAGGGCGTCGGCGAGCCGGACGTCGTCCTCGACGAGGAGCACCTTGATCATGGGTTCGCGTCCTTCGGGGGGAGGGCAGGGGTCGCTACCGCACCCTAGCGGGACGGTGTGCCGCAGGCCACACGCGCGGGCCCGCCGTCCGGGGACGGCGGGCCCGCGGGGTCCCGGCGGGCGGGGGAGCCCCCGCCCGCCCATCGGTCAGTTCCGGGTGACGCGCGCCTCCGGGACGATCTCGGGCGCCCCGTGCTGGATGGCGTCGGCCTCCTGGTCGGTGTCCTGCTCCTGCGCGGCGCGCTCCGCCTCGATCCCCTTGCGGTAGTACTCCACCTCGCGCTGGATCTGCTCCTTGCTCCAGTCCAGCGGCCCGGCGAGGAGTTCGGCGGCCTCCTCGGCGGCGGCGATCCCCCGGTCCCAGGTCTCGAAGGAGATCCGGGTCCGCCGGGAGAGGACGTCCTCCAGGTGGCGCGCCCCCTCCGCCTCCGCGGCGTAGACGATCTCCGCGCGCAGGTAGTCGTCGGCCGCCGCGAGCGGGCGTCCCAGGTCGGGGCGCTCCCTGACGAGGTCGAGCAGGTCGTGCACGCCGGAGCCGTGGCGGCGGAGCAGGTGGGTGATCCGGGAGACGTGCAGGCCCGAGTCGCGGGCGAGCCGGTACCGCTGGTTGTAGAGCGCGGCGTAGCCGTCCGCGCCCACCAGCGGCAGCCGGTCGGTGACCGACTGCGGGACGCTGCTGCCCAGGCCGTGGGCGACCGCGTCCACCGCGTCCTTGGCCATCACCCGGTAGGTGGTGTACTTGCCCCCGGCGATGAGGACCAGGCCCGGCACCGGGTGGGCGACCGTGTGCTCCCGGGAGAGCTTGGACGTCTCCTCGGACTCGCCCGTCAGCAGGGGCCGCAGCCCCGCGTACACGCCCTCGACGTCGTCCCTGCCCAGGGGCGTGCGCAGGACCTGGTTGACGTGGTCCAGCACGTAGTCGATGTCGGCGCGGCTCGCCGCCGGGTTCTCCTTGTCCAGGTCCCAGGCGGTGTCGGTGGTGCCGATGATCCAGTGGCGGCCCCACGGGATGACGAACAGGACGCTCTTCTCCGTGCGCAGGATCATGCCGGAGGAGGCCTGGATGCGGTCGCGCGGGACGACCAGGTGGATGCCCTTGGAGGCGCTGACGTGGATCTGTCCGCGACCTCCGACCATCTCCTGGATGTCGTCGGTCCACACCCCCGCGGCGTTGACCACCTGGCGGGCGCGGATGCGCAGCTCGTCGCCGGTCTCCAGGTCGGCGACGTTGGCGCCGACGACGTGTTCGCCCTCGCGCAGGAACCCGACCGCCTGGACCCGGGACGCGATCCTGGCCCCCAGCCCGGCGGCGGTGCGCAGCACACTGGTGACGAGCCGGGCGTCGTCCACCTGGCAGTCCCAGTACTGGATCGCCCCCGCCAGGGCGCTGCGCTTGAGGGCCGGGAAGACCTTCAGCGCGCCGTTCCGGCTCAGGTGCCGGTGCGAGGGGAGCCCCCGGTTGTTGCGGGAGGACATCGCCAGGGCGTCGTACAGCGTGACTCCCGCGCCGATGTAGGCGCGCTCCCACTGCCGCGCGAACGGGAACAGGAAGGGCACCGGGCGGACCAGGTGCGGCGCGATGGTGGTGAGGAGCAGACCCCGTTCGTGCAGCGCCTCGCGCACGAGCTCGAAGTCGAACTGCTCCAGGTAGCGCAGTCCGCCGTGGATGAGTTTGCTGGATCTGCTGGAGGTGCCCGAGGCGAAGTCGCGTGCCTCGACGAGTCCCGTGGACAGCCCGCGCGAGACCGCGTCCAGGGCGATACCGGCCCCGACGATGCCTCCCCCGACCACGAGGACGTCGAGTTCCTCGTCCTTCATCGACGCGAGCGCCTCGGCGCGCCCCTTCGGTCCCAGCCAGGTGGTAGCCATCCGTGGTCCTCCGTCTCGATGGTGTTCCTCCCAGGCGCATACCCACCCGGGGCCCGTGTCCATCGGGGCGATCAGAGGGAACCAGGCTAGCCGCCCGGGGGCGGGCGCGCCGTGCGCCCGCGCCCGGACCGGCGTGTCCTCCGCGCGGCGGCCCCGGCCCGCGCCTGCCGCCGGGGCGGCGCGGGCTCCGGCCCGGCGGCTCATCCCGCCGGACGGCTCCGCAGCGCCAGGGCGAGGAGGGCCGCGGCCGCGGTGGCCAGACCGCCCGCGAGGGAGGCGGCGCCGAGCCCGGAGGAGGCGGGCCCCGAGGCGGCGTCGGCGACGGCGACCAGCGACGCCAGGCCGACGGCGGCGCCGATCTGCTGGGCGGTGGACACCATCGCCGAACCGACCCCCTGTTCGTCGGCGGCGACGCCCGACGCGGCGGCGGCGAACAGCACCGGGTAGGTGGTCCCCGCCGTCACCCCGAGCAGGACGACCGCCGGGAGCATCGCCCAGTAGGAGTCGGCGGCGACGGCCACGGCGAAGAGGGCCGCGGTGGCGCCGGAGCCGGCCATGCCGGCCACGAGGGCGCGGCGGACGCCCCACCGGTCGAGCAGCGTGGGCAGGAGCAGGGCCGAGCCGAGCATGGCGGCCAGCCCCTGCGGGAGGAAGCCGAGCCCCGCCGCGAGCGGGCCGAGCCCGAGGGTGTCCTGGACGTGCGTCGTGTACACGTAGTGCAGCGTGTTCACGGTGCCCATGAGCACGAAGACCAGCGCCATGGTGACCAGCAGGGGGCGGTTGGTGAGCAGGCTCACCGGCAGCAGGGGGTCCGCGGCGCGGCGCTCGAGGAGCAGCAGCGCTCCCAGGGTCAGCAGGCCGAGGACCATCGCCCCGGCGCTCTGCCAGGAGGCCCACCCGACGCTCTGCCCGAGGGAGATGCCGAGGACCACCAGGAGGGAACCGGCGGTGACCGCGACCGCTCCGGGCAGGTCGAACCCGGCCCGTGCGGGGCGGCGCACGTCGGCGGGGAGCACGCCGGGGGCCGCCACCACGACCGCGAGGGTGGCCGGGACGAGCGCCCAGAACACCGAGGGCCAGCCGAACACGCTGGTGAGGATGCCTCCGACCGCGCCTCCGGCCAGGGCGCCGAAAGCGCCGGCGGTCCCCCACACCGCCAGGGCGCGCGTGCGTTCGGGCCCCTTCCGGAAGGTGTTGTTGAGCAGGGAGAGGGTGGCGGGGAAGAGCGCCGCGGCGCCGAGCCCCTGGAGCGCGCGGGCGGCGATCAGGACCCCGGGGTCCTGGGCCAGGGCTCCCGCGACGGAGGCCGCCCCCATGAGGGCGGCGCCGGCCACGAGCATGCGGCGCGCGCCGAGCCGGTCGGCGGCCCGGCCGCCGAGGAGGAGGAAGCCGCCGTAGCCGAGCGAGAAGGCGGTGACCACCCACTGGAGCGAGGCGGGGCCGAAGCCGAGGTCCGCGCCGATCTGCGGCAGCGCGATGTAGACGATGTTGAAGTCGACCGAGATGGTGAAGTGGGCCAGCGCCAGGACGGCGAGCGCGAGGACGGCCCGGCGGGGGCGCCCGGGGGCGTCCGGTCCGGACCGCGGTGAGGGTCCGGGGGCGACGGGCCTCGCGGGTCCGGCGGTGGGCGGGGGCTCCGCCGGGCCCGCGGGACGGGCGGGCGTCCCGGCGCCGGTGGGGGCTGCGGATTCGGTGGGGTTCATGGGACCCGGCTCTCTGGGAGGGTTTTTATCCAGCACTGAACTATTCAGCACGAGAGTAAGACAGAAAGCTTCAGTGCGCAACATTCCAGACTGGTAGCATCTGCCCATGAGCGAACACTGCGGGATCAGCACGTCCGAGGAGCGGACCTGGGACGCCGCCACACTGGCCTTCCGGCTGCTGGACCAGCGCGTGGAGCGCGACGTCCAGCAGGAGGTGGACCTCCCCCTGACCTACTACGAGCTGCTCGTCCTGCTCTCGAAGAGCGAGCACGGGTCACTGCGGATGAGCGACCTGGCCGAGCTGACCCACACCAGGGCCAGCCGGATCTCGCACGCGGTGCGGAAGCTGGCCGAGGCGGGCCTCGTGGACCGCGTGCACTGCGAGGAGGACCGCCGCAGCTGGTTCGCCGTCCTCACCGACAAGGCCCGCGGGGTCCTGCGGGACGCCGGCGCGAGGCACGTGGTCAGCATGCGGGAGAACCTGTTCGACGTGCTCAGCGCCGAGCAGCGCGACCAGCTGCTCGACATCAGCCGGACGCTGCTCGCGCGGCTCGCCCCCGAGAGCGCGCTCGCCCGGGAGGGCGTCCCCACCCGGGAGGAGAGCGACGCGCTCGCGCGGGAGGGCGCGGGCGGGACCGGGGCCGGCACGGGCGGCGGGGCGGGGACCGGCACCCGGGAGGGGGCCGGGGCGCGCGGGTGAGTGCGGGCACGGCTGCGCGGAGCGGGCCCGGGGACCCCCCGATTCCAGGGAACCACGCGGAACCGCTCCGCGGGAGGCCCCCGCCGGGGCCTGTGGACGAAAGCCGCTCAGGCGGACGCGTCGGCGTAGGCGTGCGCGTAGGCGAGGACGTCGTTGACGTACTCCCTGGACCGGTTGTACTCCAGGATCGCGGCCTCCCAGTCGGCCGCGTCGGTCAGGTCGCGGCCCTCCGCGCACAGGTACCGGGCGGCGGCCAGCGCCGCGTCGTCGATGTTGTGCGGGTCGGGGTCGCCGCCCTCCAGCGAGGCGCCCCAGCGCCCCCACGTCGTCGGGATGAACTGCATCGGGCCGATCGCCCGGTCCCACTCGGTGTCGCCGTCGTACCGGCCGCCGTCGGTGTCGGGGATCGCGCGGGTGTTGTTGGTGCCGTCGAGCGGGATGCCGATGATGTCCACGGTCGTGGTGCCGTCCGGTCCGAGCTCGCCCCCGGCGTAGGTGCCGTGGATCGACTCCACCATGCCGATCCCGGCCAGGGTGGGCCAGGACAGCTGGCAGGACGGCTGGTCCTCGGCCATCACCAGCTGCGCGCTCGCGTACCCCTCCAGGGCCCGGCTCGGGATGGTCGTCGCCTCGGCCACCCGCTCCACCCAGGCGCCCTCGGCGCGCGGGGCGGTCGGCTCCGGCGTGTGCCGCTCGTCGGCGCCCGGCTCCCCGGAGGCATCCGGGTCCGCCGCGGCCGCCGTCAGCTCGGAGAGGTCCGGCGGCCCCGTGAGCTGGTCGTGCGGCGGCGTCTCGATGGTGCCGGCCTGGGGTTCGGCGGTCTGCCCGGCGGGCGGGGACCACTCGTTGAGGGCGTCGGAAACCCGTCCCACCAGGTAGAACACTCCCCCTGTCACCAACAGGCACAGTGAGAGCGTCACACAGACGACGATCACCGGACCACGACTTCGACGCCTCCCGGTACCGGTGGCCCGTCGCCTGCCCATCTGGCTCCCCGCTCGTCAAGAAAAGGTCAACTGCACATCACGCGTCACCAAAGTACGCGACCAGGGACAGTCGGTGCTCATCGATCCCACCCCCGCCCTTGTTCGCCCAGTTCAGGGACGTGGGACCGGCCCCCGGGCAGCGCCGGCCCGGCCACCGGGCCGCCCGCGGGGCCGTGCGGCGGGCCTGTCCGGCCCCGGGTCCCGGGCCTGTCCGGACGCGCGGCCGCGGGGGGCCGCGACGCGAGGGGGCCGTGCCGGACGGCACGGCCCCCTCGACCCGCTCGGGACGCGTACGCCTAGCGGTGCGGGTTGACGACGACCTCGACCCGCTGGAACTCCTTGAGGTCCGTGTAGCCGGAGGTGGCCATCGTGCGGCGCAGGGCGCCCATGAGGTTCATGGAACCGTCGCTGGTGTCGGCCGGGCCGTGCAGGATCGACTTGAGGTCGCCGATGGTGCCCACCCTGACCCGCTCGCCGCGCGGCAGCTCCTCGTGGTGGGCCTCGCTGCCCCAGTGGTAGCCGCCGCCGGGGGCCTCCGTGGCCCGCGCCAGCGGCGAACCCACCATGACGGCGTCGGCGCCGCAGGCCAGGGCCTTGGCGATGTCACCGCTGCCGGTCATGCCGCCGTCCGCGATGACGTGCACGTAGCGGCCCCCGGACTCGTCCAGGTAGTCGCGGCGCGCGGCGGCCACGTCGCCGATGGCGCTCGCCATCGGCACGGCCACGCCGAGCACGGACCGCGTGGTGTGCCCGGAACCGCCGCCGAAGCCCACCAGCACGCCGGCCGCGCCGGTCCGCATCAGGTGCAGGGCCGCGGTGTAGGTGGCACAGCCGCCCACCACGACCGGGACGTCCAGGTCGTAGATGAACTGCTTGAGGTTGAGCGGCTCGGCGCGTCCGGACACGTGCTCGGCGGACACCGTGGTGCCGCGGATCACGAAGATGTCCACGCCGGCGTCGACGACGGCCTTGTGGTACTGGGCGGTGCGCTGCGGAGACAGCCGTGCCGCGGTGACCAGGCCGGCGTCGCGGATCTCCTCGATCCGGCGGCCGATCAGCTCCTCCTGGATGGGGGCGGCGTAGATCTCCTGGAGCCGCCTGGTGGCCGCGACGTCGTCGAGCTCGCGGATCTCCTGGAGCAGCGGTTCCGGGTCCTCGTAGCGGGTCCAGAGGCCCTCCAGGTCGAGCACGCCCAGACCGCCCTGCTCCCCGACGGCCACGACCGTCTTGGGGGAGGCGACGCTGTCCATGGGGCTGACCACCAGCGGCGTCTCGAACCGGTAGGCGTCGATCTGCCAGGCGATCGACACCTCCTCCGGGTCCCTCGTGCGTCGGGCAGGCACGATCCCGATCTCGTCGAGCTCATAGGCCCGGCGCCCGTTCTTGCCCAGCCCGATCTCCACCTGCGCCAACGTTTCGATCCCCTCTGACGTGCGGCACCGGCTCGTCTACCGGCGTCTTTCCTGCCGCCGAGAGTCTATCCGCCCAAAAGTTGGACCGGGTTTGACCCGCTCCGCCTGGACTCGTGCAGCGCGGCCGACCGGGTCGCCGCCCCACCGGCCGGGCAGGCCCCGGCGGTCGCACCCGTCCCCGTGGGCGACCGGGTCCCCGACGGTCACGGGTTCCTCGGACATCCGGGCGTCGGAGCCGCCCGCGGGGCCGCCGGGGGCCGGGAGCGGAAGGGGGAAGACGAGGAAGGGCCGCCCGGGAGGGGTCTCCCGGACGGCCCGCACCGCCGACGCGCCGGCGGACCGGCGCGCGGGACGGGTCAGCGCGCGTTGTAGTTGGGCGCCTCGACGGTCATCTTGATGTCGTGCGGGTGGCTCTCCCGCAGTCCGGCGCTGGTGATCCGCATCAGCTGGCCGCGCTCGCGGAGCTCGGGCACGGTACGGGTCCCCGCGTACCACATGGACTGGTGGAGGCCCCCGACCAGCTGGTGGGCGACCGCCTGGAGCGGGCCGCGGAAGGGCACCTGGCCCTCGATGCCCTCGGGGACCAGCTTGTCCTCGGAGGCGACGTCGGCCTGGGCGTAGCGGTCCTTGGAGAAGGAGCGGCCCCGCATGGCGCCGAGCGAGCCCATGCCCCGGTAGGCCTTGAACTGCTTGCCGTTGATGAAGATCAGCTCTCCCGGGCTCTCCTCGACACCCGCGAGCAGGCTGCCGAGCATGACCGTGCTGGCGCCCGCGGCGATGGCCTTGGCGATCTCGCCGGAGTACTGGAGCCCGCCGTCCGCGATGAGCGGGACGCCCGCCGGACCACAGGCCCTGGAGGCCTCCAGGATGGCGGTGAGCTGCGGCGCGCCGACGCCGGCGACGACGCGGGTGGTGCAGATGGAGCCCGGTCCCACGCCGACCTTGACGGCGTCGGCCCCGGCGTCGACGAGCAGCTGGGCGCCGGCCCGCGTGGCCACGTTGCCCGCGACGATGTCGGCGCGGGAGTTGGCCTTGAGCTTGGCGATCATGTCGGCGAGTCCGGCGGAGTGGCCGTGCGCGGTGTCCACGACGACGAAGTCGACCCCGGCCTCGACGAGCAGCTTGGCCCGCTCCTCGGCCTCGGGTCCGACGCCGACGGCGCCGCCGACGACCAGGCGCCCGTCGGCGTCCTTGGTGGCGTCGGGGAACTGCTCGCTCTTGATGAAGTCCTTGACGGTGATCAGGCCGCGCAGGCGGTTCTGCGCGTCGACCAGGGGCAGCTTCTCGACCTTGTGCCTGCGGAGCAGCTCGAAGGCCTGCTCGCGGCTCACGCCGACGGGGGCGGTGACCAGGTTCTCGGTGGTCATGACGTCGCGGACCAGCCGGGTACGGTCGCTCTCGAAGCGCATGTCCCTGTTGGTGACGATGCCGACGAGGGAGCCGCCGGCGTCGGTGACGGGGACGCCGGAGATCCGGTAGTGGGCGCACAGGCGCTCGACCTCGGCGAGGTCGTCCTCCGGCTTGCAGGTGACGGGGTCGGTGACCATCCCGGCCTCGGAGCGCTTGACCAGGTCGATCTGGCTGGCCTGGTCCTCGGCGGAGAGGTTGCGGTGCAGGACGCCGGCGCCGCCCTGGCGCGCCATGGCCACGGCCATCCGGGCCTCGGTGACGGTGTCCATCGCCGCGGACAGCAGGGGGATGCTCAGGGTGATGTTGCGGGACAGGCGGGTGGTGGTGTCCACCTCGCCCGGCTGGAGGTCGGAGTAGGCCGGTACGAGGAGCACGTCGTCGTAGGTCAACCCCGGCGGCAGCAGTTTGTCCCCGTAGTCGCTGTACTCCTGGCCCATGACACAACCTCCGCTATCCCGGCACACCTGCGCGGTTCGCCCCCGCGTGTCGTCTCATCCTAGGTCGTCGCCCTGTGCGGCCCCGGTGGAATGAGGTGTTTGACCCGTCACCCCGACCCGAAAGTGAGCGGTATCACGGTTTGGGGGCCGTGCACGGACGGACCTGCCCGCCCCTGCCTCCGGACAACACCGGTCGGCGCCCCGGGCTTCCCTCGGGAGGGTCGGAGGGGCCGTGCGCCACGGGACCGGAGCGTCCACGGGCGGCCGGTCGCCGGAGCGGCCGGGCAGCACGAAGGGGCCGGTCGCCGGAGCGGCCGGGGGTCACGGGCGGCCGGTCGCCGGAGGGCGGGGCCGGCGCGCGGTGCGACGCGCTCAGTGCCAGCCGGAACTGCGGCGTCCGGCCTGGCCGGGGTAGCGGCAGCGGCCGTGGACCCGCGGGCGGTCGGGGCACACACGGCGCCCGGGACGGGGGCGTCCGCCGTGTTCAGGGGAGGAGGCGGTTCGCCACGGCCACCTGCCGAAGCCGAGCGATAGCTCGGTGCTGGGCGACCCGTACCGCGCCCGCCGACATTCCCAGTACATGTCCCGTCTCATCCGCTGTCAGTCCTGCGATCACCCTCATGACCAGGAGCTTGCGCTGCTGTTCCGGCAGCTCGTCCAGGAGCTCCCTGGCGCGCTGGGCCTCGATCACCCGCACCGCCGACTCCTCCGGTCCCGGGTCGTCGTCCGGCTGCTCGGGCACCGCGTCGGTGGGCACCGTCTCCACCCTGCCCGCGACGCGCAGGGTGTCGGCGACCTTGTGGGCGGCGATGCCGAACACGAAGGCCGCGAAGGGGCGGCCCCGGTCCTGGTAGCGCGGTACGGCCGAGAGCAGCGCGATGCAGACTTCCTGCGCCACGTCGTCGGAGTAGTGGGCCAGGCCCGAGACCCGGGCGAGGCGTGCGTGGCAGTACCTGACCACCATGGGCCGGACCGCGCGCAACAGCGAGTCCATGGCCCCGTCGTCCCCCCGGACGGCGAGCGAGCCCAGATGGTTCAACCCTGTGTCGCGGGCGGCGGAGTCCGCCTGCCCGTGTGTCCCTGGCCGCTGCGCGGTAGCGCCCCCCCGGGCGCCTGCATCCGTCACGTTAGGAATGATGCCCCCACTGCGGGACCCAACCGCTCCAATCGCCAACTACGGAATGGTCACGTTTTGGGAAAAACGTCCGAAAACGCCACACACTCCAGAGGGAAAAGAGGGGCTCACGTGGTAGTGCGCGGGGGCGGGACACCGACGTGTCCCGCCCCCGGGCCGGATTCACACCCGACCCGTCACCGGGTCCGGGGCGTGGGGTCAGTGACCGTGGCCGTGGCCGTGGTCGTCCGCCTCCTCCTCGGGCTTGTCCGCCACCAGGACCTCGGTGGTCAGGAGCATGCCCGCGATGGACGCGGCGTTCTGGACGGCGGAGCGGGAGACCTTGACCGGGTCGAGGATGCCCTGGGCGGTCAGGTCGCCGTAGGTGCCCTTGGCGGCGTTGTAACCGTGACCGACCTCCAGCTCGGAGATCCGGTGGGTCACGACGTAGCCCTCGGCGCCCGCGTTCTCCGCGATCCACCGGGCGGGCTCGACCAGGGCGCGGCGCACGATCGCCACACCGGTGGCCTCGTCGCCGGTCAGCCCGAGGTCGTCCAGGGCGGACGCCGCGTGCACCAGGGAGGCCCCGCCGCCGGCGACGATGCCCTCCTCGATGGCCGCGCGGGTCGCCGAGATGGCGTCCTCCAGGCGGTGCTTCTTCTCCTTGAGCTCCACCTCGGTGGCGGCGCCGACGCGCAGGACGGACACGCCGCCCGCGAGCTTGGCCAGGCGCTCCTGGAGCTTCTCGCGGTCCCAGTCGGAGTCGCTCGCCTCGATCTCCTTGCGGATCTGGCGCACGCGGTCGTCGATCTCGGACTGCTCGCCCGCGCCGTCGACGATGGTCGTCGCGTCCTTCGTGATGACGGTGCGGCGGGCGCTGCCCAGCGCGTCGAGTTCGGCGTTCTCCAGGGTCAGGCCGACCTCCTCGGCGATGACCTGGCCGCCGGTGAGGACGGCGATGTCCTGGAGCATGGCCTTGCGGCGCTCGCCGAAGCCGGGCGCCTTGACGGCGGCGACGTTGAGCGTGCCCCGGATCTTGTTGAGCACCAGGGCGCCCAGCGCGTCGCCGTCGATGTCCTCGGCGATGATCAGGAGCGGCTTCTTGCTCTGGACGACCTTCTCCAGCAGGGGCAGCAGCTCGTTGAGGCTGCTGATCTTCCCCTGGTTGATGAGGATGAGGGCGTCCTCCAGCACCGCCTCCTGGCGGTCGCCGTCGGTGACGAAGTAGGGCGAGACGTAGCCCTTGTCGAACTGGAGCCCCTCGGTGAAGTCGAGGTCCATCCCGAAGGTGGGGGCCTCCTCCACCGTGATGACGCCGTCCTTGCCGACCTTGTCGAACGCCTCGGCGATCAGGTCGCCGATCTGGGCGTCCTGGGCGGAGTTGGTCGCCACGTAGGCGATGTCCTCGCGCTCCTCGACGGGGCGGGCGCGCTCCAGGAGGATCTCGGAGACGCGGGCGGCCGCGGCGTCGATGCCCCTCTTGAGGGCGAGCGGGGAGGCGCCGGAGGTGACGCTGCGCAGACCCTCGCGGACCAGGGCCTGGGCCAGGACGGTCGCGGTGGTGGTGCCGTCACCGGCGGCGTCGTTGGTCTTGGTGGCGACCTCCTTGACCAGCTGGGCGCCCAGGTTCTCGTACGGGTCGTCCAGCTCGATCTCACGGGCGACGGTCACGCCGTCGTTCGTGATGGTGGGGGCGCCGAACTTCTTGTCGATGACGACGTTGCGGCCGCGCGGGCCGAGCGTCACCTTGACGGCGTTGGCGAGGCGGTCGACGCCCCGCTCGAGGGCGCGGCGGGCGTCGTCCTCGAACTCCAGGATCTTCGGCATGTGGGTGCTTCCTCTTGAGGCTCGTATAAAACGAGCATCCCGCCCCGCCCGGCGTTATGCCGACCGGTGCGGGATGCCTGGCTCCGAGCCCGGTGGACCGGGCCCCGTCGAGACCTACTTCTCGACGACCGCGAGCAGGTCGCGGGCGGAGAGGACCAGGTACTCCTGGCCGTCGTACTTGACCTCGGTGCCGCCGTACTTGCTGTAGAGGACGACGTCGCCGACCTTCACGTCCAGCGGGATGCGCTTGTCGCCCTCGTCGTCCCAACGGCCGGGGCCCACGGCGAGGATCTCGCCCTCCTGGGGCTTCTCCTTGGCGGTGTCCGGGATGACCAGACCGGAAGCGGTGGTCTGCTCGGCCTCCAGCGTCCTGACCACGACGCGGTCCTCGAGCGGCTTCAGCACGGTCTTGGTGGCGGTCGACACGGTGTGACCTCCCCCTTCAAAGTTTCGGTGTACTGGCTCCGGTCCGCGCTGGCACGCGGACCGACTGCGAAAAAGGGGCGACAGAGGCGGCCTGTCGTCGCGGGTGCCAGACCGGCGTCGTCGCGATTAGCACTCTACCCCTGAGAGTGCCAGAATGGAAATGCGACCGTGACCCCCGGTCGGGGACTTCCGTGAGGAGCCGGGCATCCTGCCCGCGCCGCGGCGGCCCCACGACGCGCGGGGCGTCCGGGTCCGCCGACACAGACCGCCCTTCGACGTCCGAGGTGAACCCCATGCGCGTGCCCGCCTTCGAGGCGCTGCTCTCCGACGCGGGCCGGGAGGTGCTGGAGGGCGTCGATCCGGGGAGCGCGGTCCGGGACCAGCTCGGCACGGCGTCCCTGCTGCGGTCCGACCCGCGCGTGGCGGCCCTGGACCCTGATCTACCCGTCTCGGAGCTGGTCAACGCGCTCCTGACCCAGGTCTCCCTCCGCGAGCGCGGCCGGGCCAAGTTCGGCGACGCGGCGGGGCGGATGTTCTTCACCCCGAACGGCCTGGAGCAGTCCACCCGGCGCGTCGTGGCCGAGTACCGGGCGGGGCGGACCGCCGCGGTCGCGGGTGCGGTGCCGGCGGGCGGCTCCGCGGGCGACCTGTGCTGCGGGATCGGCGCGGACCTGCTGGCGCTGGCCGGGCGCGGCGTCCCCGTGGAGGGCGTGGACTCCGACCCGCTGACGGTGGCGGTCGCCCGCGCCAACATCGGGGCCCTCGGGCTGTCGGACCTGGCGCGGGTCCGCGAGGGCGAGGTCGGCGCGTCGGCGGTCGGCCGCTACCCGCTGCTGTTCTGCGACCCGGCCAGGCGCGGCGGGCGCGGCCGGGTGTTCGACCCGGCCGCCTACTCCCCCCCGTGGGACGTGGCGACGGGGCTGGCCGGGGCCGCGGAGGCCGCCTGCCTGAAGGCGGCTCCGGGCATCCCGCACGAGGCACTGCCCGAGGACGCCTCCGCCGAGTGGATCTCGGTGGACGGGGAGCTCAAGGAGACGGCCCTGTGGTTCGGCGCCCTGGCGGAGGGCACGGGGGCCCGGCGGCGCGCCACCGTCCTGCACGAGCGCGAGGGCCTGCTGGCCCGGGAGGGGGCGGCCGCGCACCTGGACGCCGACCCCGGGGCGGGCCCGGCGCCCGTGGCCCCGGCCCGGCGCTACCTGTACGACCCGGACCCGGCCGTGGTGCGGTCGCACCTGGTGGCGGAGGCGGCGGCGCGGGTGGACGGCGCGCTGCTGGACGAGCGGATCGCCTACTTCACCGCGGACACGGCGGCCATGTCGCCGCTGTGGCGGGTGCTGGAGGTGGTGGAGATGCTGCCGTTCTCCCTGAAGCGCCTGAGGTCTGCGGTGCGGGCGCTGGACGCCGGGACGGTAACGATCAAGAAACGCGGATCGGCCGTGGACACGGAGAAGCTGCGCCGTGATCTGCGGGCGTCGGGCCCCGGGTCGGTGACCGTGGTCCTCACCAGGATCGGCGACCGGCCCTTCTGCCTGCTGTGCCGCGAGGTCGGGACCCCCTCCCCGGGGTGACCCCCGGTCGGCGGCCCGTCGGCGCCCGGGCCCCGGCACGCCCGGCGGCGGGGGCGCGGACCCCAGATCGTTACCTCTCTCACCCAGATCTTCCGCCGTCCCCTGGGGGCGAAGGGACCCAGGTCGTTAAACTGACGACCGCTGCAGTCCTTCCCTTCTCATGGATTCACCCGGAAGACTCGTGTGAGCGGCCCGCCCCGCGATGCGGTCGGATCTCGGGCCTTGCGCCGTATATATACGGACAGTCACACTCCAGTCACGATGGGGCGGTAACCATCGCGGGAGCGCCGCCCGCCCGGGGACCATCGAGAACCCGACCCGTCCGGAACCGTCCACTCCCCCGTACGGGTACGGGAGCGCCAGAACCAAAGGAGCACCTCGGTGGAACAGACCAATCACAACTTCCTCAACGGGGGAGGCCAGTCCGGTGTCTCCGACCGGATGCGTGACCTGCTCTCCCAGGCCGCCCAGGAGCACGTCTCCGAGCAGAAGTCGCAGGGCGCCGTCAGCGAGGAGATGCGCCAGCGCCTCGAGGGGATGGAGTGGCTGCTCCGCGAACTGCGCGAGCGCGAGCTCACCTCCCTCGCCGAGTCCGTCACCACGGTCAACGGGCGCATCGACGACTTCCTCGCCCGCCCGCCGGAATGGGCCGAGACCCTCGCCGAGCACATCGAGGTCGTCGGCCAGCAGGTCAAGCCGCTGTCGGACATGCCCTCCCTTCGGGCCGACACCCAGCGCATCGCCGGACACCTGGACACCGTGCTCACCCGCCTCCAGCGGATGGCCGAGACCGGCGACCGGACGGCCGACCAGGTCACCGAGCTCGGTGAGCGCCTGAACGGGCTGAGCGAGACCGTGGGCGCCCGCCTGGACTCCCTCGACACCGCCCTCGCCGCGCTCACCGCCAAGGCCGACGCCGTCGAGGCGTCGCTGTCCGCCCTCTCCGAGGTCTCCGGCGAGCGGCACGGGGCCGTCGTCACCGCTCTGGCCGAGAGCCGCACCGAGCTCTCCGACTCCCTCGCCGAGGGGCGCACCGAGCTGGCCGAGGCGCTGGCCGCCGGGCGGACCGAGATCACCGGCGCCGTCGAGGCCGGGCGCGAGAGCCTGGCGGGCGTCGTCGCCGAGAGCCGCGAGGCCCTCACCGCCGCGGGCGCCGCCCTGGGCGAGACCGTCACCGCCAAGGTCGAAGAGGCCTCCGGCGAGCTGCGGACCCTCGTGGAGGAGCGCGCCGGCGACCTCCGGGCCTCCGTCGAGGAGCGGGCCGCCGAGCTCCGCACCGAGGGCGGGGAGCGCACGGCCGAGCTGCGCGCCGCCCTGGAGGAGCGCACGGCCGAGCTGCGCACCGCCCTGGAGGAGCGCACCGCGCAGCAGCACGAGGCCCTGCTGGCCCGCCTCCAGGAGAACACCGGCGAGCTGGGCGAGCGCACCACCGCCCTGGCCGGGGAGCTCACCGCCCTGGCGACCGCGTCCGGCGAGCGCCACGAGGCCCTCACCGGCAAGCACGAGGCCCTGGCCGCCAAGGTCGCGGAGAGCGTCGGCTACCTCAGCACGCAGGCCGAGGAGAACCACGCCGAGGCGACCGCCGCCGTCGCCGACGTCACGGGGTCGCTCGCCAAGCTGCGGGAGAACCACGAGTCGTCGCTCACCGAGCTGCGCACCCACCTGCGCCAGCGCCTGGCCGAGCTCGGCGAGGAGATGGAGCTGGGCCGTACCGAGACCCGGGAGCACGCCGAGTCCACGTCGGAGCGGCTGCGCGAGGCCCTGGCCGAGCGCACCGACGCCCTGGGCGCCCGGATCTCCGAGGACTCCGAGCGGGTCACCGCGGGCTTCGCGGAGCTGCGCGAGTCCGTCCGGGAGTCCGGCGACAGGCTCTCCACGGAGTCCGAGGAGCGGCACCGGACGCTGGCCGAGGCACTCACCGAACAGGTCGAGGCCCACCGCGGCGCGCTGGACGAGCGCCTGGAGCGGCAGCGCGAGGCGCTGACCGGCAAGGTCGACAACCACCTCTCGCAGATCACCGGCAAGGTGGACCACGAGCTGGGCCGCCTCACCGACCGCTTCGACACCTTCGAGGGGCACTTCGAGGGAAGCTTCGAGTCCGTCGAGGGCAAGATCGACCGCATCGACGGCCGGATGGACGGCGTCAACGGCCGCCTGGACGGCGTGGACGGCCGGATCAACGGCGTCGAGGGCCAGTTCGAGGGCGTCAGCGGGCACTTCGAGGGCGTGGACGGCCGTATGGAGGCCATCGACGACCGGCTGGAGGCGCTCAACCAGCGGCTCAACCAGCTTCCGCAGACCATGGAGGTCAGCGAGCTGCACCGCCGCCTGACCGACCTGGTGGACCGTCCGCAGCTGGACCACTCCGGCAAGCTGGACGAGATCGACGAGCACGTCACCTCGGCGGTGGCCCCGGTGCTGCGCGAGCTCAAGCAGCGTCCGGACCGCCACGAGCTGGAGGAGACCGTCACCGAGGCGGTCGAGAACTCGCACGACGACATCACCAAGCGGTTCTCCTCCCTGGAGGAGACGGTGCTCGCCCTGGCCGAGGCGCTGCTGCGCCCGGGCAGGGACGGCAAGAAGAAGCGCCGCCGCGATGAGGACGAGGACGACGAGTAGCGGGCGGGACGGGGGCGGCGGACGCGCCGTCCGCCCCCTGACCGCCCCCGGGAGGGCCGGGACGCCGCGGGCGTCCCGGCCCTCCGGCGTTCCCGGGGCGCGCGGGCGCCGCGGGGCGTGCGGTGGATCGGCTCCCACGCCTCCCGGGGCGCGGGAGCCGCGGGGCATGCGGGTGCCGCGGGGCGCACCGTGCCCCGTCCGTCACGGGCCCGGGGTTCGGCGCGCGTCGAGCATCTCCAGGTAGTGGGAGTTGTACATGACCCCCAGCACGTTGCCGAACGGGTCGACCACCGACGCGGTGACGAAACCCGGGCCCCGTTCCGTGATCGGCTCGTACTCGGTCGCGCCCAGTCCGAGCAGGCGCCCGACGGCTCCCTCCACGTCGTCCACGTGCCAGAACACCACCGCTCCGCCCGGGCCCGGCCTCGCGGGGGCCGGGGCGTACCTGCGGTCGATGATGCCCAGTTCGTGCTGGTGGTCGCCGATCCGGAACTCGACGTAGGCGGGCGGCAGCCCCTGTCCCGGGCGCTCGAAGTACGGTTCGACGCCCAGGACCTCCGTGTACCAGTCGACGGCCTCGGTGACGTCGTCCGCCCACAGGCTGATGGTGCTCATTCCGCGCAGCATGGTGTGCCTCCGTGTCCTCGGCCGGACCCCGCCCGGCGCCTCCGGGACGAAGCTACGGGAAGAGGCGGTCATCCTCTGTCCTCGACTCCGCAACCCCTCGCCGGGACCCGGGACCGGTCGGGCGGTCCGTCCGGCGGAGGGTCCCGCCGGACGGGACTCCGGGGGCGCGGCCCCCGGGACGGCCACGGCACGCGCCGCCCCGGGCGGAGCCGGCGGACGCGGGTCAGACCGTGAAGACGATCTTGCCGAAGTGGTCCCCGTCGAGCATCGCCCGGAACCCCTCCCGGGCCCGGTCCAGGGGCAGCACCCGGTCGATCTCGGGGCGCACGCCGGTGCGGGCGCACATCCGCGCCAGGGCGTCCAGTTCCTCCCGGGTCCCCATGGTGGAGCCGATGACCCGCAGCTGGAGGAAGAACACGCGGTTGAGTTCGGCGGAGGGGGCGTCGCCGCTGGTGGCGCCGCAGGTGATGACCGAGCCGCCCGGCTTGAGGGAGCGCAGGGAGTGGCCCCAGGTGGCCTTGCCGACCGAGTCGAAGACGGCGTCGACCCTCTCCGGCAGCCGCTCGCCCGTGGGCAGCGCCGCGTGGGCGCCCAGGGCGAGCGCCCGCTCCCTCTTGGCCCCGCTCCTGCTGGTGGTGTAGACGCGGTGCCCCACGTGGGACGCCAGCCGGATGAGGGCCGCCGACACCCCGCCGCCCGCGCCCTGCACGAGCACCGCGGAACCGGGCCGGAGGTCGGCCTTGCCGAAGAGCATGCTGTAGGCGGTGAGCCACGCGGTGGGCAGGCAGGCGGCCTCCTCGAAGCTCAGCTCCGGCGGCTTGGGCACCAGGTTGCGCCTCGGGACGGCGATCTTCTCCGCGAGGCAGCCGTCGTAGACCTCCGAGAACAGCGACCGGCGCGGGTCGAGGGTCTCGTCGCCGCCGCCCGCCGCGGGGTCGCCGACGACGCCGTGCACGATGACCTCGTTGCCGTCCTCGTCGGTGCCGGCCGCGTCGGTGCCCAGGACCATCGGCAGGTGCTTCTCGCTGAGCGCCGTGCCCCGCAGGCTCCACAGGTCGTGGTGGTTGAGGGCGGCGGCCCTGACGTCGACCACGGTCCACCCCTCGCGGGGTTCGGGGTCGGGGCGTTCACCCGCCTCCAGGCCGGAGAGCGGGTCCTCGGGTGAGATGCGTGCTGCGGTGATAGCGAACATGTCCGTAGCCAACCACGGTGTCCGTTTCCCGTTCCACCCCGGGCCCGGGCGGACCCTGGCGCGTCGGGACCCGGGCCCCCGCCCCGCCCGCTCCGGGGGCGCCGGGCGCCGCTCCCCCGGCCGCGGGTGTCGCACGACGCGCCGTCCGCCTCACCCGCGGCCGGAACCGCCCCCGGCGCCCCGGC
This sequence comes from Nocardiopsis tropica, assembly GCF_042660575.1. Taxonomy (NCBI): domain Bacteria; kingdom Bacillati; phylum Actinomycetota; class Actinomycetes; order Streptosporangiales; family Nocardiopsidaceae; genus Nocardiopsis; species Nocardiopsis tropica. Next base: position 193,770 of record NZ_JBHSUF010000011.1, read on the forward strand.
CGGCGATGTCACCGGAGCGCAGGAGCGGCGGGGACATCACGGCGGCCCCGCCGAACCGGTACAGGGCGGCCGGGCGGCCGGTCTCCGAGGTCCGGCGCTCCCCGGTGGGTTCGAGGAAGCCCGCCGTCCTCGTGACCTTGCGGCGGAAGTTGCTGGGGTCCAGCGCGATCCCCCAGATCACCTCGTAGACGTGCCGCAGGTCGCTGACCGTGAAGGGCTCCCGGCAGAAGCTCGTGGCCACCGTGGTGTACTCCAGCTTGGAGCGGGCCCGCTCGACCGCGTCGGCCAGGATCGCCCCGTGGTCGAAGGAGAGGCCGAAGTCCGCGCGCAGGGCCTCCCCCACCGGTGCCCAGAAGGCGCGGGCGGCGTCGGTCCCCGCCACGGGAGCGGGGAGGTCCGGTCCCAGCGCCAGGTAGGCGACGGTGATGACGCGCCCCCTCGGATCGCGGCCGGGGTCTCCGTAGGACCGCAGCTGCTCCAGGTGGAGCCGTCCGCCGTCCAGACCGGTCTCCTCCCGCAGTTCGCGCAGCGCGGCCTCGTCCAGCCCCTCGTCGGGGCGGACGTAGCCGCCGGGAAGGGCGCTGCCGCCGAGGAAGGGCTCCTTGCCCCGCTCGACGAGGAGCACGTGGAGGGCGTCGTCCCGGACCGTGAAGATGACGAGGTCGACCGTCACCGAGACGGGGAACCGGGGAACCGCTGGTGGAGCGCTGTGCGTCATCCGGCCAATCTACTAAAGGTCCCCTTGACCTGAAACAGATCACCCATTATGGTCAGGGTGACTAGAAAGTCTCCTGCCGAGTCGGGCCGGTCCGGAACCCCCACGAGGAGCCCACGTTGACGGAATTCATGCTCGGGGTCACCAGTTCGCTGGCCGCCACGGCCGTCACCGTCGGGCTCGGGGGCCTGCTGTCCCGACGTCTGCGCTGGTGGCTCCTGGCAGCGGTCGCCCGCCTGAGCGGGCTCGGAGTGCTGCGGGTCCACCGGCACCAGGACGACGCGAGGGCCGAGCTGTCCGGCGAGATCAGCCGGGCGCGCTGGCTCCGCGTCATGGTCGGGCGGGGGAACGAACTCACCCGGGACGGCTTCGCGCCGCTGTGGAACGGCGGAGGACGGCCGCCGGACTTCGTCCGGGTGCTCCTGCCCGACCCGGGCTCCGACCGGTCCTCCCCCACCGCCTCCCCGGAGGCGGAGGGGGAGGGTCCGGCGGGGCTCCCGGCCGGGAGCCGGGCCGGGTCCGCCCCGGGCCGCGCCCCCGGGGGCGGGGGTTCCTGGCTGGAGCGGAGGGAGGAGGAGCTCATCTCCCTCGACCCCGGTTTCGGCCGCGGCCTGCTCACCGAGCAGGTGCTGGCCAACTTCCACTACCTGTCCGAGGCCACCCGGGACCGGAAGAACACGGAAATCCGCTTCTACGACCTCCCGAACCTCTACCGTGTCATCGCCACCGACAACCTCGTCTTCCTCACGCTGTACCAGGGCGACGCGCACGGGCGGCACTCCCCCTGCGTGGTCGCCCACCGGTCCGGGGCCCTGTACGACTTCGCGCTGCGGATCTTCGACACCGCGTGGGAGTCCGCCAGGGTCCCCGGCGGCGCCCCCGCCACGACACCCGACCTGTAGGGAGCCCCCGGAGAGACCCGCAGCCCCCGCCCGGCCCTTCGCGCCGCCAGTCCCCCATCCGAGAACGGACGCCGAGACCCGGGGCGTCCGCGATCAGTAGGAGCTCGTCGTGACCGAACAGAGCGATCAGCACACCCGGAGCGGTCGGCCCGCCGGCCGCGTCCCCCCTCCGCCGACAGCGGCCCCGGCCGCCCCCTTCGCCGCGGCCCCCGCCGTGTGGAGCGTCGAGCACGCGGCGGGCGCCCCCGAGTACGACTCCACCGCCCGCCTGAGCTCCGCGGCCTGGCACGACCCGGCCTTCCGTGCCGACGTCCTGCGCGAGCGGGTGGAGAACCCCTACCGCGCCGTGCCACGGGAGCCGGGCCTGGACGCGGTGCGCGTCGCCGAGGAGTGCCGGAGGGCCCGCCGCGTCCGGGCCGCCGCGGGGGCGCTGTTCCTGAGCTCCGTCGCCGTCCTCTCCCTCTTCAACGTCCTGGCCTCGCTCACCGCCCTCGTCCTGGTCGGGGCCCTGGCCGCCGCTGCGCGCCGCCGCCGTGAGGGCGAGGACGCCTCGCGGCGACGCGGGGGGTGCCTGGTCCTCCTGGCCACCGCGGTGACCGTGCTCCTCCTGGTGACCGTCGTCCTGCCGGTCCTCCTCCTGAGCGAGTCGGCGTTCCTCCTGGGGCTGGACCCGTACGGCTCAGGCCCGACGCAGATCTCCGACCCGGGCGGGCTCGGCGACGTCCTCCCCCTCTGGGCGGCGCTGCTGATCCTTCTCGGCGCCGCCGTCGGCATCGGGTTCTGGGTCCGGCGGAGGACCAACGCCGCCCTCCACGCCATCCGCATGCGGGCGGAGCACCCGCGCAGGGACAGCGGTGTGGGCACCGTGCCGGTGGCCTTCTACAACGACAGCACCCCCTTCGTCGGCGTGGGCGAGCCCTACGCCTCCTGGCCCGTGACGCTCAAGCTCTTCCCCGACCGGGGCGGGGCGGAGGCGGCGGAGCACGGCGCCGGGGGTGCCGCGGCTGCTGCCGACGGCCGCCCGGTCAGCCGGGCGGCGGGTGGGGCGGGCGCCGCGCACGCGTCCGCGGAGGGCGTGCCCGCCGGCGCGGACGCCGAGGCCGGTCCGGGGAACGGTCCGGGGGCGGAGGACGCCGTCCCGGCCGTGGCGGGCTCGGCGCTGATCGAACGCCTCTATGACCGGCTGCGCACGGAGGTCCCCCAGCTCACCGGCACCGAGGGCATGGGGACGAGCACACGCCGCGAGGTCGAGGTGGCCGACTGCGTGTTCCTGCCGGGTCGGCGCCAGGACGACATCACCCGGTTGGCCCCGGTACTGATCGACAAGCAGAGGTGGCGGCTGCGGGAGGAGTGGGTGGGCGGCTTCATCGACGCCTTCCACGAGCGCGCCCGCCACTTCGTGGAGATCGGCGTCAGCATGTGGGAGAGCCAGGTGGTGGTGACCTTCTTCGTCCGGCTGACCACCCAGGGCGGGCTGCTCAACATCGAGGGCGAGACGCTGGTCATGCCTCCGGTCTCCCCCGCCCACCAGGTCCCCGAGGGCCCCCTTCCGGTCGGCTCCGACCCGGCGGAGGTCGCGCAGCTGTTGTGGGCGGCGTTCACCGGGGTCCTGGAGGACCTCAGGGTGAACCCGGCGGAGGCTGTGGCCGCGGTCAGGTCCCGGAGCGCCGCCCTGGAGAACAGGAGGCTGTACTCCTGGGCCCGGGCGAACCGGGAGTTCTTCGACTACTCCCCCACGATGGGCGTCCGGCACCGGTCCGCCGCACCCGACCTGAGGCAGCTGTTCCAGGCCCACGACGTCGAGCGCGTCACCCGCGCCATCCCGGAGAAGGTGCTCATCTGCGTCCGGGACGTGTTGCGGGAGGCGGGCTACGACACCGAACAGGTGCGCCGCATCATCAACAACGTCAACAACAACTACGGCAACCAGGTGTTCGGCACGCAGAACGCCGACGGCATGAACTTCGGCCCCGGCAGCACCACCGTCGACAAGGGAACCGGAACGGGGAGCGGGAGCGGCCGGAGCACGGTGCCCGCCACCGGCCCGGGGGCCGGGGCCGGGTCCGGTGGGGACGGCTCCGGCCGAAAGTAGGCGCGCGGGGCCGCTGGCGGTCGCCCCCGGGCAGGACCCGGTCGCGGTCCCGGCGACACGGGCGCGCGGCCCGTCCGGCGGCCCGGCGGCCCGGACGCATGCGCAGGGCATGGCAACGGACGAAGGTGTGGAGGCAGGACATGGACGGCACGAACCACGGCAACCAGGTGTTCGGGACGCAGAATGCCGACGGCATGAACTTCGGCCCCGGCAGCACCACCGTCAACAAGGGACCCGCCGCCCCCGAACCGTCGGCGGCGCCGTCCGCCGGTCGGCACGCCCGGCGCGGCACGCTCGCGGACGCGGTGGTGATCACCGCCATCGCGAGCGAGTACGCGGCGGTGGCGGCGCACCTGACCGGCCCGTTCGAGGAGCACGGCGAGAGCGGCACCCTCTACCGGATCGGCACGCTCGGCGGGGAGCGGCGGTCGCGCCGGGTCGCCCTGGCCCAGGTCGGGCCGGGCAACGTGGACGCGGGTGTGTCGCTGGAGAGGGCGCGCACGGCCTTCGCGCCGGAGGTCGTCCTGTTCGTCGGTGTGGCCGGCGGCGTCAAGGACGTGCGGCTCGGCGACGTGGTGGTGGCCGACGCGATCTACGACTACGAGACGGGCAAGGAGGACGCGGAGGACTTCCGTTCGAGGGCGAAGACGGCGGCCCCGTCCCACGCCGCCGTGCAGCGGGCCATGGACGTGGTGTTCCGGCAGGAGTGGCCGGAGCGGGTGCTGACGGACCGCCTCCCGCAGCCGCCCCGGGCCTTCGTCAAGCCGGTGGCCTCGGGGAACAAGGTCGTCGCGGACCGGGACGCGCTCACCGCCGAACGGCTGCGCGAGCACTGCGGGGACGCGGTCGCGGTGGAGATGGAGGGCTACGGCTTCCTGCGCAGCGCCTACCTGTCCTCGGGCACCGACTCCCTGGTGATCCGGGGCGTCTCCGACCTGCTCAGCGGCAAGGACGAGGACTCCGACACCCGGTGGCAGCCCGTCGCCGCCGCCCACGCGGCGGCCTTCGCCGCCGCGTTCCTCGACCTCTTCCGGTCCGAGGGGTAGGCCCCTCCCGACGCCGGGGTGCGGGGTGCACGCCCCGCGCCCGGCGGTTCCGGGCCGGGCAGGCCTACTGCAGGCCCATGACCCCGCTGCTCCCGGAGTGGTCGATGTAGGAGACGGCGACGGCTCCCGGCACGACGACGGTCTGGTCCACCTCCATCGAGGCTTCCGCGTCCCACGAGAACATGACCGGAACGGTCTCCTCGAAACCCTCGAAGGCGGCCAGTTCCGTCTCCCCCGCCCCGCCTTCGAAGAGGTCGCCCATGTGGAGTACACCGCCCTCCAGCCCGACCGTCTCGACGTCACCCCGGAGCGCGTTGACGATCGCCGTTCCCTCACCGACCCGCTCGTCCCCCAGGCTCTCCCTCACGTCCGCGCCGATCTCCTGGATCCGGTATCCGCGCGTACGCCCGTCCCACACCCCCACGAGGGAGCCGTCCTCACTGGCCCAGAGGACTTCCCCCCCTTCCAGTGCCTCGACGTCACCCGTGGCGGCGTCGACGACCTGTCCGACCTGCTCATAGGGGTAGTAGGCGGTGACGATCCCGCTCTCGTGCACGGTGAGGTCGCGCTCGTGGGCGTCTCCGGGGAATATCCCCGCCGGCGCCTCCTTGCGCCACAGCTCGTCCCCCGTCGCCGGATCGAAACCCGCGAAACCCGACACGAACTCCTGCCCCTCGGTCATCTCGACCGGGTCCTCGCCCTCGGGCTGCTCGTAGCACGTGAAGGCAGCCACCAGGACGTCGTCCGTCGCGGCGGTCCGGTCGACGCTGCCGACGTCGTCGCACCCGGCGACGCCCTGGACGGACCATGCGGGCTCGTCGCTGCCCAGCTCATGGGCGACCAGGTCCTCGTCGCCCTCCACCGTGATCCAGTGCTCACCGGTGACGCCGGCCAGGCCTCCCCTGACCGGACCGGACGAGCTGTCCCCGTCCCGCAGTTCGTAGTCGTGGACGGACTCACCCGTGGAGAGGTCGACGACGACCATCCTCGGCGGCGCCTCCGTGTCGTCGGGGTCCAGGACCTGGAGCACGAAGTACCGCCCCTGGCCCGCCACCGCACCGAACACCTCGCTTCCAGGCACCCGGTGCTCCCACATGACTCCGCCGTTCTCCCCGGAAAGCCCGATCACCCCGTCGTCCACGAGGGCGGCGACTCCGCCGGGAACCGCGTGGACGCCGGCGAGGTCGGCGACGCCCTCGGGCGCCTCCCACGTCCACGCCACACCGCTGACGGAGCCCGGACGGTCGAGGTCCCGTATCTCCTCCGCGCCGCCCGTCCCGGCCGGGTCGCCCGAACCGCAGGACGTGAGGAGAAAAGTGGTCGCCACGGCGACGGCTGCCCCGTATCTCACGGAGGGGTGTCCTTTCGGAGTTCTCATGTCACAGGTGCAGGGCCGGTTCCCTGTGCCGGTCCCCGGCACGGTCGATCGGGTGCGCTCACTGGTAGGCGACCAGCTGCGTGGGCTCCGGGGACCTTCCGTCCACCAGCACCACCGCGCCGGGAACCTCGACCACCTGCCCCGTGAACCTGTCGAAGTAGTCGCCGGCCTCGATCGGGAAACCGGGGTCGAGCACCTCGGTCTCAGCACCACCCCACGGTGTGAAACCCAGAGCCAGCCCGGAGGCGGCGCCGTCCTCCTCCAGAACCTCCACGCTCACCAGGCCGTCACCGAGAGGGAGAACGTCCTCTTCGCTCAGCAGCGACCCGCCCGAACGCTCGGAAAGCTCGACGGACTCCGCGGTCTCCAGGTCCATCCCGAGCAGGTCATAGCGACGACCCCCGGCACTTGCGTCCCACGCCAGGACGCTGCCGTCGAACACCCCCGCCACGTTCTGCGGCGTACTGGCGACGACATCCCCGTCGGAGGCGTTGAGGACGTGCGCCTCGGGAAGCTCGACACCCTGGAGGACGATCATGTCTCCGTCGAGGGAGACGGAGGCTGCGGGAAAGGGGCTCGAGGCCTCGTGGGTGAACTCCTCTCGCCAGAGCTCTCCGCCGTCCGCGAGGTCCAGGCCGACGACCGCGGTCGTCACCTCCATGGACTCCTCGAACCGCTCAGGACTGCACGTGACCAGGACCGCGAGCACCGACTCGTGAAGAAGCGCGTCGACCTGCTGGGCAGGAAGCCCTGGCGCGGCCTCGCACTCCAGCGGCTCCTCCTGCTCCCAGCGGAGCTCACCGCTTCCCACCTCGGCGACCGAGATCGGGCGGAACGACTCCGACTCGCGGGCGGGGCGGGACACCCGCTCATCACGGCTGACGCGCCACAGGCCCCAGGGGGCCGCCTCCTCCAGGACCTGGAACTCCCCTTCCTCCGCCCCGGTGGCGGCGTCGAGCACCAGGCTCTCCTCCGGCACCTCGGCGTCCTCGGCACCGTGCGCGACCAGGAAGGCCGAGCCGTCCACGGTGCGGGTGGTCGTGAACCTCTCCCCCTCCGCGGCGAGACGGCTCCAGACCTCCTCGCCGTTCTGTCCGTGCAGGACCACGATCCCGGTGTCCAGCACGACAGCAGCACCGGTCGGAACCGGCTCCACCCTCTCGATCGTGCGGCCCTCGGGGGCCTCCCACTCCCAGCCGATTCCGCTCACCGACGCGACGGCCGAGGGTTCTGAGACCTCCTCCGCGCCGCCCGCTTCACCGGGGAAGGAGCAGGAGCAGGTGAGCAGAGAAAAGGAGATCAGCACAGGGCCAGCGGCTGAGGCGAAAAAGGGCCTCCTGCCTGAGGAAACCGTATTCACACCACGGGACACCGATCATCCTTTCTCCGCGAAGAGCATTTTTGGCACAGCACGAGGGCACGAGACCGCTAGGAGAAAGCCTCCTCGACCTCGACCAGCAGAGCCGAGACATAACCGGGTGCCCCCACCGTCCACTGGCGGCTGTTCTGCACGACCTCGCCGTCGACCAACAGAGATTCGTCGATGTCCTCCACGGAGAAGGGAACGCCGTCCTCCTCGGCCAACCATCCGACCGCGCTCAGGAGCACATGATCGTGCATGTTTCCCCGCGGGGCCGAGTGCAGGACGAGCTCTCGAGGGGCCGCCTCGAAGTCCTCCAGGGGTTGGGCCGCGTACTCGCCCACCCCCGGCGCGCTCCGCCAGGGCTCGGGCACGAACGGCTCGACGCCATTGGTCTCGCTCCCGTGCACGAAGAGGAACTCACCGCTCAGTTCTTCGTCGAACATCCGGAAGACCGGGTCCTCCGGGCCTCCCGGGACCGTGTGCTCATGCACCACGTTCACCCGGGGCGCCTCGGCTCCCGTCCAGGTCTGCTCCCAGAACGGTTCCCCGGTACTGCCGTCGAGCATCGCGGCGTGCGCCGTGCCGTCCTCCCCGCAGGCATAGGCCACCAGCAGCTGGATCCCGGCAGCAGCGACATCGATGTCCTCCGCGTCCCCGCCGGAGCACGTACCGGTGAGGCTGTGCTCCCACGCGACCTCGCCGTCAGCGGTCCGCCTGGCCGTCAGTGTCCCCCCGGGGCCGGCCGTCACCCATACATCACCCAGCAATCGGCCCTCACCCGGGACCGCCTCGCCCCGGGCGGTGTAGGACTCCAGGACCCGGCCGCGCTCTGCGTCCAGCACAGTGACCTGCTCGCCGGACACGGGCCCCACGTCGGCCCCGTACCTCACCAGTACGGTCTCTCCGGTGCTCTCCACGGAAACGTCGCTCACAGGCTCGGGGATCTCGTGCCGCCAGGCCTCCGCCACCGGGTCCACCCCGAAGGAGACGACCTGGTCGTCGAACAGGGCGAGCACACCGGAGCCGGTGGCCAGCAACTCCGTGGCAGGGCCTCGCGGATCGTCCGCCAGGAACTCCTCCACCGCCCCCACCTCGGCCATGGTGAACGCGCCTCGCGCGTCGTCGGCCACCTCGGCATCCGCCACCGTCTCACCCTGAGCCGCACACCCCGCTCCGAGCAGAACCACAGCAAGCCCGGCAGCCGCATATCCCCACCGGTCCACCAGTCGCACCTGCGTCACGCCTTCACCTCAGGTCTCACTGACAACGCCCGCGAGCACGGCCGCTGAGGCAGATCTGGCTCCAAGGGCACAAGCGCCTCGACCGTCCTCTAACGCAGTCCGATGACACCGCTCCGTCCTTCGTCGTCGGTGTAGGAGACCGCGACGGCACCCGGTACGGACACGGCGTCGTGGACCTCCGTCATCTGCGCGTCCCGGTCGATCGTGATCTCGGAAGCACCCTGGAAGCCGGTGAAGTAGGCCAGCACCGGCGCATCCGCCCCTCCTGCGACCTCCTCCGCCAGGTACAGGACTCCGTCCTCCAGACCGAGGAACCCACCGCCGCTGACGGTGGGCTCGGGCACGGCCCCGGTCTCCTCCACGAGGCTCGTGAGAGCCTCACCGGAACGATCCTCGTGTCGGTAGTCCCTGGACTCGGCGTGCCAGACCCCCAGTGTGGAGCCGTCGGAACTCGACCACAGGACGTCGTTCCGCCCGAGATCCGTCACGTCACCGGTGGAGGGGTCGACCAGCTGGTGGACCTCTGCGTAGGGGTATTCGACGACGATCAAACCGCTGTCCTGAACCGTCAGGACCCTGCCGTGTGAGTCTGCCGGGAACAATCCGAGCTGGTCCTCGGACCGCCACAGCTCCTCACCGGTGGTGGGATCGAGCCCCACCAGACCTGAGACGAACTCCTGCCCCTCCGTCATGTCGACCGGGTCCTCACCTTCTGGCTGCTCGTAACAGGTGAAGGCGGCGACCACGACGTCGTCGAGGACCGCGAGGTCGTCGACGGAGCCGACGTCCGTGCACCGCGCCAGATCTGCCGTGGCCGACGACCACAGGATTTCGCCGTCCTCCCACTGGTGGGCGGTCACACCGGCCTCGTCCTGGACGGCCCAGATGTCGCCCGTGACACCGCTGAGGGACTCTCCGATCTGCGGGGCGAAGCCGACGCGTTCGACAGCCTCGACGCCGCTGGAGTCGAACTCGTGCACGATCTCGCCGGTGCCCGAGTCGAGAACGGTCAGTTCCGTCCCTCCCGTGCCCGCCCCGGTGTCACCCTCCGACCGGAGCACGACGTGGCGGCCGTCGTCGGAGACGTTTCCCGAAACCTCCCCCTCGGAGACCCGGTACTGCCAGAGCTCCTCACCGGTCTCACCGGACAGGACGACTACTCCGGCTGCTTGCAGAACCGCCACACCACCGGGCACCGGGAACACCGCCGACCGTGAGCCGTCCGGCGCGGTCCAGTCCCACGCGACCTCGCTCACGGCCGGCCGGTGATCCAGCTCTACGACGGATTCCGTGACTTCATGCCCTTGAGAAGAACACCCGACAAGGAAAACCGGGAGAAAGAAAATAGAGAATCGAATTCGCACGGAACTTCCAGGTCGATAAAGCCAAGCCATGTCTTGATCCACTCAGTTTTCAGGTCTCCACACAGAAACCGACTCCCATTTGTCACCAGTCCTGTCAAACGCACTCAGATAGTTGTGGACCGCATTCGCCATACTCCCCTCACCGTCCAGCCAGGGTCGCTCGTCCAAGCTGTCGAACACAGTCTGGAATGTGCCGTCTGTATTCTTCCCCTCCCACTGCGCATGGTCTAGAGGAACGTACCGGTTCCCTCCATCGTCCTCCTGAACCGCTCCCGCCTCCACTAGCTCGTCCATGAGATCGGGATCAGCGTTTGCCGCAGCGGAGATGGCAAACCCCATCAGCTTCTCATCATGAGCCCAGTCTTCAATAACGGGAACCCTGGTCCCCTCCGGATTCTCAGGAATCGACAGGGACTCCTTGGCGGCAAACTTTGCCATCTCCACAACGAAACCGGAAACATTTCCATCCCCAGCCAGGCCGCCAATGACATCCACTGCCGCACCCGTCACCTTGTTATGGTAAGCAGCAGCATCATTGTGGACGTCCGAACGAATTGCGCTTTCGTTCATGAGCGCATTATCGACGAGCCCCTGCAGGCTCCCGGCGAGCACCGTGGGCGTATGATCCCTCTCACCACTACTGTTGGCATAGTCTTCCATCCGCTCCGCCGTGTGCATGGAAACCTCTCCGTACACCCGCGCAGCCGCATCCGGATCGCCCATGATGAACTGAGTGAACGCCAATCGACTCTCCGCCGAGAGTTCAACGCGATCAAGCTCGTCATTCCAACCATGAGAGACATCCTTATTTCCCGGAAGCCCATCCGAATCCGAGAATTCATCCATATAGGAAATAAAGATATCCCCGAACCCGTCAGCTAGTTCTCCGTTCAGGTAACCAGCTGATACGTCCATCCAGAGAACTTCCTCCTCGGAGTCCCCCTCGCCGACGATTTCTTCGAGGTTATGTCCGGTCGCGAAGATGGCTTCCTGGAATGCGGGGTCCTCCATCGTCGCCATCAGGCTCGCGAGGGCGGTCCCCCGGATCTCGTCTGTGACCCCGCCGACGTCCACGCCCCTGCTCTGGCCGATCCAGTCGGTGATGCCGCTCACCGCGGCGCCGTCGTCCGGCCAGTTGTGGGTGTAGAAGGTCTCCAGGATCTTCTCCGGGGTGAGGTCCCCGTGGCTCTCGTGGTGCTGGAACTCGTTGCCCTCGAAGTCCTCGCCCGTCAGGACGATGTAGTTCGCCTCGTCGTTGCGGGAGGCGACCTCGATGACGTTCTGGAAGTGCTCGTCCCCGGGCTCGCCGGCGGCGAAGTAGGGGACGTCGAGCGTGGCGGCCACGGTCCCCATCAGCGTGGTGGAGAACTCCGTTCCGCCCTGCATCCCGGGTCCGGCGCTGTCGAGGAAGTTGCTCAGCGTCGTGAAGGGCTTCCCCCAGTCGCTGTAGGCGTCCATGAAGCCGGGGAGTTCCGAGTCGTGGTGGAGGGTGTTCACATCGGGGAAGTCCGGCACGTCCAGGACGTCGACGACGTCCTGGGGAAGCCGGTCCATGCCGCCGCCGATGTTCTCGTCGGAGAGCACGAGCATGGAGTTCGCCAGGTTGCGGCTGATGTCGCCGCGCAACGAGTCGCTGATGTGCTCGCTGGAGTTCACCTGGTCCATGAAGGCGAGGAAACCGGGGTCGTCGCTGTCGACGGCGCTGAGGTCCCCGAAAAGCGTCTCCAGGAACTCGATCTCGCCGTCCATGAGCTGGTCGCCGTTCTGCTGGGCGGTCTGCCCCCGCGCGACCACGTTCCCGATGAGGGCGAGGAACTCGGGATTCTCCTCCAGCTTCTCGATGCTTGCGCGGTCACCGCTCAGGACCGCGTCCCGGATGTGGCTCGCGATCTCCTCGGCATTGTCCTCGTCGACGTAGAAGTAGTTCAGGTCGTTGGTGGTGTAGAAGCCGACGAGCCCGTCTTCCCCGAGGTGCCCGCCCTCGGCCAGGGCACGGATGTTCTCGGGGGTCGGGCCGCCGCGCAGCCTTTCCTCGGTCTCGTCGCAGCGGGTCTCCAGGTCCCGCCACGCGCGCTCGGCCTCCAGGTTGTGGGAGTCGACGATCTGCTGAACGATGTTCAGGTTGTCCGGCTCAGCGTTGTTGCCCAGCGCGGTCGAGAGGTTTCCCTTGATCTCCTCGATCCTGTCCTCGTACCACTGGACGTCCGTGCTGATCTTGTCGAGCACGCCGTAGGCGTGGATGCACGCCATCATGGAGCTGCTCCAGGCGGAATGGTTCGCCTCGGCGGCATCGCTCAGGCCTTGGCCGATCTGGTCGGAGAACTCGCCCTTCACCGGCTGGGTGATGGTGTTGTACTCGCCGGATCGGCCGCTGATCGTGGCGTGCAACTCCTCGAAGGTGCTTCTGGCCGACGCGACGACGCCTCGGTCGATCTCGCATTCGGTGTAGCTGAGCGCGGACAAGGGGGACTCCAAGAGATGGGGGTACGGGAGGGATGTGGGGTACGGGGGGCCGAGGAACCCCGGGGACAGGGGGAGCGGAGGTCGGGGGCGCGGAGCTTCTAGTAGAACTGGGCTCCGTTGATCGGGATGTGGTACTCCTCGGCCGCTTCGAGGTCCGTCACGGCGGCTTCGTAGGCGCCGTCCTGGATGTTCTCGGCGAGGGTCCTCGCGTGCTCCTTGACGTCGACCATGTGCTGCGCGTGCTCCTCCCCGAAGGAGCCCCACCCCGTGATCCCCGGCGCGGGGCTCACCGCGCTCTTGGCCGCCTGGACCGCCTCGTCGAAGTCGGTCGGCAGATCCCTGAGCCGGGCCGCCGCGTCCGCCGAGGCAGAGCCGCCCGCATAGGCGTCGTCCGCGTTCACACCAGTGCCACCGGACACAGGCTCACCCACTTCCCTGTTCTGACTTGCGAAGAAGCTCCGGCACAACCGGAGGTATCAGCCGTATTCAGCCGATAATCGGAACCCAAGATATCCAGCCCCGAAGGCGGTTCGGGCGGTCGGTCCCCTGTTCGGAGGCGTGGTTGACGGTGTGGCCGGAAGTGGCCACGGGGATGGTGGGGGCCCGTGTCGCGTGCAAGCACGGAAGGGGAGGGCCGCCCTCACGGCCCTCCCCTCCGTCTCCTCTTCCCCTCCCACAGGTGTCCTCGGGCCGTGGTCAGCCGACTCCGCGCCGGGCCGAAACCCCGGCGGCGCGTCCGCCTACCCCCGGAGTGCCCTGCGGCCCCGCCCCCTCCACCTCGTCCACCGGAAGGGGAACCCGCGGGTCGACGAGCGCCCACACGGTGAGCGGGTGTCCGGGTTCGCCGGTCCACCCCCAGTCGGCGGCCAGCCGTTCCACCAGGCGCAGGCCGAAGCCGCCGCCCACCTCGGGGACGCTGTGCGGCGCGCCCGCGGGGGCGCCGTCGTCGGTCACGGCGACTCGGAACACGCCCCGGCTCTCCGACATCTCCATGCGCACCCGCCCGCACGGCCGCCCCGAGGCGCTGTGTCGCAGGGCGTTCGTGTGGAGTTCGGAGAGGACGGCCATCAGCGGGTAGGCGCGGTCGTGGCTGAGCCTGGTCCCGTTCCGGCACCAGGCGCGCGCGGAGGCCACCTGTTCCGGCAGCGGCCCCCAGCTGACCGTGCGGACGCCCGGAACGCGGGGCGCGATCCTCCGGGGGAGTTCCGCCCGCCACCGGTCCCCGCCGCGCCCGTGCCCGCTGTTCATCGCCGTCACTCCTTTTGACCTGGGCTTCGCCGTCCTTGGTCAGCTTGGCGAGGGGCCGTGTCCTCCGCCTCCTCCCGTGGCGTTTCCGCGAAAGTCCATTCGCGCGGATGGAGTTCTTGCGAAACTCCATCGGGTGAACGGAAATCACGGTAGTACCGTTTTGTCCCTTTCTTGTGTGCAAATATCAGGCATGACGAAGGCGATCACGGATGTCCGCGAGCGGTGGGGCGCGATCCTCAAGGAGCGTCGCGACGCCGCCAGACTGACCCAGGAGACGCTGGGCCGGGCCCTGGGCGTGAAGGGTTCGGCGGTGTCCAACCTGGAGTGCGGCCGGACCTCCCCGACCGAGGACGTCCTCGCGACGCTGGACGAGGCCCTGGGCACGGGTGACGAGCTGGCGAGGCTGTGGGACGACCTGTCCAGGGCGGGCAAGATCCCGTGGCTGGGCCAGATGGAGGACCTGGAGAAGAAGGCCGCCTCCATCCTGGAGTTCCACCCGTTCCTGGTGCCCTCGCTGCTCCAGACGACGCGCTACGCGACGGCGGTCATGCGCGCCGTCACGCCGTGGGAGCCGCCGGCCAGGACCGAGGCGAGCGTGCGTGACCGCATCGCCCGGGGCGAGCGCTTCCAGAGTGCGGAGACCCCCGTGATGATGGTGGTGATCGGCCGGGCGGTTCTGATGGAGCCCGTCGATGCCGGGCCGATCATGCGCGAGCAGCTCCAGCACATCCACGCTCTCGCCGGAAGCGAGCGGATAACCTTGCAGATCACGGACGAACCCCTGCATCCCGGGCTGGTCGGCCCGTTCACCGTGCTCGACCCCTCCCCCGACCGGGAGATCGTGTACGCGGAGTCGGCCCACAAGGGCCAGTTCGTGCACGACGCCGACGCCGTGGGAGAGTTCAAACTGAGGTTCCACCGCCTGCAGGCAGCGGCGTTGTCCCCGACGCGGTCGCTGCGGCTGGTCGAAGAGACGATTGAGGGATTCCCGCCATGAGTGACGTCCAGTGGCACAAGAGCAGCTACAGCGGAGGCTCGCACCAGAACTGCGTGGAGGTCGCCGAGGGCCCGGCCGCCACCCTGGTCCGCGACACCCAGAACCGCGACCTCGGGCACCTCAGCTTCGGCAGCCCCGTCTGGTCCGGGTTCCTCGCGACCGTCAAGGGCGACCGCTAGCCGACCCCGCACGACGACGGCCTCCGCTCCCTCCGGGGAACGGGGGCCGTTGTGCGTTCAACACCCCAAGAGACCCATTCGCCACTTTCGCGAGAAATGCTCTGTCGCCCGCCCCCACCTGGGATAACATTCCCCCCGCCAACTTCCCCCGCCTTTCTTCCCTGAAAAGCCCCCACCCCCACCCCACCCCCCTCTAATCTGACCTCGAACACACAACTCAACCCACAAATGGCCCCGCGACGGATAGAACCGCCCGGGGCCGTGGCCAGCAACTTCAACACTTTTACAGACAAGGATTGCCAGCATGCGCCAGTTTAGCGCTGCCCTTCTGAGCCGTGCCCTCGGCCCGCTCACGGCCCTCCTCACACCCCCGCGCGGACGCCACTCCGCTGCCGCCGCGCGCCGTCGCCGCCGCTCCACCCGCGTCCGCCGCTACGCGCCCGTCCCCGCTCCCGCCCCCGCGACGGTCGGGGCCGTCTCGCCTCCGCAGGCCGTCCCGGTCGCCGGGTCCTCGGATCCGCTCCTCCCCGCGCCCCGCCTGACGCCTCCGCCCGAGCGGCTCCCCGCCGACGAGCTCGCCCCCGTCCGGCCCTACTTCGATGCCCACGAGCGCGCACTCGACCGTGTCCGGGAGGAGGCCGCCGCGCGCCTGCGCCGCTGGACCGCCAGGGCCGCTCCTCCGCCCGGGGACCTGCTCGCCACGGCCCCCTTCGCCCCGGTCCCGGCCCCGGTCGCGGTCCCCGCGCCGCGCGCGCCCCTGGCCGCCTGCGAGGACCCCGACGACTGGCGCGCCTTCGCCCGCCTGACCCGCGTCTGGCTCGACCAGCAGGCCCGCAAGGACGTGGCGGCATGAGGCCCCTCGTCCACTGGGAGCACCGCATGTACTCCGGCGACTTCCGCGAACTCCCCCTGGTCCGGGCGCACCTCGCCCACGACCTCGCCGGGTTCGACCCGGACCTGGTCGGGACCCTCCAGCTGTGCCTGTCGGAGCTGTTCGCGAACACCCTCAAGTACACCGACTCCGGCACCGTGCACGGGGAGGTCCTGCGCGCCCTGTCCATGCCCGACCGCGCCACGCTGCGCCTCTCCGTCAGCGACTCCGGCGGCGGTGGCGGCGTCCCGCGCATCCCGGTCGGGCGCAGCGACGACGAGTGGGGCCTGGCCGAGGGGCAGCGGGGCCTGCTGCTCGTGGAGAACCTGTCGCGGAGGTGGGGACACCACCCGCTCGGGCCGTGGGGCGACCTGGGCACCGGTGTGTGGGCCGAGTTCGACGCGGACCCGGACGCCGTCCCGTCCGGCCTGCGCCCCTACGTCTTCACCCGCGACTGACGTGCTCCGGGCCGGGCGGGAGCGCGCCCCCGCCCGGCCCGGTCGCGGGCAGTGGCCCCGCGACCGCCCGACCGAAAGGGTGCGCAGCCCCCGTCCCTCCTCCCCGCCCCCTCCGCCGTGATCTTGTACCTATAGCGAGGTTCGGCGTCGAGATCGGCTATAAGTACAAGATCATCGGGGGCAAGGGGCTCACGCTCCCCACACGCAACGGTTCCGGTCAGCCCCTCAGAAGGGGCTCTCGGCCCCGGTCAGCTCCAGGCTCGCCTTCCACAGGTCCTGGACGGCCTGCTCGTCGTACGCCTGGCCGTTGGCGCGCATCTCCTCGGTGCCGTTGAAGAAGAGTCCCGTGGTCCCGGACAGCTCCGGGTCGGTGACGAGCCGGCGGGTGGCGGCCACCCCCTGCTCCAGGGTGTCGACGCTGTGGTCGGTCATGTCCCGGACGATCTTGGTCGGCATGAAGGTCGCGGGGTGCAGGCTGTTGACCGTGACCTCGTCGGCGGGCAGCCGCGCGGCCAGCGCGAAGCCGGACATGATCTGGGCGAGCTTGCTCTGGCGGTACGCCCGGGTCCCGGTGTAGTCGCGCTCCAGCATCAGGTCGTCGAAGTCGAGCGGGGTCTGGCCGAGGGAGGCGACGTTGACGACACGGGCCGGGGCGGAGGCGCGCAGCAGCGGCAGGAGTTCGAGCGTGAGCAGGAAACCGGAGAGGTAGTTGACGGCGAAGCGCAGCTCGTGTCCGTCGGAGCTGGTGCGGCGGTCGCGCCCGTCCGGCTCCCCGGACCCGATACCGGCGTTGCTCACCAGGACGTCGAGGCGGCTCTCCGTCGCGCGGATCTCGGCGGCCATGCGGCGGACCTGGCCGAGGTCGGCCATGTCCGCGACCACCGTGCGCGGCCTGGCCGCGCCGCCCGACCCGATCCGGTCCGCGATCCGGTCGAGTCTCTCCCGGCTGCGCCCGTGGAGGACGAGGTCGACGCCGTCGGCCGCCAGGTCTTCGGCCAGGCCGAGGCCGAGGCCGTCGGTGGCGCCGGTGATGAGGACGGTGCTGGAACGGGTCACTGCGGATCTCCTGATTCGCTGGCGGTACCGGCGGGGGCGGGGCGTCTGCGCGGGGACGGCGGTGCGTTCGTCGGCGGGGCCGTCTCCCGGACCGCCGTGTGCCCACAAGGCGACACCATAAGGCATCGAACCCAATATCGAGAGCTGTCGCCCCCGCGCTGGGAGTCCGCACCTCTCCGCCCGGTCCGTGCCTCCCTGTACCTTCAACCGCAAGGGAGGAGGCCCTTCCCGAAACAGAAAGTCCCTGTTCCACCGAGGTGGCACAGGGACCGTGATCACTTCCCGTAATGGTACCGACAGGCGGCGATTCGAATCTCGTCACCGCTGATCTTGTACACAAGACGGTGCTCGTCGGTGATGCGGCGCGACCAGTAGCCCTGGAAGCCGTGCCTCAGGGGCTCCGGCTTGCCCATACCGTCGTTCCCGTTGCGTTCGACGTCCTTGAGCAGGACATTGATGCGTTTCAGGATCTTGCGGTCCTGTCCCTGCCACCAGACGTAGTCCTCCCACGCACTCTGCGCCCAGACCAGCCTCACTCGGCCAGCTCCCTCTCGATACCCCTGTCGGACTCCAACTCCTCGATCGCATCGACCAGGCGCCGCGCGTTCTCCGGGCTGCGAAGCAGGTAAGCGGTCTCCCTGAGGGTTTCGTACTCCGACAGCGCCATCATCACCACGGGCTCGTGCCCCGCTCGGGTGATGACCACCTCTTCACGGTCGTCCACGACGGAGTCGAGCGTTGCCGCGTAGTTGGCACGGGACTCCGAATAGCTCATCGTTCTCATCGTTCGAACCTCCCGGCGGTGCAACGTACTCGAAAGCTCATTGTACAGAATCACGTACGCAATGGCGAGGGACGGAGAACCTCTCCCGGAGCTCGGCACATGCGTGGGGACGGGACGCGTGTGCGTCCCGCCCCCCATGTGCGATCGGATATGCGTCCGGCCGCCTACGTCGCCAGCGGGGACTCCACCGGCAGGGACGTGTCCGTGGCCAGGTCGAGCGCCGACGGCGGCAGCCCGGCGGCCACCACCTCCGCGCCCAGGGCGGCGATCATCGCGCCGTTGTCCGTGCACAGGCGGGGGCGCGGGACGCGCAGCTCGATCCCGGCGTCCCGGCAGCGCTGCTCCGCGAGCGCGCGCAGGGCGGAGTTGGCCGCCACGCCGCCGCTGATGACCAGGGTGCTCACCCCGTGCTCGACGCAGGCGTCCACGGCCTTGCGGGTCAGCACGTCCACCACCGACTCCTGGAAGGCCGCGGCGATGTCCGCGACCACCAGGGGCAGGCCCTGGCGGTCGGCGTCCTCGACGTGGCGGGCCACGGCGGTCTTGAGGCCGGAGAACGAGAAGTCGTAGGTGCCGTCGCCCCACTTGCCGCGCGGGAACCGCATGGCCTTGGCGTTGCCCCTCTGGGCGGCCTTGTCGATGGGCGGGCCGCCGGGGTAGGGCAGTTCGAGGAGCCGCGCGACCTTGTCGTAGGCCTCGCCCGCGGCGTCGTCCACGGTGTCCCCGAGGGACACCACGTCGGTGGCCAGGTCGTTGACCAGCAGCAGCGAGGTGTGGCCGCCGGAGACGAGCAGGGCGATGGCGGGCTTGGGCAGCGGCCCGTGCTCCAGCTGGTCCACGGCCACGTGGCCCACCAGGTGGTTGACGCCGTAGAGCGGCTTGCCGAGCGCCATCGAGTAGGCCTTGGCGGCGGACACGCCCACGAGCAGGGCTCCGGCCAGGCCGGGGCCCGCGGTGACCGCGATCGCGTCCACGTCGGACAGCTTGGCCCCGGCGCTGTCCAGCGCCCGGCGGACGGTCGGGGTCATCGCCTCCAGGTGCGCGCGGCTGGCCACCTCGGGCACGACCCCGCCGAAGCGGACGTGCTGGTCCACGCTGGAGGCGACCGAGTCGCCGAGCAGTTCGCAGCCGCGGACGAGGGCCACGCCCGTCTCGTCGCAGGACGACTCGATCCCCAGGATCAGCGGCAGGTCACTCATGGGTCCCCTTCTCCGCGACGCGTCGCATGACGAACGCGTCGGCCCCGTTGTAATAGCCCCGGCGGACACCGATCTGCACGAAGCCGAACCTCTTGTACAGGTCCTGGGCGCGCGGGTTGTCCGAGCGGACCTCCAGGAACATGTGGGTGACGCCGCGGGCGGCGGCCCGGTCGAGGAGTTCGGTGAGCAGCGCGCTCCCGATCCCCCGGCCCCAGACCTGCTCGGACACGGCCATGGTCTGCACGTCGCCCTCGGGCGGGACGGACCTCAGCCCCGCGTAGCCCACCACGGTGTCGCCGCTCTCGGCGACCACGTAGTGGCGGGTGGGCTCGGCCAGCTCGTCGCGGAGCATGTCCTCGCTCCAGGCGTCGAGCGGGAACAGGGCGCGCTCCAGCGTGATGACCGCCGGGACGTCGTCGGCGGTCATGGCGCGCAGGCGCACGGCGGACGGGCCCGCGGCTTTCGGGGCCCGGCCGGCGCCGTCGTTCACTTCACCCACTGGCGCACCTTCTTCGGGGCTCCGGGCACGACCGCGTCCGGACGGCGCAGGTAGAGGGGGTTGGGCGCGGGGAGCTCGACGCCCCGGGACAGGCGCAGCAGGGCCAGTTCGGCCATGGCGGCGGCGTCCGGGTGGAGCGGCGCGGGGTCGGCCGTGCCCGCGCCGAGGACCTCCGCGTACATCCGGGCCCCGTCGCCGACCAGAGGGAGGCCGCCGGTGTCCAGTTCGGCGGGCCTGGCGACCCCGACCTCTCCCACGCGGGTGAGGCGGTCGTCGTAGCGCGCCCAGAACACCTCCTTGCGGCGGGCGTCGGTCATCGCGAGGAACGGCTCGGTGCGCCCGGTCGCGAACGCGAGCGCGTCCAGCGTGGTGACGCCGTGGCAGGGGACGCCGAGGGCGTCGGCCAGGGCGTGCGCGGTGGCCAGCCCGACCCGCAGCCCCGTGTAGGGGCCGGGGCCGATGCCGACCGCGATGGCGTCGAGGTCGGCCAGGGTGACCCCGGCCTCCTCGGTCAGCCGCTGGACGGTGGGGCTGAGGAGTTCACCGTGGCGGCGGGCGTCCACGGAGGAGGCGCCGGCACGCAGGGTGAACGCCCCGTCGGGGGCGCTCTCCCCGATCGCGGCGGTGACCGCCGGGGTGGCGGTGTCGAAGGCCAGGAGCAGCACGGGTTTTTCCGCCTATCCGAGCCCGGCGTCGGAGCCGGGCAGGTCGATGGGAGCGTCGGCCGGGGTGTCCTCCTCGGAGCCGGCGCCGTCGGCAGCCGCGGCTCCGGGGGACCCGTCGTGGGCGGGGGTCGGACCGGAGCCCTCCCCGCGGGGCAGTTCGACCCCGGCCCACCGGTGGCCGACGGCGCGCAGGTGCACGGTGCGGGAGTCGTCGCGGTGCCGCTCGATCCGGATCTCCAGCCGGTCCTCGGACAGCTCCTCGGCGACGCCCTCGCCCCACTCGATCACGGTGACGGAGTCGGGCAGGGTCATGTCGAGGTCGATGTCGTCGATCTCGTCCGGCCCGCCGAGCCGGTAGGCGTCCACGTGCACGAGGGCGGGGCCGCCCACCAGGGACGGGTGGACGCGGGAGATGACGAAGGTCGGGGAGGTGACCGACCCGCGCACGCCGAGGCCCGCGCCGAGGCCCTGGGTGAGGGTGGTCTTCCCCGCTCCGAGCGGCCCGGACAGGATCAGCAGGTCGCCGGGGCGTGTGAGGGCCGCGAGGTCGCGGCCCAGGGCGCGCATGGCGTCGTCCGTGGCGGCGGTGACCTCGCGGACGGTGGACACGGTGGTTGCTGTCACGTCTGTCATCGGGCTCGCTGCTCGTCGTGGGATGTGGTCGGTCGGTGGCCGGGCGCGCCGGGCCGGGGCGTCACGCCGGGGACGTGTCGGCCCGCGGGCGCCGCCCGCACGGGTTCGGGACCGCCGGGGCGCCCCTGCGTCGGGGCGTGCCGGAAGTGACCTCTTCACCCAGGTTAGGCGGGGTGGGGGGCGTCTGTGACCGGTTCTCGGCGACCGGTCAGGATCCCGCGCCGACGTACTCGCGCGGAACCCGGGCGCCCACCCTGGTGACGATCTCGTACGGGATCGTGTCCAGGACCGCGGCCCAGTCCTGGGCCGTCGGGACCCCCGGGGTCTCCCCCGGGTCGCCGAACAGTACCGCGTACTCGCCGGCCTCCACCCTGTCGTCCCCCACATCGAGAACGAACTGGTCCATGCAGACTGTTCCCGCGATGGTGCGGACGCGGTCCCCGAGGAGCACGGGGCCCTTGTTGGTGGCGGCCCGGGGGACCCCGTCGGCGTAGCCGAGCGGCACCAGGGCCAGGGTGGTCTCGCGGTCGGTGACGTAGCGGTGGCCGTAGGAGACCCCGCTCCCCGCCCCCACGCGCTTGGTGAGGGCGACGCGGGAGCGCAGGGTCATGGCGGGCCGCAATCCGGGCAAGGAGAAATCGGGGATTGGGGACAGGCCGTAACTCGCGATCCCGCCGCGCACGAGATCGAAGCGCGTCTCGGGCAGGGTGAGCAGCGCGGCCGAGTTCGCGATGTGCCGGACCTCGGGGGCCAGGCCGACCTTGTCGGCGATCTCCAGCGCCTCGTGGAAGTTGGAGAGCTGGAGGCCGATCGACGGGTGGCCGGGCTCGTCCGCGCAGGCGAAGTGCGACCAGATCCCGGAGACGCGCAGGTGTCCGTCGTCCTCGGCGCGGGCCGCGGCCTCGGTCAGCTCCGCCCAGTCCGCCGCGCTCACGCCGCCCCGGTTGAGGCCGGTGTCGATCTTGAGCTGGACGCGGGCGGTGCGGCCGAGGCGGCGGGCCTCGGAGACGACCTCGTCCAGGACCGCGCGGTCGCTCACCCCGAGGTCGATGTCGGCACCGACGGCCTCTCCGACGGGTTCGCCCGGGGGGATGATCCAGGCCAGGACCGGGACGGTGATCCCGGCCCGGCGGAGCTGGAGGGCCTCGCCGATGAGGGCCGTGCCCAGCCAGGACGCGCCGCCCGCGATCAGGGCCCGCGCGGCGGGGAGCATCCCGTGCCCGTAGCCGTCGGCCTTGACCACACCCATCAACGGGGTGCCGCCCGCGTGCTCGCGGAGCAGGCGGGCGTTGGAGGTGAGCGCGTCCAGGTCGACGCGGGCGTGCGCGAAGTGAGCCATGTCCCCAGTGTTCCACGTGTGGGAGACCCGTGTGGAGCTGCGGGTATGTGGTCCGCGCCCGGGGCCGGGCGCCTCGGCCGCAGGCTGATTCATGCCGGTTGACCAGGTAACTTGCCGTTTTTCATGGTCACTCGTAGTAAACGGGGGAATGCGGGGTATGACCGGCCTCGAAGCCGTATCAGGGGGTACCGGCATGACCGAGTTCGGAAGAGAACGACCCGTCAACACCACGCGTCTCTGGTCGGGTGGCCTCGCCACCGCGGTCGTCGCGGCTCTGGTGATCTTCGCGGGCGCCCTGGTTTTCCGCGGGGTGTTCGACGTACCGGTGCTCGCACCGGAGGAGGCGGGGAACCTGGGCGACGCGAGCACCGTCGCATACGCGCTCATGGCCGCTGTCGCGGCCCTGCTCGCCACCGCTCTGATGCACCTGCTGCTGCTCTCGGCCCCGAAGGCGGGGACCTTCTTCGCCTGGATCGTCGGTCTGGCGACCGCGATCGCGGCCGTGGCCCCGTTCAGCCAGGGCGACGAGACCGCCAGCCAGGGCGGGACGGCGGTGATCAACCTGGTCACCGGCGTCGTGATCATCACCCTGCTGCGGAGCGTGGGGCGCACCTCCACGCTCAACAGGCGACGGCCCGGCGCGCCCACGACGGCCCAGAGCATGCAGGCCGCGCAGACGCCCGGGGCGACCGTCAGCCCCATCGGGGAGACCCCGCCGCGACCCCGCGAGGACCAGGAACACGTGGTTCCCGCCCACCCCGAGGAGCCTGCCCTGAAGCACGAGGGCATCCTGCCCTCCGTGAGCCAGGAGGAGTACCACCGCACCCAGGTGCGTGCTCAGGACCAGGACGCGGAGGAGGAGCAGGCCAGGGTGGAGCAGATCAGGGAGGAACGGGCCCGCCAGGACCCGAGGACCCTGTAGGCGCCTCCTCCCGAGAGGGACGTGTGGCACGCAGGTGACGAGCAGTGCGCGAGGGGCGGAGCCGACCGGCTCCGCCCCTTCCGCGTGGCCGCTCCCGGCCACACCGGCGTGGCCCGGGACACAGTCCCAGGAGGGTCCCCGGGCCGGTTTCCGCCGGTCGGCCCCCGCCTGACCAGAGCCGATGCCGGCCGGGTTCCCTCAACCCCGTATCCGTGGGCGAATCGTCCCCTCCCGCCCGCTCCCCCGGGTGTCGGTGGAGCACGCTAAAAAGGAACTATGCCTACATTCCGTACGTCGCATCTGTCGAACGGTGAAGGCTCACCGCAGTGGCCGGACCGGTCCGCGAGAAGGCTGTCCCACACCTGGAGAGAGGCGACCGCCCCGTGAGACGCACGACGTTCCCGACGCCCCGGAGCCCGCGCAACCCGCCCGTGTCCGTCGTCGCGGCGCCTCCGGGAGGGGGACCCCGGTGAAGTTCGCCCATGTGTCCCCCGACCACGACGGCGGGACGCCGTCCCCGGGCGCACGGGAACGGGAAGGGGACGAGGATCCGGCCGCGGAACCCTCCGCACCGCTCCACGTCCTCGGGCTCCAACGGACCTCCGAGTACATGCGCCTGCGCGCCCGCACCGACCTCGCGCGGACCCGCCCGGCGCTGAACCGGCTGCTCCACGCCGTCGAGGCCGCCCAGGCCCAGGCCGCCCCTCCGCCCGGCCCCGGCGACGCCGCCGACGCGGAGGTGTTCCGTCCCGAGAGCTTCCGTCCCCGCCCGCAGACCCCGCCCCCGTGACCAGTGACCGGAGGACACCGTGACCGCTTGGAACATTCAGCCGGCAGAGGTCGGCGCCGTGCTCACCACCACCATGTCCTACCTCGGCGAGGAGGGAGGGGGCGAGGGCCTGTTCGGTGACATGGAGACGATCGAGCAGCGTGTCACCTCCCTCAGCACACACATCAACAGCGCCCCCATCGGGATCGCCCTGGGCGAGTTCGCCGGACACTACTTCGGCCTCATGGGCGACATGCTCGCCCTGACCTCCAACGCCGTCCGGCAGACCAGCGAGGCCACCACCGCCTACGTCGAGGGGAACCGGACGATGGCGCTGGAGGCCCAGCAGAACGCGGGCGTCGTGCCCGACCCGCCGCCGCCCCCGCCCGGTCCGGGGAACGCCCAGCTCGTCTGACCCCGACCCGTCCCGCCCTCCCCCTCCCCGGAACCCCCTCCCCCGGAGTACACCTGTGCCCCCAGCACCAGACGTGCCGACCTCGACCACGCCCCTGACCACCGATGAGCAGGTCAGCATGCTCACGGACGGGGACGACAAGATCAGCCCCGCGACCTTCCCCGTCCCCACCGCCTCCCCCGGCTACATCGAGACCCTCGCCGCCGCCCTCCGCACCGCCGGCCAGTCGGTGGCCGACACCGGGAACGACATCGACTCGTCCTGGGGCGCGCTCACGTCCAGCTACAAGGCCCCCGAGGCGGACGAGCTCTACACGGTCCTGGGCCCCGTGGCCCGTGACGGCGACGATGTCCTGACCGGTCTGAACAACGCCGCGAACGCGCTGGAGAACTTCGCCGAGGACCTGCGCGGCATCAAGAGGCGCTGGAACTCCCTGCGCACCGAGGCCTACGCGTTCCGGGCCCGCATCGACGCCAAGGGCGACGACTGGCGCGACGCCGAAGGCGTGGCCGGTTTCTTCGGCATCGGCGAGAGCCCCGACGTGGAGGAGAACAGCCGCCTCATCAGCGAGGGCACCGGCATCATCGAGGACTACGAGGCGGCCGAGCGCGACTGCGCCAACCAGATCAACCACTACGTCCCCGACCGCACCGGGTTCGAGGCGATGCCCTCCGGCGGCGGCGAGCTGGACCCCGACGTGTTCTACCACGGGTACGAGGACAGCCTGTCGGACCTGGCCACCGAGTGGGACATGGGCGGGGCCACCACCGACGAGCACTGGTGGGTCGACGCCGGGGCAGCGGTGTGGGACTTCGGGGTCGGAGCGGTCGAGGGCACCGGGGCGATGCTGGGCATGCACAGCTCCGAGGGGTGGTTCCAGGCGTCCTGGGGCGACGCCCTGTGGGAGTACCACGAGGGCAACGTCCAGTCCGTGGCCTCCCTGGTGGGCATGTACGACGGCGAGTCCGACAGCTGGGGCTGGGCCGGCGGGGACGCGCTCGGCTCGGCGTGGAAGGACCTGGCCCACTCGGTGGTGCCCTGGGAGGAGTGGGGTGAGCGCCCCGGGTACGTCATCGGCACCGCCGCGCTCAACATCGTCGCGATGGTCGGCGGCGCCGCCCTGACCGCGACGGGCGTGGGCTCGGTCGTGGGCGTGCCGCTGATGGCCTGGCGCGGTATGGCCATCGTCGACGGGATGGGTGGACGCGGCGGCGGCGCGGACTCCGGTTCGGGCACGGACGTGGACGTGGACCTGCCCCCAGGGATCCCCAACTACGGGGGCGCGCACTCCCCGATCGCGAGCCTGGACGCGAGCTCCTTCGACCGGGGCGACTACAGCCCGGCGCAGTGGACGGAGCTCCAGACCCACCTGGACCGGTGGGCGTCCGCCTCCGACAGCGGCGGGGAGTCCTCGGAGACCGGCGGCCGTCCCGGTGCGCCGGGCCGTCCCGCGCAGCCGAGGAACGACCGCGACGGGCAGGACCCGGCCCCGCCGGTCGATCCCACCGCCCAGCAGCTGGCCGACAGCGAGGCGTTCTTCGACATCGTGGAGCAGCCGGAGCTGGCCGAGGTCGACCGCGCGGCCGATCGGGACAACCGGCAGCGGATCGTGGAGGTCGCGCGGGATTCCCAGACCGACCCGAACGGCCCCAGGGGCTCCGAGGAGGGTCACTGGACCGCGGCCGAGCTCTTCGACGGCCCCGAGGGCGCCGGCGACCGGGTCCCCGCCGGTGTGGGAGGGCGGGGCGACGACACCCTGACCGCCGGGCGCGACGTCCCCGTGTCGCCCCCCGACCGGACGGTGAACCTGGCCGACAGCACCGGCCGCGGATCCGACGGCGACCGGGTGGGGGAACGGGACCCGCGTACCGACCAGGATGCGCGGAACCTGCACGGGGACGGCCCCGAGGACCGGCGCGACGCGCCGAACGACCGGCACGGGGCCGACATGCGGGACCGGACCCCGGACGTCCGCAACAGCGCCGACGGCGGCGACCCGCCCAGGCGCACCCCCTCCGGCGGGGACCGTGTCGACGCCCGTATCGATGCCCGGACGTCCCCCCTGGACCCGAGCGGCAGGAGCGACACGGACGGGTCGTCCTCGGATTCCAGGACGCACAACGACGGGCACGACGGTGTGTCCGCCCGCCCGGCCTCCGGTCCCGACTCTCCCGATCCCCAACGCGACGGCAGCGACGGCAGCGACGGCAGCAACGATGCCGATTCACGCTCGTCCTCCGCTGATAATGGGCCGGATGGTCGGCAGGAAGAGCCGCTTCCCGTACCCAAGACACGGGAGGAGGCACAGGCGAGGGCCCGCGAGATCCTCGGCACCATGGACCTCGGCACCGGTACCGACTTCAGGGACAACTTCGTCGACCTCGTCAACGACAAGAAGTACGGAGCGCTTCTGGAAAGGGCCTTCTACAACACCCTCGGCCACAGGTACAGGGAGGGTCTCAGCATCAATGGGCAGCCGATCCCCAGTCTCACAAGGGCCGACACAGGTGATCCATGGATCGCCAGGGACGCCCTTCCTCCGCCCGAGCCTCCCTTCTATCTCCCTGGAGAGATTAAGGGCACCCGAGCAGGCATAACGATCCAAGTCCTTCGGAACCTGGACAGGTTTGCCAATCTCCGTCAAATTTCCCTGGATGCTTACAACCCTCTGAACAGGATCGTCCAGGGACTCAAGGCGAAGTATGCGAACACCCCTTCAAGTTCCGTCAACCAGGAACTCGCAAGGGCTCGTGAAATCCGGAAGCCCATGGGGAGGATGAGGACCCGCCTCACTGAGAGGTTCGGCGACAAGTCCGCCGAACAGGCGGTGAGAGACACCTTCAACGGATCCGAGGTAACTTTTGAAGAACCCTTGAGGAATCCAGACGGGAAACCTGTCAAGGACTCCGAGGGCAAGGCGGTCACCACCACGTGGCGGGGCACTCTTCCGGAACTGGCAGAAAGCAAGCCCGGAAGGCCGAACCCCATTCCAGTCAGCGATAACGCCCCCAAGAACGGCAACCACCAGTTCGACCAGATCTGGCGAACCGCCGACGGCGGGCTCGTTATCGTGGAGGCCAAGAGCAGCCTCGACACCGGTCTCAACGAACGAACCATCAAAACTGCCGACGGACCCAAGCGGGTCCAACAGGGGACGCGGGAGTACTTCAACGATATCCTGAAGAGAATGATCAAACGAGGAGGCGAGGAGCTAGAGCTCGCCCTGGAGATCCAGGACATGATGATCGAGAGCCCGGAAAAACTCCACTATGTAGAAGCGAAGGGCGATCCAGATAAATCCGGGAAATACAGGGGGAATTCTATGAGATTCTTTGACATCCGAGAGGAAGAAGAATGACCGTGCACATCCCCAGCCACGATCTCTCCCATCGAACAGATCCAGGCCATCGGGAAAGAAGCAAAGCAACACGTGAGAAGTATTCTTTGTTCCTCGAGTCGAAACCATCAGGTGTCGACGTCATGGTGGGAACCTTGCACATCGACGTGATGTTCAGTACCGCGGTCGACCCCGAGGTCTCACTCCTGGAGACCTGGGAAACCTGGACCGCCGACATGCAGATGCACCACGCCCTGTTCGCAGTGCAAACCAACCCTAGAGACACCGAACTCGAGCTGATGGTCAACCATAGGCTTCGGCGGACCAGGGCGACCGGCCCCAAGACCTCTACAAATGCGAGCAATTGGACGACTGCCTTCTTCCTCGCCGTGGTGTGCCGCGACCAGAAGCGCTACCGGGAACTGTGCGAGATACCGGTCGACCTGCTTCGTGAAGCAGGCGAGAGAAAGGGCACCCGGTACAACCCCTTCACCTACCACTGGATCTCCGCTCTCCAGAATTTCGTCCTTAACCGTCCTGGCCTGGGAGAAGAACTCATGGCCGCCATGGAACTGTCCACCCCCGAACGGGTCGACTTCGGCGACACGGAGAGCCTCGACAAACTTGTCTTCCCCCCCATGAACGCCCTCCTCCGCCTGGTGGAGCGTGACAGCGCCAAGTTCAACGAAGCCCTGGCCCAAGGTCTGGCACTGCACGGTGATTACTACACGGCCGACGCAGAACGGGCCGAGGACATCGAGGGCGTGGTCCCCCTCGGCCTCCTGGCCATGGCGTGCCTGGCCTACGACACCGCGGAACAGGACCCCGACTTCCGGCTCGAGGTCGAGTCCGGGTACCTGCCCAAGCACCTCGTCCAGCGCAGCTGGTACGGCGAGTTCCCCACGTAGAGTCTTGTACACCACGTGGACATGGCCTCCGCTCGGACAGCCCTGCCATCACTCCTGCGCAGACAATTCCCGCCCGCATCGGGCGCGAACTGTTACCAATCATTAACCGATAAAGCGGACACCCACTGACGGATGCCAAGGAAAAAGCGCAACCTGGAACAGCGATCACATTCCATCAAGCTCATCCAATGGAGCAATTCGAGTACAGAAAGAAGATCACAGGCCCGTCTTGTCCAGGAGTACCTTAGGCGATCAGCGCTCTGGACCCTGGAGCTCCGGACGGGTCCCTGGCCCTTCTACGACATCGCAGACCGCATCAATCCGGACATTCGCGCCCCCGAGCCCCTTGTTGACGAAGTCGTCGAAAGCATGTCAGGGGCAGGAAACTACTTTGTGCTGCACACGGTCAAGTGGTCGCTTCACTTCTCCGCACTGAAGGACCACGGGCTCGACACGACCAAGATCCCCGACCCCTTCACTCCACTCCTCCTCATGTACACGAGGGGAGGGATGGTCAACCGGGACTCGACCGGCTTCATCGAGGTCGACGGCCTTTCCTTCCGCCTCGGGAGCGTCGAAAAAGCCGCAACGAGGAAACCTCTGGCCTCCCTTGACGAAAAAACGCTCCAGGAGATAGACGAAAAAGGTTGGCCGGATCGCGCGGCACAGCCGCCCCAGCGCTGACCTCCGACCAGGCTCTTGGCCGGACCTGGACAGATTTCCTCCCGACCGTCCGAACGATCCCCCGTACCGGCTGCGGGCGTCTCCGGACCGATCCCCGTCCCGGAGCCGGGCCTCCGGTCAGCCGTTGACGAGGGTGTCGGCGTGGCGGGGGCTCAGGCAGTGCTCGATGACCATGACGGCCGCGCCGACCACGCCCGCGCCCTCCCCGGCCCGGGAGGAGACGATGCTCAGGTGCTCGGTGGCCAGGGGCAGTGAGCGCTGGTAGATGATCTCGCGGACCCCGGCGAGGAGGTGGTCGCCCGCGAGGGCGAGCGCGCCGCCGATCACGATGACCGACGGGTTGAACATGTTGACGGAGGCGGCGAGGACCTCTCCGATGTCGCGCCCGGCCTGGCGCAGGGCGCGCAGTGCGGGGACCGACCCGTTGCGGGAGAGCTCCACGACGTCGCGGGCCCCCGACGCCGGGACGCCCGCCCCGGTGAGCGCGGCGGCCAGGGCCGCGCCGCTGGCGACGGCCTCCAGGCAGCCGGTGTTGCCGCAGCGGCAGGGCTTGTCGCCGCCGCTGGGCACGTGGATGTGCCCCATGTCCCCGGCGGCCCCCTGTGCGCCCCGGTAGACGCTGCCCTCGCTGACGATGCCGCAGCCGATGCCGGTGGCGACCTTGACGAACATGAGGTGGCTGGCGTCCGGCCAGGCGGTGTGGTGCTCGCCGATCGCCATGATGTTGACGTCGTTGTCCACCAGGACCGGCACGTCGAGCCGGCCGCGCACGTGGCCGGGCACGTCGAAGTTGTCCCAGCCCGGCATGATCGGCGGGTTGACGGCGCGCCCGGTGGAGTGCTGGACGGGGCCGGGCAGGCCGATCCCCAGGCCGAGGAGTTCGCCGACCCCGCGGCCCGCCCCCTCGAGCAGGTCCCTGCCGTTGCCGACGACCCAGTCCAGGACGGTCTCGGGCCCCAGCGCTATGTCCAGGTCGGCGCGCTCCTCGGCCAGCACGGTCCCCGACATGTCCGTGAGCGCGAGGCGGGCGTGGGTGGCGCCGAGGTCGGCGGCGAGGACGACGCGGGCCCCGGGTCGGAACGAGAAGGTCGTCGGGGGCCGGCCGCCGGTCGAGACGGCCTCGCCCGCGGGGCCGATGAGCCCGCTGGCGAGCAGGGCGTCCACGCGCTGGGTGACGGTCGAGCGGGCCAGGCCGGTCACCGAGGCCAGTTCCGAGCGGGTGCGCGGCCGGCCGTCCCGCAGGAGCCGGAGCAGGGTTCCCGCACCGGGTGCGGCGGTCGGGGCGGCAGCGGCGAGCAGGTCCGTCACGCCTCGACTCCCCGGGTCAGTGAGCGCGTCTTCCGTCATGCGAACAGTGAAGCACAGGACTCCGGGCCACCCGGACCGACTCTAATGTTCCCACGTCAGTCAACTTCTGCTTGACGATCGACATAAGTCGGGCGTACTGTTCGCCGCATGTCAGTGAGAAAGGTCACAAGCCTGGGTGAGACAGTCGAACCCGGTACGACCACGCCCAACGCCTACCGCGCCGCGGTGATCGGCACCGGCTTCATGGGACGGGTCCACTCCCACGCCGTCCGTGCCTCCGGCGGCGAGGTCGTCGGGGTCGCGGGCTCCTCGCCGGCCAAGGCGGAGGGGTTCCGGCTCGCCAACGGCATCGCCCACGCGCACGCCGACGCCCTCGAACTCATCCACCGCGAGGACGTGGACGTCGTCCACGTCTGCACCCCCAACCACCTCCACGCCCCGCTGAGCCTGGCGGCCCTCGCCGCCGGGAAGCACGTCGTCTGCGAGAAGCCCCTCGCCACCGACGCCGACACCGCGAAGAGCCTCGTGGCCGCCGCGCGGGAGGCCGACCGGGTCGCCGTGGTGCCCTTCACCTACCGCTTCCACCCCATGGCCCGCGAGGCCCGCGCCCTGGTCGCCTCCGGGTCGATCGGCCGCGTCAGCCTCGCCCACGGCGGCTACCTCCAGGACTGGCTCCTCTACCCGGAGGAGGACAACTGGCGGGTCGACCCGGAGATCGGCGGGCCCACCAGGGCCTTCGGCGACATCGGTTCGCACTGGTGCGACATGCTGGAGTTCGTCACCGGCGACCGCATCGCGACCGTGTGCGCCCAGACCTCCCGCGTCAACGACACCCGGGACGGCCGCCCCGTCGCCACCGAGGACCTGGTGTCCTTCCAGTTCTCCACGGCCGGCGGCACCATCGGCAGCGCGGTGATCAGCCAGGTCTCCCCCGGCCGCAAGAACCAGCTGGTCCTGGAGGTCTCCGGCACCGAGGGCTCCCTGGCCTTCGACCAGGAGCGGCCGGAGACCCTCTGGGCGGGCAGCCGCGGCCGCACGGGGACCATCACCCGCGACGACCCGGCGCTGAGCGCCGACGCCGCCCGCCTGGTCACCGTCCCGGTCGGCCACCCCCAGGGCTACCAGGACTGCTTCAACGCGCTCGTCCGCGACACGGGCGCGGCCATCGCGGGGCAGGCCCCGGAGGGCCTTCCCGTGTTCGCCGACGGCCTGCGCGCCGCCGTCATCGCCGAGGCCGTCATGGCCTCCGCGCGGGAGCGCCGCTGGGTCGACGTCCCGGAGGTGGACGCGGTATGACCGCCTCCCCGCCGCCCGGCCCCGCGTCCCCCGCTCCACCTCCCCCGGCCCCCGCGGAACCCCTCCTGCGGATGCGGGGGATCACCAAGTCCTTCCTCGGCGTGCGCGTGCTGCACGGCATCGACCTGGACCTGTACCCGGGGGAGGTGCACGCCCTCGTCGGGGAGAACGGCGCCGGCAAGTCCACCCTGATGAAGGTGCTGGCCGGGGTGCACCGGGCGGACTCGGGCACCGTCGAGCTGGCCGGGTCGCGCGTCTCCTTCGAGCACCCCGTGCAGGCCCAGCGCGCCGGGGTGGCCACGGTCTTCCAGGAGTTCAACCTCCTCCCCGAGCGCACCGTCGCCGAGAACGTGTTCCTCGGCCGCGAGCCTCGCCGCAGGGGCCTCGTGGACGGCCGCGCCATGGAGCGGGCCACCGCCGCGCTGCTCGCCGACCTCGACCTGGAGGGCATCGCCCCCTGGACCAGGGTCCGGTCCCTGTCGGTGGCCGAGCAGCAGATCGTGGAGATCGTCAAGGCGCTGTCGCACGACGCGCGCATCATCTCGATGGACGAGCCGACGGCGGCGCTGGCCGACCACGAGGTGGAGGTCCTGTACCGGATCATCGGCCGCCTGCGCGAGCGCGGCGTGGCGGTCCTCTACGTGTCGCACCGCATGAAGGAGATCTTCGACCTGGCCGCCACCATCACCGTCCTCAAGGACGGCGACCTGGTGGAGACGGTCCCGGCGGAGGGGATCGGGCCCGCGGAGCTGGTGCGCCGGATGGTCGGCCGACCGGTGTCGTCGGTCTTCCCCGAGCGCCTGGAGCCCCGCGGCGACCGCGTCGGCGAGGTCAGGCTCTCGGTCAGGGGCGGGGGCAACAGCCAGCTGGACGGGATCGGGTTCGAGGTGCGCGGCGGGGAGATCCTGGGGCTCGGGGGCCTCCAGGGCAGCGGCCGCACCGAGGTCGCCCACGCCCTGTTCGGCATCGCCCGCTTCACCCGCGGCGAGGTCGCCGTGGACGGCAGGCGGATCGATCCCCGCTCCCCGCGCCGGGCGGTGCGCGCCGGGCTGGTCCTGGTGACCGAGGACCGCAAGGCGCAGGGACTGGCGCTGAACCAGTCCGTCACCGCCAACGGCCGCCTCGTCCTGGACGCGGTCCTGCCGTTCGGGTCGGCCCGCCGGGTCCGGCGGCTGCCCGGCATCCTCTCCTCCCTGGAGCTGGTGACGCGCGGCGGCAACGACCAGGAGGTCCGGTACCTGTCGGGGGGCAACCAGCAGAAGGTGGTCCTGGCCAAGTGGCTGGCCACCGAACCCGGCGTGATCGTCCTCGACGAGCCCACCCGCGGCATCGACGTGGGCGCCAAGCAGGCCGTCTACCGGCTGATGCGCGAGCTCGCGGCGTCCGGGGCGGCGATCTTGCTGATCTCCTCCGAACTCCCCGAGCTGATCGGGATGGCCGACCGGCTGGTCGTCCTGGCGGACGGGCGGATCGCGGGCGAGCTCCCCGGGGGGTCGACCGAGGAGGCCGTGATGGCCATGGCCACCGGTTCCCACGGCGACCCGCGGTCGGACGCCCCGGCCGCCGGGGACCCCCGCGTCGCGGCCCCGCTCTCCGGCGGCGCCGCGGCCGATCCCCGCTCCGGCGACGGTGCCGGCCGGGCCGCCGGCCCCGGCCGCCGCCCCGAGAACGACCTCGGCTCCGGCCCTCCCCCCGGCGCCGTGCGCCACACCGACAGCGGCAGCGGTCCCGGCCCCGACAGCGGCGGCGGCTCCCCCGCACGGCACGAGGAGGCCGCACCGTGACACGCGCCACCACCTCCGTCCGGGGCCTGTGGTCCCGGCTCGGCACCACGGGCCCGGTCTACCTGGCCCTGGTGCTGCTGCTCGCGGCGAGCGCCGTCTACGTCGCCACGCGCGGCGGCAACCTGTTCACCACCGCCAACACGGTCGACCTGTTCACCCGCAGCAGCCTGCTCGGGTTCCTGGCCATCGGCCAGACCCTCGTCATCCTGTGCCGGTCCCTCGACCTGTCGGTCGGCTACGTCGCCGCGCTCTCCACGGTGGTCGCGGCGACCACCATGGCGGGCGACCCCTCCCGGATCCTGCTCGGCGTCGGGGCGGCCCTGGGCCTGGCCGCGCTGATCGGCCTGGCCAACGGCCTCGTGGTGACCCGGCTGCGGGTCAACCCGTTCATCACCACGCTGGGGATGGGGTTGATCATCAAGGGCTACCTGGACACCAACTTCCAGGGCCCCGCCGGGGCGATCCCCGCCGCCTTCCAGACCTTCGGCTACACGCGGATCGGCGTCCTGCCGGTCTCCACCCTCGTCATGCTGGGCCTCGCCGCGGCCGCCGTGCTGTTCCTGCACCGCACCCGCACGGGCTACCACATGTACGCGGTCGGCGGCGACGCCGAGGTCGCGCGGCTCTCCGGCGTCCGCGCCGGGATCCCCACCGTCACCGCGCACGTGGTGTGCTCCGTCACCGCCGGGGTGGCGGGCCTGCTGCTGGCCGCCAGGTTCGGCACGGGCAGCGCCACCGTCTACGGCAACGGCTACGAGCTGGAGGCCATCGCCGCCGTCGTCCTGGGCGGCACCTACCTGCTCGGCGGGCGGGGAGGCGTGGCCGGGACGATCGCCGGGGTGTTCATCCTCGCCACGCTCGACACGGTGTTCAACGTCCTGGGCGTCGACCCGTTCGTCAAGGACGTGATGCGCGGCGTGATCGTCATCGCCGCCGTCGCCGTCTACGCCCGGGGCAGGCACTCGCGTGCCGCCGTCCGGGTCCGCTTCCCCTCCGGCGGCGCCCCGCCGCCGCCCGCCCCCGATCCCGGGCCCCGACCCGAGCCGGAACCCCTGGGAGGCCGCCGATGACCTCGCCCACGACCGCTCCCCCCGCACCCCGCGGACGCGTCCCGGGCGCGCTCGCGGCGCTGGGCCGGGGAGGCGCCCCGACCGTCGCCCTGCTGCTGGCGCTGATCTTCGCGGTCATCGCCACCCAGAACCCGTCGTTCTTCGAGGGCCCGCCGCTGATGGCGTTCGCCAAGAAGGCCGCACCGCTGGTGATCCTCGCGATCGGCCAGTACCTCGTGATCGTCTCCGGCGAGTTCGACCTCTCGGTCGGCTCGCTGGTCGGGGCCCAGGTGGTGATCGCGGCCCGCCTCATCGACGGGGAGGAGGCCATGACCCTGCCGGTGATCGGCGTGATGCTGGCCTTCGGCCTGCTGGTCGGCCTGGTCAACGGCCTCGTCACGACCCTGCTGAGGGTGCCCTCGATCATCACCACCCTGGGCACGATGCTCATCCTGTTCGGGGCCGTCCGGTACTGGACCGGGGGCGCGCCCACCGGCGCCCTGTCGGAGGCCTTCCGCGTCCCCGGCCGGGGCGGCGTCGAGGACCTGCCCTTCCTCGGCCAGCTCCCGTGGGCGCTGGTGATCGCGGCCGTCATCGCCGTCGCCGGGGTGCTCCTGATGCGCTCGCCCTACGGCCGCTCCCTCATCGCGACCGGCGACAACGACGTCGCCGCGGCGTTCTCCGGGGTGCGGGTGTGGCGGGTGCGCACGCTGGCCTTCGTCGGCTCCTCCCTCCTGGCCACCGTCGCCGCGGTCCTCATCGGCGGGTACGCCGGGGTCACGGCGCAGGTCGGGCAGGGCCTGGAGTTCACCGCCATCACCGCCGTCGTCCTGGGCGGGGTGGTCCTGGGCGGAGGCCGCGGCACGGTGGTCGCCGCCGTCCTGGGCGCCGTCACCGTGGAGGCGCTGTTCACCCTGTTCAACCAGCTCTACCTGCCCTCGACGATCCAGCCGACGGTGCAGGGAGTCATCATCATCGCCGCGGTGGCCTATGCGGCCCGCCGGGGCGACCTTCGACTGCCGGAGCGCCTGCGACGGCGACCGGACCATCCGACCGAGCGGCCGCTCGGCACTTCCAGGAGGTAACCATGCGCGTCCCCCGCGTGCTGATCGCCGGCGCCGCCGGCCTGACACTGATGCTCACGGCGTGTACGACCGACGCGCCGGAGGACGGCGCCGCCGGCGAGGAGGGCGGCAGCGAGCTCGCCCCCAGCGAGGAGTGGTTCGACCAGGCCGAGTACGACGCCCAGCTCGCCCAGCGCGAGATCACCCCGGAGGGTCCCGAGGACGAGCCGTGGATGCAGGCGATCGAGCCGGAGTGGATCGACACCTCCGAGTTCGCCCACGACTCCCCCGAGGACGCCACCCTGTGCTTCTCCAACGCCTCGGTGTCCAACCCGTGGCGGGTCACCGGCTTCATCACCATGGAACAGCAGGTGGAGGCCCTCCAGGAGGAGGGCGCCATCGGTGACTTCCGGGTGTCCGACGCCGCGGACGACGACAACCAGCAGATCTCCGACATCCAGGCGTTCGTGGACTCCGGGGACTGCGACGCCATCATCATCTCGCCGTCCACCACCGCCACCCTGACCCCGGCGGTGGAGACCGCGTGCGAGAGCGGTGTCCCGGTCGTGGTCTTCGACCGCGGGGTGAACTCCGACTGCATGGTCACGTTCATCCACCCGATCGGCGGCTACGCCTACGGGGCGGACGCCGCGGAGTTCCTGGTCGACAACCTGGAGCCCGGCTCGAACGTGCTGGCGCTGCGCATCCTGCCCGGCGTCGACGTCCTCGAGCACCGCTGGGCCGCCGCCCAGGAGATCTTCGGCGACAGCGAGCTCAACGTGGTCGCCGACGAGTTCACCGAGGGCGACGGGGCCAGGATCAAGGACCTGGTCTCCCAGCACCTCCAGCGCGGCGAGATCGACGGCATCTGGATGGACGCGGGCGACGGGGCCGTCGCCGGCCTGGAGGCCTTCGAGGACGCGGGTCAGCCCTACCCGGTGATCGCGGGCGAGGACGAGCTGAGCTTCATGCGCAAGTGGGACGAGGAGGGCCTCACCGCCATCGCGCCGGTCTACTCCAACTTCCAGTGGCGTACGCCGGTCCTCGCCGCGAGCATGATCCTCGCCGGCGAGGAGGTCCCCTCGGAGTGGATCCTCCCGCAGGCGCCCATCACCCAGGACGAGCTGCCCGAGTACCTGGAGCGCAACGCCGACATGCCGTCGCTGCACTACGCGAAGTTCGGCGGCGAGGACCTGCCGGGCTTCCCCGAGGCCTGGACGGACCGGTAGATGCGCGCGCTGGGGGTCAACACCTGGGTGTGGACGTCGCCCCTGACCGACGCCGGGCTGGAGCGGATCGCCCCCCGCGTGGCGGAGTGGGGGTTCGACGTGATCGAGCTCCCGGTCGAACAGGACGGCGACTGGGATCCCCGGCGCGCACGGGCGCTGCTGGACGGGCTGGGGCTCGGCGCCACCGTCGTGCTGGTCATGGGACCGGGGCGGGAGCTCGTCGCGACCGACCCGGCCACCCGCTCGGCCACGCAGGACTACCTCAAGCGGGTCGTGGACGCGGCGGCGACGGTCGGCTCCCCCGTCGTCGCCGGCCCGGCCTACGCCTCGGTCGGCCGCACGTGGAGGCTGTCCCCGGACGAGCGCCGGCGGGCCGGTGCGGAACTGGTCGAGGGGCTCGCCCCCGTGGTCGGGCACGCCTCGGCCACGGGGGTCTGTGTGGCGGTCGAGCCGCTCAACCGGTACGAGACGAGCCTGGTCAACACGGTCGACCAGGGGATGGCGATGCTCGCGGACCTGCCGGCCGAGCACTGCGGCCTGGCCCTGGACGTCTACCACATGAACATCGAGGAGCAGGACGTGGCGGCGGCGATCGGCCGGGCCGCCGGGCGGATCAAGCACGTGCAGGTGTGCGCGAACGACCGGGGCGCGCCGGGGGCCGACCACCTGGACTGGCGCGGCATCCTGGCCTCGCTGGACGCGGCGGGTTACGACGGCCCCCTGGTCATCGAATCGTTCACGGCGGACAATGCCAGCATCGCCACGGCGGCCTCCGTCTGGCGACCCCTGGCGGCGTCGCAGGACGCGATCGCCGTCGACGGCCTGGCCCACCTGCGTTCACTGACCTCCTGAAGGGAGACGCCGTGCGTCGGAGCGAACCGCTCGCGGCCGTGACCGCACCACGGACCGCGGCGCCCGGGCCGGGCCGCAAGCCCTCACCCCCGCTCGGTGCCGCGCTCACCGGAAAGCGCCATCTGAAGTCGGGCGGCTCCACTCTTCCCGAGGAGACGTCACGATGTCCACACGCAAACCCCCCTCCGACACGGTGCCCGAGACGCAGGACGGGGCAGCCCCCGCCACGGCCGCCACATGGTGGCTGACGGCCTGCTCGCTCGTCCTGGTCGGCGCGCTCGTCGCCGCCTCCGTGGTCTTCCTCGGCCGTGACGGCGCCGGCTCCGCCGCCGCCCCCGCCGGGGAGGCCGCCGCCGCACCGGTCGACGACCTCGTCGAGCACACCCGCATGGCCGTGGAGGGCCTGACACCGATCGTGGAGGACATGGAGGAGTTCCTGCCCACCGACGGATCGCACCCGCCGCTGGACACGACCGACGCCGCGACCGTCAACTCCTGGCGGACCGGCGTCCAGGAGGCCGCCGGGCACTTCGGCGACCCGCCGTCCGACGCGTCCTCCCACAGCGTCGCCCACACCGGTCTGACCTCGTCCGTCCGCCTCCTGTCCATGGCGGTGGAGACCTACGCCAAGGCGGCGCAGGCCGAGGACGAGGAGCTGCGCATGGACGTGCTGCACATCGCCATGGACCTGCGCAACGAGGCGGTCGTCTCCTGGTCGGCCGCCGCCACCCAACTCGACCTGCTGAGCCTGGAGGCCGGCGGGGAGCACGTCCACCTGTACCTGCCCGCCGTCCCCGGCGCGCTCCGGCCCGACGGAGCGGAGGAGGGCGGCGGGGACCCCGCGCCCGCGGACGGGCACGGCGACGACCACTGATCCGCAACCCACCGACGACCCCCCGACCACGGAGACAGCGAACATGCCGCGACCAGTCACCCTTTTCACCGGACAGTGGGCCGACCTGCCCTTCGAGGAGGTGTGCTCCCTGGCCTCCTCGTGGGGCTACGACGGCCTGGAGGTCGCCTGCTGGGGCGACCACCTCGACGTCACGCGGGCCGCCGTGGACGACGACTACGTGCGCGACAGGCTCGACGTCCTCGAGCGCCACGGCCTGGGCCTGTGG
The DNA here is from genome assembly GCF_042660575.1 of Nocardiopsis tropica. Classification (NCBI taxonomy): domain Bacteria; kingdom Bacillati; phylum Actinomycetota; class Actinomycetes; order Streptosporangiales; family Nocardiopsidaceae; genus Nocardiopsis; species Nocardiopsis tropica. The sequence goes on from NZ_JBHSUF010000011.1 coordinate 233,000, forward strand.
GCGATCTCCAACCACCTGCTCGGACAGGCGGTCTGCGACGACCCCATCGACCACCGGCACCGGGACATCCTGCCCTCCCGCGTGTGGGGCGACGGGGACCCGGAGGGCGTGCGGCGAAGGGCCGCCGAGGAGATGAAGACGACCGCCCGCGCCGCCGCGAGGCTCGGCGTGTCCACGGTCGTGGGCTTCACCGGTTCGGCGATCTGGAAGTACGTGGCGATGTTCCCGCCGGTGGGCGAGGACGTCATCGAGGCCGGCTACCGGGACTTCGCCGACCGGTGGAACCCCGTCCTGGACGTGTTCGACGAGGTGGGGGTGCGGTTCGCGCTCGAGGTGCACCCCTCCGAGATCGCCTACGACTACTGGTCCGCCCACAAGGCCCTGGAGGCCGTCGGCCACCGGCCCGCGTTCGGCCTGAACTGGGACCCCAGCCACATGGTGTGGCAGGACATCGACCCGGCCGGGTTCCTCTGGGACTTCCGCGACCGGATCTACCACGTGGACTGCAAGGACACCCGCAGGCGCACGGGCAACGGCCGCAACGGCCGGCTCGGCTCCCACCTGCCGTGGGGCGACCCCCGCCGGGGCTGGGACTTCGTGTCGACCGGGCACGGGGACGTCCCCTGGGAGGACTGCTTCCGCACGCTGAACGCGATCGGCTACGAGGGGCCGATCTCGGTGGAGTGGGAGGACGCGGGCATGGACCGCCTGGTCGGGGCGGCGGAGGCGGTCGACTTCGTCCGCTCCCACGCCTACGACCCGCCGGAGTCGTCCTTCGACTCGGCCTTCGGCTCGGACTGACGGCACCGCCCGGCCGCGCCCGCGCCGGGCCCGGGGCCGTCCCTCCCCGCATCCTCCCGGGGAGGGACGGCCCCGCCGCCGTCGGGGGCCGCGGCGGACCCGGTCACATCATGGGGGCGATCACCACGCGGAAGCGGTCGCCGTCACCGGTGCGGACGTCGCGCCGGAAGTCGTTGACCCGGTTGACGGAGGTCTGCACCGCGTCGCCGCGCAGGGCCCCGGTGTCGGCGGTGGGCAGGTGCTGCCGTACGGCCAGGACCGCCTCGTCGACGGACATGGCCGTCCTGTGCTGCTCTGGGGTGACGTGCAGTCCGTCGTGGGTGAGGCGGCTGATCACGATCCGGAACATACCGGGCTCCCTGCGGCGTCGGGGGGTTGACACCGGCATTCTCCCCCATCGCCTCGGCCCCTGGGAATGCTCAGACCTCCAGATCCCCCTCGATGCCCTTGAGCCTGTGTCTGGCCAGGGCGAGGTTGCCACGGGCGCGGTCCAGCGCCAGGTACAGGAAGAGGCCCTGCCCCTTGCGGCTGGTGAGCGGCCGGATGACGTGGTATTGGCCGGACAGGGTGATGAGGATGTCCTCGATCGCGTCGTTGAGGCCCAACTGGTCCATGGTCCGCATCTTCGCGCGGACCACCTCGGTGTTGCCCGCCGCGGCGACGGTGAGGTCGAGGGTGTTCGTGGACGAGAGGGTGCCCAGCGCCATTCCGCTGCTGTAGTCGACGACGGCGGCGCCGATGGCCCCCTCGATCTGCATCATGTCCTTGAGACCGGATTCGATGTTCGGCATGTCCTTCTCTCTCCTGGGTGTAGGTCGGCGCCGGGCCTTCAGGTCGGCCATCCACCGGCGGGGCCCCTGTACGCCCCGCCGGGGCGAGGCTCCTGAGGTCATGCGACCCCCGCATCCGGCCGGGGACGGTCGGCGGACAGGGTGCGGAGCGCGGTGAGGACCCGTTCCAGGACCCGGCGGTCCACGGACGCGGCGGCCCGGGCGGGGGGACGGGCGGGGTCGCCGCCGCGGCGGGGAGGCAGGTCGCCGTCCTGCCGGGGGCGGGGCGGCGAAGGCACCGCGACCGTGCGGGCGAGCCGCCTCAGGCGCCGCAGGGCGTAGCCGAGGTTGCCCTCGTCCCGTGCCATCCACACCTGGAGGCACAGGTCGGGGTCGTCGAGCACGGCGAGCAGCAGGCAGCGGTCGGTCCCGGTGACGACCATGTCCTCCAGGTCCCCGACGGCCCACAGCGGACCGCCGTGGACGGCCCTCAGGATCGCCTCGGCGTCGTCCGAGCGGTCGTCCGCGCCGACGCGTGCCAGGGTGCGGCCGCCCCGCCAGTCGACGAGGCCGACACTGTGCACTCCCGGGGTCTGGAGCATCTCCCGCATCTGCTGGTCGAAGGCGCGCACGGCGGTCCTTTGCGAAAAAGGGGCCGTTCGGCGACCGGCCCGCTGTGAATCAGGCAGTCCTTTGCGGACACAACGAGAATAAGGCTATTCTCGCGAATCTGCAGGTTTTTGCGTCATGTGTTTTGTTTTGCCTGATAGGAGGCCCTGCACGTCATTTACTGCCGAAAATCCCTTGAGGGGAACGTGCCTCCCAGACCCGAGAACGACAGTGATCGACCGGAAGAATCCGGTCGATCACCTTTTTTGTCCTGTGCGGCTTTCAGGCCCTACGCCCCGGAACGGACGCCCGCGGCGTCAGAGCCAGGACACCGCCGAGGTCTCCAGGTCGTACCGGGCGGGGACGATGTCCAGGCGGCCCGTGTCGACCAGGTCGCGCAGGTCGGCGTCCTGGCGGAGCAGGCCGGTGATGTGCTCGGCGTTGGCCCGCACGCAGGCGTCAACGAAGTCGCCCCCGTCGTCCGGCGTGGCGTCGACGACCGGCAGGATCTGCTCCACGAGGTAGCCGACGTGGCCGTGCGGGACCTGCCCGGTGCGGTGCGCCTCCACGGCCGCGCCGACCGCTCCGCAGGAGGCGTGGCCGAGGACGACGATGAGCGGGACCGCCAGGTGCTCGGCCGCGTAGCTGATGCTGCCGAGGACGGAGGAGTCCAGGACCTGGCCGGCGGACCGGATGGTGAAGAGGTCGCCGAGCCCCCGGTCGAAGACCAGTTCCGGGGCGACCCTGGAGTCCGCGCATCCGAGGACGACGGCGAACGGGTTCTGTCCGAGGGCCATCTCCGCCCTGCGGGCCGCCCCCTCGTTGGGGTGGCGGGAGGCGATGCGCTTCCAGCGGCGGTTGCCCTCCTTGAGGAGCCGGAGGGCCGAGGCCGCGTCCTGGGGGCCGGGGGAGGGCGAGGGCATGGGGACCGCCCAGGCGGAGGCGGGGGCTGCGGTGGCGACCGCTGCCCCGACTCCGCCGATGAGGGATGCGCGTAAGGCGCCGCGACGGGTGATGGCCATGGGGGTTTTCCCTTCTCGACTAGCGACATTAGAGACCAATGCCGCCAAACGAGGACCAAATTACCCTTAAGCCGCTAACCTCTCCAAGTTTTTTAATGGATCCCTAGCGCCACAGAACACCACTCAGGGAACGACAATCACAACCGCCCCCATTCGGACAGGCGAACGGCCGCCCGGAATTCTCCGTGCGGCCGTTCGCCCGTCCTGGTCCACCTGCGCCTTCACCCGGTCCGGGCTCTCGGCGCCGGGATCCCCCCTTCGCCCCCGGACGCGTCGTCCAGCCACTCCACGCGGGAGCGCCTGAGGTCGTAGCGCGCGGGTTCGACCTTCATGCGCCCGGCCGCGACCGCCTCCCGGAGGCCGGGCTCGTGCCGCAGCTGCTCGGCGACGGCGCGGGCGTTGGCCCGCACGCAGGCGTCGAGGAAGGCCTTCTCCGTCTCCTGCTCCGGCACCTTCTCCACGACCTCCAGGACCTGCCCCACGAGGTAGCCGAGGTTGCCCGGCGGCAGTTCACCCGTCCGGAGGGCCTCGACGGCCGCCTTCACGGCCCCGCACGAGTCGTGGCCCAGCACGACCAGGAGCTCCGTGTCGAACGCGTCCACCCCGTAGACGAGCGTGCCGAGCACCGACGAGTCCAGCACCTGGCCCGCCGACCGGGTCGTGAACATGTCGCCGAGCCCCTGGTCGAAGACCATCTCGGGCGGCACGCGGGAATCGGCGCAGGACAGGACGGACACCCGGGGCGCCTGGTGTTCGAGCAGTTCGCGCCTGCGGCCGGAGTCCTGGCGCGGATGGACCGAGCCGAAGGTGCGCCACCGGGTGTTGCCCCGGTCGAGCCTCTGCCGCCTGCGGTCCGCGTCGTGGCCCTCGGTGATCGTCGCCCTCCGTGGGGCGGCTTTCTGGACGATCGCCATGCTGCCTCGCTCAGGGTCGGGTGGGCGCGGGCGCGGTACCGCCCGTACCTGTGACGATGAGGCCGAAGCTACGCCTGGTCGGAGCGGCGGACAATCCCGCCGGGGCAATCCTTGGACCAAGCGTGTCTCCCCCGGGCGGCGGGCGGAACCCGTCGGCGGAGGCCCCGGGCGGCGCGGGCCTCCGCGGGCGCGGGCGGCGTCCGCCCGCCATGACCGACCGACCGTCCGGCGGGTCACCGCGTCCTCGCGCGGGCCGCCGGACACGGGGGCGCTCCCGGCCGGACCCGCGCACCGGCGCCCTCCACCAGGTAGATTCGACAACCGTGTCCCGAACTTCCCCTCCCGAACCAGCGTCCTCCCGCCGCGGGGCGGGCCGGCGGCGCTCCGGCCGTCCCGGCCACGACGCCGACTCCGTCCTGCGCGTCGCCGCGCGCGTGTTCAACGAGCGCGGGTACGACGGCACGAGCATGGAGGACCTGGCGCGCGCCCTGGGCGTGACCAAGTCGGCGATCTACCACCACGTCACCGGCAAGACCGAACTGCTGCGCCGCTCCCTGGACCTGGCGATGGACGCCCTGTTCGCGGTCACCCGCGAGGAGGGCTCGACGACCGGCCCGGCCATCGACCGGCTCGACCACGTGCTGCGCGGCAGCGTCCGCGTCCTGGTGGAGGAGCTGCCCCACGTGACCCTCCTGCTGCGCGTGCGCGGAAACACGGAGGTGGAGAAGCGCGCGCTGGAGCGGCGCCGCGAGTTCGACCACCTGATCGCCGACCTGGTGCGCGAGGGGATCGTCGACGGCGACATCCGCAGCGACGTCGACCCGGCGGTCGCCGCCCGCCTGCTGTTCGGCATGGTCAACTCGCTGGTGGAGTGGTACAAGCCGGACCGGGGCCTGGCCTCGGAGGAGGTCGCCGACACCCTCGCCCGGATCGCCTTCGGCGGCCTGCGCGCCTAGCGCGCGACGCGGGACCGTCCCGCGACCTCGCCCCCGTGAACGGTCCCCGCGCCCGGCACGGGACGGTGGGGCGGGACGACGGCCGGGACGGCGGGGAGGCGGCCGGCGCTCCCGGAACGGCCTCCCCGGTGTGTTTGGCGTCACACAGACCGCGGCTACCGTCCGCCACATGCCCTCAGGACCAAGGACCCTTGCGCCGCGACCGCCCACCGTGATCGCACGATGCGGCCCGAACCCGTCCCCGACCGGCACCGGCCTCCCTAGGATTGGCCTGAACAGGACTCCCTCCCCACACCCCCGGAGCCGCAGGCCATGGTCGAGCACTTCACCCACGGGGCCCTGACCCCCGCGGTCGCCTACGCGGTGTCGGTCATCGGCTCCTTCGTCGGCCTCATGTTCGCCGCCCGCGCCCGGAACGCCCGCGGGGCCGGCCGGGCCACCTGGCTGGTGTTCAGCGCCCTCTGCCTCGGCGGCACCGCCGTGTGGTCGATGCACTTCATCGCCATGCTCGGGTTCCACGTCCCGGGCCTGGCTATCCGCTACGACGCGACCCTCACCGTCGCCAGCGGCCTCCTCGCGGTGCTGGCCATGGGGCTGGCCCAGTACCTGACGGTCATCCGCCGCGGGACGGGGTGGCTCCTGGCGGGCGGCGCCATCGCCGGGAGCGGGATCGTCGCCATGCACTACCTGGGCATGGCGTCCATCAACATGCACGGCCACCTCGGGCACGACCCGCTGTTCGTGGGACTGGCCGGCGCCGTCGCCCTGCTCGCCGCGACCGCGGCCCTGTGGTTCACCCAGCGGCTCAGGGGCGTCGTGTCGATCCTGCTCGCCTCCCTGGTGATGGGCATCGCGGTGACCTCCATGCACTACACCGGCATGTTCGGCGTGCACGTCACCGTGGACGACGCCCGGAACCCGGGCGCGGTGCCGGGCTCGACCGCCCCGGAACTGCTCCTGCCCCTGGTCGTGGGCCTGTTCGTCTTCCTCCTGGTGTGCAGCCTCCTGCTGATGCTCGGCGTCGACGACTCCGAGCCGCGCCGCGGGGCGCGGACCGCCCGGCACGACGGCGAACCCGCGCCCGTCCCGGCGCTCCCGGGCGGGGAGAGGGGCCGCTACACCGCGCGCCACAGCACCGGCAGCGCCTGGGACCGCCCCGCCTGAGGCCTTCGGCCGCCGCCGGGTGATGAATGGCCACATCAGGCCATCCGGGTTTTCTCAAACCCCTGGTGTCCCATCCTGAGCATCCCTACTATCCATAACCTGGGTCGATTTGTGACTCAGGTCATAGAAAGTAGCGAGTTGTGGTCGATCTCCCCACCCAGGACTGGCTCACCCCCATCATCGCCTTCACGGTCTCGGCCATCGGTTCGTTCCTCGGTCTGGCTTTCGCCGCCCGTGCCCGCCGGTCGAAGACCTTCACGCGGTGGCAGTGGCTGGCCCTGGCATCCCTCTCCCTCGGCGGCATGGCCCTCTGGTCCATGCACTTCATCGCCATGATGGGGTTCTCCCCCGTCGGCACCTCGATCCGCTACGACGCCCTGCTCACCGTCGTCAGCGGCGTCACCGCCGTCCTGGTCATGGGCGTCGCCCTCACCATCACGATCTCCCGGCAGAGGACGTCCACCCTGCTGCTCGGCGGGCTCGTCGCCGGAGCCGGCATCGTCGCCATGCACTACACCGGCATGGCGTCGATGAGCGTCCACGGCGAACTCCACCACGACCCCGTCTACGTCGCGCTGGCGAGTGCGATCGCCCTGGTCGCGGCCACCAGCGCCCTGTGGTGCGCGTCCCGGCTGCGCGGCATGACCGCCATCCTCCTGGCCTCGCCGGTGATGGCCGTAGCGGTGACCTCCATGCACTACACCGGCATGCTGGGGGTCCACATCGAGCCCTCGCGCCTGAACCGCTACGGCCCCCCGCCCGGGGCGAGCACCACGGACCTGCTGCTGCCCATGATGACGGGCCTGTTCGTCTTCCTGCTGGTCTGCAGCCTCTTCCTCCTCCTCGGGGTGGACGAGGAGCGCCCCGACTACGCGCGGCGCCCGGTCCACGCGACCCCCGCCCCGCCCGACAGCGAGCGCGTGCCCGACGCCGGGTACCGGCCGCGCCACGGCGCGGCCCCCGCGCCCCCGGCCCCGCCGGCGCGGGCGCCGGAGGACGACGTGTGGACCAGGCGGCGCTGAGCCGCCGCACACCCCGGAAAACCACTGGAGCCCGCGGGCCCGCCGGTCCTAGACTCGGCGGGCCCGCGGGCGTCGTGCACCGAACGGCGACCGACGACGGAAGGAAGAGCGATGACCGACTCTGCGAGTACCACCCTCCCCGCCTTCCCGTTCGTCCGCGAGCCCTGAGGGAACCCCCTCCGGACGGCTCGCCTCCCAGAGAGACCGCCGTGAGCACATCCCGTACCGACACGCCCACCGCCCACCCGCTGACCGGGCTGGGCTGGAACCCGCGTGTCGAACACGCCTTCGACTCCCTTTCCCACGCGAGCGGGCACGCCCTGTACCCGGCACGCGTGTCCTCCTCCCGCCGGGGCGGCGCGCTGGTCCGCCTGCCGGGCGAGGCCCACGCCGACTACGCCCCCGCCCTGACCAGGGCCGCGCGGGAGGACCCCTCCACGGCCCCGTGCGCCGGCGACTGGGTCGCCGTACGCCGGTCCGGTGACACCTGGCTCGTGGAGGCCGTCCTCGAACGCTCCACCAGCCTCGTCCGCCAGGGCGTGGCCAAGGACTCCCACGACCAGGTGCTGGCCGCCAACGTCGACGCGGTCCTGGTCTGCGAGGCCGCCGACCAGGGGCCCAACGTGGGCCGCCTGGAGCGCTTCCTCAGCCTCGCCTGGGCCTGCGGCGCGACCCCGGTCGTCGCCGTCACCAAGTCGGAGCTGGCCGGGGACCGGCTCCCCGAGGTCCTCGAACTCGTCCGGACGGTGGCCGCCGGCGCCGACGTGTACGGCGTCAGCGCCCACACCGGCGACGGGCTGGCGGAGCTGGCCCCCCGGTTCCTGCCCGGCACCTCGTGGGTGCTGCTGGGAACCTCCGGGGCGGGCAAGTCCAGCCTGGTCAACTCCCTCGCCGGACAGTCCCTGATGGACACCGGGGAGATCCGCCAGGACAAGCGGGGGCGCCACACCACCACCCACCGCCAGCTCCTGGAGCTGCCCGGCGGAGCACTGGTCCTGGACATCCCCGGCGTGCGGCGCATCGACGTGCCGGGTGATCCCGAAGGCGTCGACCGGACCTTCGCCGACGTCGGCGAACTCGCCGGGCGGTGCCGTTTCCGGGACTGCTCCCACGGGTCCGAGCCCGGTTGCGCGATCACCGCCGCCGTCGACGAGGGCGAACTGGACTCCGAACGGCTGGCCCGCTGGAACCGGCTCCGCCGCGAGGCCGAGTGGAACAGCGCCCGGGGCGACCAGCGCGTGCGCGCCGAGCGCAAGCAGCGGTGGAAGGCCGCCGAGCGGGAGGCCCGCGCGAACGCCCGGCTCAAGCGCGGCCGCTGACCCGCCCCGCGGGCGCGCCGGGCCCTGCGCCCGGCCCCCGAGGCCCCATCGGACGCGACGGGTCCCTTCCCGCCCGGGGAGGGACCCGTCGCCGCCCGGCGGGATCCGGCCTCCGCGGCCGGGCGAAACGCGCGCCGGACCCCGGCGGCCCCCTCAGAACCCGAAGGCGCGGCGGGCGTTGCCCGCGACGATCCCGGCGAGCTCGTCCTCGTCCATCCCCTTGACCCCGGCCAGCAGGCGCAGGGTGTGCGGGATCAGGTACGGGGCGTTGGGGCGCCCCCGGTAGGGCTTGGGCGTGAGGAACGGGGCGTCGGTCTCGACCAGCACCAGCTCCGGCGGCGCCGCCGCGGCGGCCTCGCGCAGCGACTCGGCGCTGGCGAAGGTGACGTTGCCGGCGAAGCTCATGAAGTACCCGTGCTCGGCGCACACCCGGGCCATGCCGGCGTCGCCGGAGAAGCAGTGGAAGACGACGCGCTCGGGCGCGCCCTCCTCGGCCAGGATCCGGAACACGTCGTCGTGCGCGTCGCGGTCGTGGATCATCACGGCCTTGCCGTGGGCCTTGGCGATGGCGATGTGGCGGCGGAACGACTCCTCCTGCGCCCGCGCCCCCTCGGGCCCCGTGCGGAAGGTGTCCATGCCGGTCTCGCCGACCGCCACCACCTGCGGCAGTGCGGCCAGCTCGTCGATCCCGGCGAGCGCCTCCTCCAGCCCCGCGCGGCCCGCCGGCTCCCTGGCCTTGCCGGCCCAGTCGGTGTCGTCGGGCTCCACGCCGGAGGCTCCGTCGCCGTGCACGATGCGCGGCGCCTCGTTGGGGTGCAGGGCCACCGCGGCCCACACCTTCCCCGGGTGCGCCGCGGCGACCTCGGCCGCCCACCGCGACGACGGCAGGTCGACGCCCACCTGGACGAGCGGGGTCACCCCGACGCCCTCGGCGGCCGCGATGATGTCCTCCACGTCCGGGACCTGCATGTCCATGTGGGTGTGGCTGTCGGCCACCGGGACGCGCAGGGGCTCCGGTACCGGCGGAGGGGTCTGGTCGTTGCGCTCCCTGACCGCTCTGCCGCTGCGCTTGCCCATGGTGTTCACGTTCCTTCGCGAAGGCGCGCCGACGGGCGTGGCCCGTCGGCGCGGTCGTCCTGCTTCCCGGCCGTCGTCCGGGACTACTCTGCGGGGTTCTCCAGGCGTGCCAGCTCCTCGTCCACGACGGACGGGTCGAGCTTGGCGAACAGCGGCTCGGGGCGGCCCAGCGGCGTGCCCGGCACGATCGGCGTGGACTCCCAGCGCGCGGCGTCCCCGGCGTAGTCGCCGGTGATGACCAGGTAGTCCACCGCCTCCTCCGAGCCGCCGACGGTGTCGTGCCCGGTGTCGAGCCGGGGCATGCCCGTCCAGGTCCCGGTGCCGCCGAGCATCGCGTGCACCTTGTTGGCCGACTCGGGCAGGTACGGCGTCAGCAGGGTGTTGGCGTCGTGGACCAGCTGGAGGGCCACGTGCAGGACGGTGGCCATCCGCTCGGGGTCGGTCTTCTTGAGCGCCCACGGGGCCTGGTCGGAGATGTACTTGTTGGCCTCGGCGACGGTCCGCATGGCCTCCTGCAGGCCCGCCTTGAACTGGGAGCGCTCCAGGCGCTCGCCGACCCGTGCGAACGCGCCCCTCGACGCCTCCAGCACGGCCCGGTCCTCGTCGGTGAGCTCACCGGCCGCGGGGATCTCCCCGAGGTTCTTGGCGGCCATGGAGATGGAGCGGTTGACCAGGTTGCCCCAGGCCGCGACCAGCTCGTCGTTGTTGCGGCGCACGAACTCGGCCCAGGTGAAGTCGGTGTCCTGGGTCTCGGGCCCGGCGGCCATGATGTAGTAGCGCAGCGCGTCGGCCGAGTAGCGCTCCAGGAAGTCGCGCACGTAGATGACGACGCGGCGGGAGGAGGAGAACTTGCGCCCCTCCATGGTGAGGAACTCGCTGGAGACCACCTCGGTGGGGACGTCGAGCCCGCCGAGCGGTCCGGGCTCGCCGCCCCGGTCGCCCCGGCCCGACGCCCCCAGCAGGATCGCCGGCCAGATCACCGAGTGGAAGACGATGTTGTCCTTGCCCATGAAGTAGTAGGACCGGGCCTCGTCGCTCTGCCACCAGCGCTTCCACGCGTCGGGCTCACCGATCCGCTTCGCCCACTCGATGGACGCCGACAGGTAGCCGATCACCGCGTCGAACCACACGTACAGGCGCTTGTTGGCGTTGTCGCTCCAGCCGTCCAGCGGGATCGGCACGCCCCAGTCGAGGTCGCGGGTGACCGCGCGCGGCTGGAGGTCGTCCACCAGGTTCAGGGAGAACTTGAGGACGTTGGGCCGCCACTCGCCCTCCTTGCCCGTGAGCCAGGCGGTGAGCACCTCCGCGAACGCGGGCAGGTCGAGCATGAAGTGCTCGCTGTCCACGAACTCGGGGGTCTCGCCGTTGATCCGCGAGCGGGGGGAGATGAGGTCGATCGGGTCGAGCTGGTTGCCGCAGTTGTCGCACTGGTCGCCGCGCGCGCCGTCGAAGCCGCAGATCGGGCAGACGCCCTCGATGTAGCGGTCGGGCAGCGTACGGCCGGTGGACGGGGACACCGCGCCCTTGGTGGTGCGGGTGAACACGTACCCGTTGTCGTACAGCGTGGTGAACAGCTGCTGGGCGACCGCGTAGTGGTTGCCCGTGGTGGTGCGGGTGAAGAGGTCGTAGGACAGGCCGAGGGCGACGAGGTCCTCGGAGATGATCCGGTTGTAGCGGTCGGCCAGCTCGCGCGGGGTGACGCCCTCCTGGTCGGCCTGCACCTGGACCGGGGTGCCGTGCTCGTCCGTGCCGCTGACCATCAGCACGTGGTTGCCCGACATTCGCTGGAAGCGGGAGAAGACGTCGGAGGGGACCCCGAAGCCGGACACGTGGCCGATGTGGCGCGGTCCGTTGGCGTAGGGCCAGGCGACCGCGGTCAGGATGTGGCGATTCGACGACATGCCCCAAGCCTAAAGCCGCCGGGGGCCTGCCCCGCACCTCATTTCTCCCGCTCGCGCGCCCCCGGCCCCCCGTGTCGCCGCCGATCCGCGCGGCGGCCCGCACCTCTCCCCGCCGGGGACGATTCCCCGGGGAGGACCCGTACCCGTATGCTCTGCTGGACGATCCGCGTGCCGCCGGGGCGCGCGGTGACGGAGACGCCCTCTCCCCGGTCCTTCACCTGAGGCGGTGGTCACCACGGATACCCGTGCCCTACCCCGCCCTGCCCGGCACACCACCGCGCTCCTCACGAGCATGGTGCTGCTGGTCATCCTGTCGTTCCCCGTCGCCTCCGGCACGGGCGGCGGGACGGCCTCCGCCCACCTGCCGCCGCACGGCCTGGCCAGCGCCCCCGACGGCGCCCCGGGCCGCGCCGCCCAGGAGTCGGTGACCCCGCGCGAGCGCGCGAACCTCGCCGAGAACCCCGTGCTCACGGTCGGCCCTCCCGCCACCACCTGCGACCAGCGCTCCGTCCTGCGCGACCTGCCCGACACGGTGCCCGGTCGCGCCCTGCGCCTGGCCGTGTGGGACCAGCCCTGGTGGCCGCTGCCGCCCCCGGCCTCCGACCCCGTTCCCGAACAGGTCGCCTCCGGGGAGCTGCCGCCGACGCGGGCCCCGCCTCTCGCAGCGAACACCGCCATCTGACCGTCCCCGGCCACACCCCCCGCCCGGTTCCTTCCGGGCGTGCGTTCGGCTACCCGTCTTCGCAGTGAGAGGTACCTACCCCTTGTCCAGTCAAACGGGAGCGGGAGCGCGCTGGACACGCGCGCTCATCTCCCTCCTCGTCATCCTCGTCGCGTTCGGCGCGGCGTGGTTCATCCCACCCCGCCTGGGACTCGACCTCAGCGGCGGCACGCAGATCGTGCTGGAGACCCAGGACGGAGCCGACGGCACCCCCGCCGACTCCGACAACACCGACCAGGTCGTCGAGGTGCTGCGCCAGCGCATCGACCGCCTCGGCGTGGCCGAGGCGACCATGTCCCGGTCCGGTGAGAACCGGATCATCGTCGAGCTCCCCGGCGTGCAGGACCCCGCGGAGGCGGCCCAGATCGTGGGCCGCACCGCGCAGCTGTCCTTCCACCCGGTGCTGGGCGTCGGCGAGCAGGGCGGCCAGGGCGTGCAGGCCCCCCCTGCCGGCGACTTCGCGAACGCGCCGGACACCGCGGCCGACGAGGCCCGCGCACCCTCCGACGCCGAGGGCGGCGAGGGCGGCGAGGACGCCGGCGGCGGCGGGGAGGAGATGACCCCCGAGCAGCTGGAAGAGCTCATGGGCAGCATGGGCGGCGACCCCACCGGGGGTCAGCAGGCCCCGGCGGGTCCCAGCGCGGAGAACCCGGAGGACGTCGCCATGACGCTCCCGGACGCCGACGGCACCTACCTCCAGCTCGGTGAGACCGCCATCCGCGGCGACCGGGTGTCCAGCGCCGACGCGGCGCTCGACAGCGTCAACCGCACCCAGTGGACGGTCAACGTCAACTTCCGCGGCGAGGGCCGCGACCAGTGGGCGGAGCTGACCGGCGCCGCGGCCTGCTACGAGCAGGGCGACCCGCGGCGCCGTGTGGCGATCGTGCTGGACGACCAGATCATCTCCGCCCCGGAGGTGAACCCGGAGATCGGCTGCGAGGTCGGTATGCCGGGCGGTTCCACCAGCATCACCAGCCCCACTTTCACCAGCGAGACCGCGGACGAGCTGGCCGTGCTGATCGAGGGCGGCTCCCTGCCGCTGCCGGTCACCGAGGTCCAGCGCCAGACGGTCGGCCCGACCCTGGGCGCCGCCGCCATCGAGGCCAGCGCGATCGCCGCCCTCCTGGGCATCGCGTTCACCGCGCTGTACATCACGCTGGTGTACCGCCTGGTCGGCTTCCTCGCCTCGGTCGCCCTGGCGTTCTACACGCTCATCGCGTACGGGGCGCTGGTCGCGCTGGGGGCCACGCTCACCCTGCCTGGCCTGGCCGGCTTCGTGCTGGCCATCGGCATGGCCATCGACGCCAACGTGCTCATCTTCGAGCGGGCGCGCGAGGAGTACCAGCGCCAGCAGAAGGTGTACGAGTCCAACAAGTCCGCGGGCATGCGGGACGCCACCGAGGACGAGGCCGCCAAGGCCGAGACGGGCGCGCTCGCCCGCCGTCGCCGCAGGGCGATCCCGCCGAACCTGGAGAAGGCGTTCGTCGAGGGCTCCCGGAAGGCGTGGAGCGCCGTCCTGGACACCAACGTCACGACGCTCATCGCGGCGGCCCTGCTGTTCTTCTTCGCCTCCGGCACCGTCCAGGGCTTCGGCGTGACCCTGAGCATCGGCACCGTCGTCTCGATGTTCTCGGCACTGGTCATCGCGCGCGTGTTCGTCGAGTGGGCGGTCCGCAGGGCGGTCATCCGCAAGCACCCGGCCGTCACCGGACTGAACCAGATCGGCCCGATCCGCACCTGGCTGGTCGAGAAGAACCCCGACCTCATGAAGCACCGGGGCAAGGCCCTCGTCGTCGCCGCGCTGATCGTGGCGGCGGCGATCGCCGCACCGCTGATCCGCGACACCAACCTCGGTGTCGAGTTCACCGGCGGCCGCGTGATGGAGTACGAGGTCACCGGCGACCCGATCTCGGTGGACGAGGCGCGCGACATCATCTCGGGCCTGAACTTCCCCGGCTCGGACACCGCCGTCGTGCAGGAGTCCGGCGACAGCGACATCGCCGTGCGCACCGGCGACATCTCCGACCCGGAGGCGGAGAGCATCACCGACGCCCTGTCGGAGGCGACCGGCGGCGTGGAGAGGGTCAGCGACGAGCTGATCGGCCCGAGCATGGGCGACGAGCTGCGCAACCGGGCCCTGATCGCCCTGGGCGCCGCGCTGGCGCTCCAGATGATCTACCTGGCCTGGCGCTTCCGCTGGTCGTTCGGCGTCTCCACGATGCTGTCCCTGGCGTTCAACATGCTGCTGGTGGTCGGCCTGTTCATCTGGCTCGGCAAGCCGATCGACGGCGTCTTCCTGGCGTCGATCCTGAGTGTCATCGGCTTCACCGTCAACGACACGGTGGTGGTGTTCGACCGGGTGCGCGACGAGTGGGCGAGGGACGAGAAGTCCTCGTTCAAGGAGATCGCCAACCGGGCGGTCCTCAACACCCTGCCGCGTACGGTCAACACCACCGTCGGCGCGTGGATCATCCTGGGCTTCCTCGTCTTCCTCGGCGGGTCCTCGCTCCAGGACTTCTCGATCGCGATGCTGGTCGGTCTGACCACGGGCGTGGTGTCCACGGTGTTCGTCGCCGTGCCGCTCGCCATCTGGCTGCAGAAGTGGGACCGCACGGCCCCGCCCCACGTGATCAAGGACCGCAAGGCCAAGCAGAAGGTGGCGGCCAAGGCCGCCCGCGAGGCCGACGACGGCGCCGTGGTCTAGCCGTGTTCGGCGCCGGGGCCTCCTCGCGGAGGCCCCGGCCGAACGGACGAGGGCCCCGGGAACGTGTGGTGACACGTTCCCGGGGCCCTCGCCGTTCCCCGCCCGGACGGGCGGCGGATCAGCCGGCGGCGACGGGCGCCGGCGGCCCCTCGGAGGCCTGCACGAGGACGAAGCCCTGCCCCTCGAAGGACAGCTGGACCGCCTCGCCGCTGCCGCGGCCGATCAGCGCCCCGGCCTTCATCGTGCGGCGCACGCCGGTGCGCAGAGTGCTGGACCAGGCCACGGCGGAGTCGGTGTCGACGAAGGTGGGCTGGTCGACGTTGATCAGCACGGGAGCGCCGTGGCAGGCGACGGCCACGCGGCCACGCCCGCCGAAGACCGTGTTGAACAGGCCGCCGGCCGCCATCCCGGCCCCCTCGACCCGGCGGATGTCCCAGCTCAGCCCCCCCTCGAAGGCCAGCACGTTCTGACCGTTCACGGTGAGCTGCTCGTCCTCCAGGTCGATCAGGTGGACGTCCCAGGCGTCGCGGGCGAGGAACACGTCCCCGCGGCCGGAGACCTTCATCAGCGGCAGGCCCTCGCCCGTGAAGGCCTTCTTGAAGAACTTGCCGACGCCCCCCGCCCCCTCGTAGGAGAAGTCGACCTGCCCCTGGTAGGCGACCATGGCGCCCTGGCGGGCGTAGAACTCGCCGTTGAGGCCCACACGGAGCATCTTGTGGTTCTGGAGGTGCATGCCAGGCTGGGTGTTCTCCTGGGCCTGCTGGAAGAGCTGACTTCTCATGAACGATCCTCGATCGACGGTCACGTGTGCTCCTGGTGAGACGCCCCGGACGCGGAAAGGTTCCGCGTGCCGCCCCTGTTCTCCCGGGCTCCGTCCGCCTGTGCCCCCGCTTCCCCCGGGGCCGGGGGAGGAGCGGGGCGGGGCGCGGGGTCAGTCGGCAGCGACGATCCCGTGCACGAGGTCGTAGACCCGGCGCTTGGGCACGCCCGTCTCCTTGGCCACGCGGGTGATCGCCTCCTTGCGGCGCACGCCCTCCTCCTCCAGAGCCGCGACGGCGCCGACCAGCTCCTCGTCCGTCGCCTCCCCCGCGCGCCCGCGGGCCCCCTCCACCACGACGGAGACCTCGCCCCGCACCCCGTCGGCCGCCCAGGCCGCCAGCTCCCCGAGCCCGCCCCGGCGCACCTCCTCGTAGGTCTTGGTCAGCTCCCGGCAGACGGCGGCCCTGCGGTCGGCGCCGAACGCGTCCGCCATCGCCCCCAGGGTCGCGGCGACGCGGTGCGGGCTCTCGAAGAACACCATGGTGCGGCGCTCCGCCGCCAGGTCGGCCAGGTACCCGCGGAGCCCCTTGCGGGGCGGGAAGCCCTCGAAGCAGAAGCGGTCGGTCGGCAGCCCGGACACGACGAGCGCGGTGGTGACGGCGGAGGGCCCGGGGATGGCCGTGACGGGGATGTCCTCCTCGGCGCAGGCGGAGGCGAGCCGGTAGCCGGGATCGGAGACCCCCGGCATCCCCGCGTCGGTCACGACGATGACGTCGCGGCCCTCCCTCAGATCGGTCATCAGCTCGTCGGTGCGCCTCGCCTCGTTGGCGTCGTAGTACGACACCACGCGGGCCCCCTCGGCCCCGCCCAGGCGCACATCCGCACGCGAGGCGAACTGGCGTAGCCTGCGGGTGTCCTCGGCCGCGATGACACGTGCCTCCCCCAGGGCCCGGAGCAGCCGGGGCGGCGCGTCCTCCACGTTCCCGATGGGCAACCCGGCGAGAGTCAGGGTCCCGACCCTCCGCGTCGCAGCTCCGCCCTCAACCACTGTGATCCCCGTCCTGTCACGCTACGGTTGGCTCTATCACGCCACCCGAAACCTGGTTTCGTGGTACGTCCGCAATGGACAACCATCTCCGACCCCAACCTACGAGCCGAGATGACCTCCACCGCACTTTCCTCCGAGGCAGAGCCCTCGACGCCGCCCTCTCCGCCCCGCAGGGTCCCGCTGCGCGCACGGTTCCTGCCCGCCGATCCCTCCCCCTGGTGGCTGGCCTGGCTGGGGGCCTCCCTCGTCGCGCTGTTCGCCGGGGCGCTCAGGCTCTTCAACCTGGGGCAGCCCGAGCGGATCTACTTCGACGAGACCTACTACGCCAAGGACGCCTACGGGCTCTGGCGGTACGGCTACGAGCACGAGACCCGCGAGGAGCCGATCGAGGCCGACGACCTCCTCAACAGCGGCAGCCAGGACATCTTCGCGGGAGGCGGCGACTTCATCGTCCACCCCCCGGTCGGCAAGTGGATGATCGCCCTGGGCGACTGGGTCTGGTCGCTGTTCCCGTTCGGCGCCACGATGACCCCGGAGGGGTGGCGGTTCGCCGCGGCCCTGGCCGGCACGGTCTCGGTCCTCATCCTGGTGCGCCTGGCCACCCGCATGACCCGGTCGCTGCTGCTGGGCTGCACGGCGGGCCTGATCATGGCGCTGGACGGCCTGCACTTCACGCTGAGCCGCATCGCCATGGTGGACATCTTCCTCACCCTGTGGATCCTCGCCGGGTTCACCTGCCTGGTCATCGACCGGGACAGGACGCGGGAGCGGCTCGTCCGGCTGTCGGAGGCGGGGGCGGACCTGGCGGCGGTGGGCTGGTTGGGGATGCGCTGGTGGCGGCTCGCGGCGGGGCTGTGCTTCGGGCTGGCGATCGGCACCAAGTGGTCGGCGCTGTTCTTCGTGGCGGCGTTCGGACTGCTCACGGTGGCGTGGGACTACGGGGCGCGGTCCAGCGTCGGCCAGGTGCGCCCGTTCTGGCGCTGGCTCGGGACCGACGCCGTGCCGGCGTTCCTCCAGACCGTGGTGGTGGCGGGGGTCGTCTACCTGGTCTCGTGGTCGGGCTGGCTGTTCACGCGGGGCGGCTACAACCGCGACTACGCGGACGGGATGCTGCCGGACGTGGTCCCCGGGTTCCTGCACGCCCCGGTGGAGGCGCTGTGGAGCCTGTGGGACTACCACCGGCGGATGATGGGGTTCCACACCGAGCTCACCAGCGACCACTCCTACATCTCCGCTCCGTGGGAGTGGCTCGTCATGCGCACACCGGTGATGTTCCACTACAACGGCGAGGCCGTCGGCTGCGGGACCGGCAACTGCGTGACCTCGGTCGTGTCGATCGGCACGCCGGTCATCTGGTGGGTCAGCCTGCTCGCCCTGGTCGTCATGTTCGCCTGGTGGGTGACCTTCCGCGACTGGCGCGCGGGCGCGGTGCTGCTGGCCGTCGCCGCGGGGTGGCTGCCGTGGTTCGCCTACCCGGACCGCCCCATGTTCCTCTTCTACGCGCTCCCGCTCCTGCCCTTCCTCGTCCTGGCGATCGTGCTTGCGCTCGGCCTGGTGATGGGGGCAGGGGACGACAGCCCGCGTTTCGCCCCCTATCTGAGGGCGGGCGGAGGCATCGTCTACGGCGTCGTCCTGTTGTTGATCGTCGCCTACTTCGCGTACTTCTATCCGGTGTTGGCCGCCTATCCGATCGAGGAGTCGGTCTGGCGGGAACGCCTCTGGTTCGACGTGTGGATCTACGGCAACGACGCTTCCTGAACCACCGGTGGAGAACACGCATTCCGCCGATCTCCATTAGTGGCAGAGAGAGCGGAAAGCAACAGTTTCCAGTAGCCGAAACAGGACACCGGGGAAGGGCGGATTCCTGCCGCGAAAGGCTCGGCACGGCACCACCCTCCCTGGTACTGTCTGCAACTGGTTGCTGTTGTAGTTTCCATGGATGCCCGAGGCGCCTCGCGGAACTTCACGTGGGCGCTCGTCGATACGGGGATTACTCGTCGGTTCGGCGCCCGGCGACCCGGGGCCAGCAGGGTGCGGCCCCGCCGTAGTCCCCAAGGGAGAGCACATGGCTCAGGGCACCGTGAAGTGGTTCAACTCTGAGAAGGGTTTCGGGTTCATCGCCGTCGAGGGTGGTCAGCCCGACGTGTTCGTGCACTATTCGGCGATCACGGGCACCGGCTTCCGGAACCTGGAAGAGGACCAGAAGGTCGAGTTCGACATCATCCAGGGCCCGAAGGGCCCGCAGGCGGCGGACGTTCGAGCGATCTAGACCGCCGCACGTGCGTTTCCCCAGCCCTCCGCTCTCCGAGTGGGGGGCTGGTCCGCGTTCCGTCTCCCAGGTGTGACCGGGGCAGGGTTACCGCACCCGGCTGATACCGGTTAACCTGCATGGGGCCGGTAGGTACACCGAGGGACGAGGGTCGCGCATGTTCAACATCAGCGGGGTGGAGTTCGTCATCCTCCTCCTTCTCGCGCTGCTGATCTTCGGGCCCGACCAGCTGCCGAAGGCCGCCCAGCAGGTCGGGCGGGTCCTGAGACAACTGCGGACCATGGCCAACTCGGCGTCCAACGACATCAAGGAGGGGCTGGGCCCGGAGTTCAAGGACTTCGACGTCCAGGACCTCAACCCCAAGCGCTTCGTGCAGAAGCACTTCTGGGAGGAAGAGGAGCAGGAGAGGAAGCCCGCGGCGCGCCTCAACGGCAAGCGCCCGCCCTTCGACGACGAGGCCACCTGACCCCGTCCGCTCCGCAGCCGGCCCTCCCCGCGCCCTCACCCCACGAGCATGAGCACGAACAGGCCCAGGCCGAGCAGGATCACCGAGCCGGTGATGATCGCCGGTGAGCCGAACGCCAGGATGAGCACCTCCACCGCGAGCGCGCCCCCGACGGCGCCCGCCGCCCACGGCCAGCGCGGCGCGGGGTCCCACCCGTGGCGGCGCTCACGAACGACGGTGACCGCGAACGCGACCGCGATGAGCAGCCAGAACACCAGGTGGGCGAAGGCGCGGGTCTCCGGCTCGACGTAGTCGGCCATCCCCCCGACCACCATCACGTAGGTGAGCGTCCCGGCGAGCAGCCGCCAGTGGCCCCCGCTCCTGTGCGCCGGGATCGTCCTGAGGCGGGCCGGCGTGGTGCGCCGGAAGCGCTCCGCCGCGGCCAACGGCCCGCCCTCCTCGTCCCCGGCCGGTCGGACCGTGGTCTCCGGAGGCGGCTGCGGGGGTTCGGGCCGGGGGCCGGGCGGCTCGTACCCTCCGGCCGGAGCCGGTTCCTCCGGGTACTCGTAGCCGCCGGGGGGCTGGGGGGAATCGGGCACGGTCCGCCCCTTCACGGTTGGCGGGACCCGGCCCTGGCCGGACCGGGGGGTCGTGTCCGTGTCCCTACCCGGTGCGGTCCGCCGTCAAATCAGCGCGCCGCGAACCGTCGGCCGACGGAGCGGGGCCGACCGGGCGCCGGAAGGACGAAGGGCCCACCCGATCATGGATCGGACAGGCCCGGGCTTCGGGGTTCAGTGAAACCCGTTCGGCGGACTGGTTACAGCCAGGACCACCCGTTGTTACGGACGGTCATCGCGTGCGTGGTCATGGCATCTACCTTTCGTTTGGCTTCCAGCCCATCCCACGACCACGATGTCGTGGGGTGCTCTGTTCACGCAAGACCCGGAGTGAAACATTCATCGTTTTACGACACGGGGACCGGAAAAATCACCGTGCTCACCTTCCACATAAACGACCTCGACGCGTCTTCGCAGTTCAGAGGGGCTGCTATTCATGTACATGACACTCACCCTGCCCCACGACCTGCCAAAACAAGCCCACCCAGCCGCAAAATACATTCCACACGGATAACGGAGAGCGACAGTGGCGAACGTGAACTCCGAGTGAAGACCGGAGCTATTCTTCGACCGACTCCCCCCGAAATCCGCAGGGTGACGGGCGGACACCATCCAGGATCTCACGGACAGAGTGCCAGAAAACGGAGGTATCCACATCTTTTAACCGCGAACTCGTCACCCCTGACGGTGACAGCGCGTCATGGACTCCCTGGCCCGCCGGGCGACGGCCGTCCGACGATCGGATCTCGGCGCCGAGTTTCGGTCACCCGCTAAGGCTCATAACCATCAGCCCCTTCTGGTCCGCCGCCCCGGGGGCGGCCTCCCCCGGGGAGCGCCGGGCCCCCGCCCCGAGGGGTCGGGAGCGGAGGGGTCGGGAGGACCGCGGGTCCCCCGCCGGGGGCTCCCGCACGCGGGCCCGGCGCCCGCGGCCCGCGCGGTCCCGCCGGACGCCGGGCGCCCCGGAGGAGCCGCCTCCGGAGCCCGCGGTCGGCGTCCTCGACCCGGGGGTTCCAGCGCCCCCCGATGCCCCTCAGGGCCCTCCGGCGCCCCCGCAGGGGCCCGGGGCGTCCGCCTCCCGCCACCCGGGCCGCGGAGCCCGCCCGCGGCCGCCGGGGCGCCGTTCCGCCGATGCCGGGACCGGGCCCGGCGCGGTCGCCGCAGCAGGGGCCGGCAACGGCCGCGGAACCGCGTCCGGCGGGATCAGCCGGACCCGGTTCCCGGCACTCCCCCCGAGGGGCCGGACACCGGGCCGAACAGGAGCCCCGCGCTCCGGCGTGTGATGGTGAGCAGGTCGGTGTCCTCGAACAGCCGCCGGACGCCGGACCTGTCGAGGTTGCCGGTGAGGGCGAGGGTCGCGATGCCGTGCACGATCGCCCAGCCGGCGACCACGGCCGCGGCGCCGTCCTCGACGGGGCGCCCCTCCTCGGCCAGTGACCTCACACCGCCCTGGAGCTCGGCGAACGCCGCCTCGCGCGCGGCCTCCAACTCCTCGTCGCCCTCGCCCAGCAGGGTGGGCGCGAACATCACCTGGAAGTGGGCCGGGCGGTCCGTGGCGAACCGCACGTACTCGACCCCCGCCTCCAGGAACCCTCCACCGGCCTCCCGGTCGGCCCTCAGCCGCGCGGCGAGGTCCCGGAACCCCTCGACGGCCAGGGCGTTGAGCACGCCCTCGCGGCTCCCGAAGTGGTGCCGCGGGGCCGTGTGGCTCACCCCGAGGTCGGCCGCGAGCGAGCGCAGGCTGAAGGAGTAGGGCCCCTCCCTCTCGATGACCTCCGCGGCCCGTTCCAGGACGGCGGCCCGCAGGTTTCCGTGGTGGTATCCGTCTGCCATGACTCGAACTGTACGCCGGTAAGTTTCCGGCGTGAAGATGACGGGCGGCTCCTGCCGGGAAACCCCCTCCCGGGAGCCCGGGGGTAGTCTGTGGGGCACCGGCCCGCCCCGTCTCAGGGGATGGACACTTCGCCGGTGACACTCGGGGCTCCGGTCCGGAAACGACCGCCCGCCGCAGGGAAGAGCAGTGCCCCTCGGTCCGGGGCCGCACGGCAAGGGGTCCGCGTCCGACCGGGCGCGGGCCCCTTCCGCCTCTCCCGTCCAGCGGCGGCCGCGGGCGCCCCGGACACACCGGAGGGGCCGCGGCGGCGGCCCCTCGACGCGCCCTCGGTCGGACCGCGAAAAAACTCCAGGCGGGCCCGTCCCGAAGGACGTGACCCGCCTGGTCTTCTGGTGGAGCTATGGGGATTTGAACCCCAGACCCCCTCGATGCGAACGAGGTGCGCTACCGGACTGCGCCATAGCCCCGAAGACGAGTTAAACGATAGCAGGAATCCCGGGGTGGTCCGAACCGACCGTTCCACCCCGGGCCGGGGTCAGTCCCCGGCGGCTCGCAGACGCGCGTCCGCGTACTGGTCGTACACCTGGCTGCGCCGCTCCTGGAGGGCGATGACCTTGGCCTCGCGCTCGGCGTCGACACGCTGCTCCTCCTCGGCCCTGCGGGCGCGGAGCACGGCCCTGCGGCGGGCCCGCGCGGCCGCCTCCCGCTGCTCGGCGTCGGCCTTGGCCGCCTCCCGGAGGAGGATCAGGTGCCCGGAGAGCAGGAGCACCGGCGGGGCGATCACCCACCACGGCCCCAGTCCCAAAGAGACGGCGGCGGCCGTGGCGACGGTCACCAGCGTGAGCACGCTGGTGCGGCGCCGGCGGCGGGCGATCACCCGCGCACGCGGCTCGCGGCCGGCCCGGTACTGCTCCCGGGCCCGGTCGATCTCCTGCGCGCCGCGCACCCCGGGATCGGGCTCCAGGTCGTCCCGGTGGATGACCTGGGTCTCGGTGAGGTCGGGGTCTTCGTCGTCGGCCCGGCCGTCGACGTCCTCCCCGGGCCCGTCGGCGCCGGGCTCGCCGGGACCCTCGTCGTCCCCGCGCTGCTCGTCGTAGACGACCTCCGCGGAGTCCTTGCGCAACAACATCGGCACAAGGACTATGAGCCACACCACCACGATGGCCAGGTACAGAGGAGAGCTGCTCATCACCCCTCCTCACGATGACGGCCACTGGACGTTGATCGACACGTCGTCGACACCGCGTCGCGTGGTACCCCCGGTCCTCCCGGATGTAGAGACGTCTCCCGCTGGGACATCGTTCCGGACCCGCCTCGGGTCCGGGGTGATTCCCGGGAGCCATATCCACGCGTTGGCCGCATCGTCAATGCGTCTATGTTCCGCACGGTACGACCCCGTGTCCATAAATGCGCCACATTCCGACCGGAGTGTCGCAAGATTGTGGACCCCCAGTTTCGGCCGCCCGACGCCCGGGGGTAAAAACGCAGGTCAGTAGTTGACTGCGGAGCGCAGTCCCAATTCAACGCAAAGTAATGAGTCAATGTCGCTAAAGCGAGGTTTAGACGCCGAGCGCAACCGTGATCGTGCCACGTTCAGTTCGCCCCGGACTGCGGACTCGCCGGGTCCCGCGGATCTCCGCCGCCGTTCGGGCCCTGTGGCCCCAAAGCGGAACCGGGGCCGGAACCGGACCCCGAGGACGACCCGTCGCGCCAGCGGCGCAGCATTCCCTGGGGGACCTCCTCCGACGTGATCGCGTAGCAGATGTGGTCGCGCCATGCCCCGTCGATGTGCAGCTGGCGCCTGCGCACCCCCTCGTCCCGGAACCCCAGCTTGGCGACCACCCGCCTGCTCGCCCGGTTCTCCGGGCGGATGTTGGCCTCGATCCGGTGGAGGCCGACCCCGAAGAACGCGTGGTCGACCGCGAGCGCGACCGCCGTCGGGGTGACGCCCCGGCCTGCGTAGGCGCTGTCGATCCAGTAGCCGACCTGGGCCGAACGCGCCGAGCCCCACACGATGGCGCCCACCGTGAGCTGGCCGACGAACCGGCCGTCGTAGGTCACCGACCACGGCATGGACAGGCCCTGTCTGGCCTCTCTCCGGATGGACTGGAGCATCGCGACGTAGGGCGCCAGCCCCGTGGTGCGCAGCGGCATCTCGGGATACGTGGGCTCCCACGGACGCAGCCACTCCTCGTTGCGCGAGCGGGTGTCACGCAGTGCGACGGCGTCGCGGAGCCGCAGGGGTCTGAGCGTGACCGGCCCCTCCTCCAGAGTGACGGGCCACCCTTGTCTGCGATTCACGACCGTCCCTTCGATCCCCCCGGCGCCACCGCCCGGGGGCGCGCCACCGGGGACGGAGGCGCCGGACCCCCCGCGTCGGTGACGGGTTCCAGTATTCCACTCCGCACGGGTGACGTGGCGGGCGTCACTCTCACAACGCGGGAATCGGCTGATTCCTAACTCCAATACTCACGCACCGAAAAGCGATCCAAGGTCAAAGAATGATCGAGGGACGGAATGCCCGGCCTGTGATTCCGGTCATTGTTCGGCGTCATTCGGGGCGGGCGTGATCTCCGCCACGCAGTTGGTCCAAGGCATGGCCGAGCACCGGCTCCAGCACGTCCATCCCGTCGTTCGCGCCTCCCCGGGAACCGGGCAGGTTGACCACGAGCATCCGGTGGCCTCCCCTCTCCGCCACCCCGGCCAGCCCCCGCGACAGGATCGCGGTGGGCACGCCCTTGTCACGGCCCGCCGCGCGCAGCGCCTCGGCGATCCCCGGGACCTCGTACGACAGCAGGGGCCGGGTCGCCTGGGGCGTGAGGTCCTGCGGCGTGAGCCCCGTGCCTCCGGTCGTGACGACCGCGTCGGCCCCCTCGTCCAGGGCCCGGGAGATCGCCTCCGCCACCGGGGCCCCGTCCGGAACCACCCACGGACCGACGACCGCGAAGCCCGCGGCGCGCAGCCGGTCGGCGACCACGGGCCCCGACCGGTCCGGGTAGACCCCGGCCGCCGCCCGGTTGGACGCCGTCACCACCGCGACGCGGCGCGTACGGCCCCCCGGCTCACTCACCGCTGCCACCGCGCCTCCAGTGGCCCTTGCGCCCGCCGGTCTTCTCCTCGACCCGCACCCGGGTGACCTCGGCCCCGGGATCGATGGCCTTGACCATGTCGACCAGGCCGAGGGCCGCGGTCATGACGCAGGTGAGCGCCTCCATCTCCACGCCGGTGCGGTCGGCCGTGCGCACCGTGGCGCTGATGTCGACCCCCTCGTCCACGACGGCGAGGTCCACCTCCACGCCGTGCACGGCGATGGGGTGGCACAGCGGCACCAGGTCGGGGGTGCGCTTGGCCCCCTGGATGCCCGCGATCCGCGCGACGGCCAGCGCGTCGCCCTTGGGCACCGTCCCCCCGCGCAGGGCGGCGACCGCCTCCGCGCCGAGCAGGACGCGGCCGGTGGCCGTGGCCGTGCGCGTGCTCACGCGCTTCTCCGAGACGTCGACCATGCGCGCCGCGCCGGAGGCGTCCAGGTGGGTGAAGCCGGAGGGGTGGTCTGCCCCCTCCGTCCGTGGGGTGTCGCTCATCGGTCCGCCAGCTTCTGCGCTCGTACGCGGAACACGGCCGGGACGGCGGTGTCCGGGCGCGCCGCGGCGCGCCATCCACGACCGTACGGCACCCCGGCGACGGTCCGCCCACCGATCCGCGAACTCCCGGACCACCGCACCCGGGGGAGGCCGGACGCGCGGGCCGCCCCTCAGGCGGGATCGGGGAGGCGCACCACGTCGACGGTGCCGCCCGCGGCCAGCTCCGTGGTCTCCTCCGGCACGACGATCAGCGCGTTGGCCCCGGCGAGCGCGGAGAGCTGGTGGGAGTCCTGGCGCAGGGCCGGGGACACCGTGGGGGCGGCCTCGCGCCCGTGCGGCGACTCCTCCAGGACGCCGCGCAGGTAGGAGCGGCGGCCCTTCGGCGAGGTCACAGGGGCGGTGAGGACCGCGCGCGCGGTCGGCAGCCCCCGGGGGTCGAGGCCGCGCAGGCGGCGCAGCGCGGGGAGGACGAAGATCTGGAACGACACGAAGGCGCTCACGGGGTTGCCCGGGAGGGTGACGATCGGGGTCCGGTCCGGGCCGATCGCCCCGAAGCCCTGGGGCTTGCCCGGCTGCATCGCCACCTGTGTGAACTCCACGGTGCCCTCCCGCGTGAGCACCTCCTTGACGACGTCGTACGCGCCCATGCTCACACCGCCGGTCGTGATCACGATGTCGGCCCGCACCAGCAGGCCCTCCAGCGTGTCCAGCACCGTCCGGGGGTCGTCCCCGACGAAACCGTGGCGGTGGACCTCGCACCCGGCGTCGCGGGCGGCCGCCGCGATCATGAAGCTGTTGGACTCCCAGATCTGGCCGGGCCCGAGCGGGCGCCCCGGCTCGACCAGCTCCTCACCGGTGGAGAGCACGACGACGCGCGGCCGGGGGTACACGGACACCGAGCGGCGGCCGACGGCCGCCAGCACGCCCATCTCCCCCGCGCCGATGCGCCCGCCCGGCCGGAGCACGACCGCGCCCTCGACCACGTCGCCCCCGGCCGGGCGCACCGCGTTGCCGACGCGGACCGGGCGGTCGACGGCCACCGTGGCCACGCCGCCGTCGGTCCACTCGACCGGCACGACCGCGTCCGCCCCGGAGGGCATCGGAGCACCGGTCATGATGCGCGCGCACAGGCCCGGGCGGACCGCCGCGGGGGAGGGGTCGCCGGCGGGGATGTCGCCGACCACCGGCAGGCGGACCGGGGAGTCGGCCGTGGCCGGCTCCAGGTCGGCGGCGCACACGGCGTACCCGTCCATGGCCGAGTTGTCGAAGCCCGGCAGCGACACCGGCGAGGTGACGGTCTCGGCGAGCACCGAGCCGTGCGCCCGGAGCAGGTCCAGCTCGGTGGGCTGCGGGTCGGCGATCAGTGCCAGGACGTCGGCGACGTGCTGTTCGACGCTCTTCACGGGGGTTCCTCCGTTGTCGCGGTTCCTGGGGCGGAGCGTCTCCCCTCCCTCAGGAGTTGATGCGCATCCCATTGTCACCACGTCCGGCCCCGTGTGCGCGGCCTCCCGGCGCCGCCGGGCCGTGCCGGGCCCGCTGGCGGGCGCCCCCGGTGCGGGTCAGGGGCGTCCGGCGTCCTGGCGCTCGACGAAGTCGCGCAGCCACGGCAGGAGCTCGTCCGCGAGGTCGGGCCGGCGGCAGGCGAAGTCCACCACCGTGCGGATGTAGTCGGCCTTGTTCCCCGTGTCGTAGCGGCGGCCGCGGAACAGGACGCCGTGCACGGTCCCGCCGTCCTCGGGCTTGCGCCGGGCGAGCTCGCGCAGGGCGTCGGTGAGCTGGATCTCCCCCCCGCGGCCGGGCGGGGTCTCGTGCAGGACGGGGAAGACCGCCGGATCGCAGACGTAGCGGCCGATGATCGCCCAGCGGCTCGGGGCGTGCTCCGGCGCGGGCTTCTCGACCAGGTCGGTGACAGCGACGACGTCCTCCTCGTCGGTGGGCTCGATGCCCGCGCACCCGTACAGGGAGACCTGCTCGGGCTCCACCTCCATGAGGGCGACGACGCTGCCCCCGCGCCTCTCCCGCACCTCGATCATGCGGCGCAGCAGGTCGGCCGACTCGATGAGGTCGTCACCGAGCAGCACGGCGAACGGGTTGTCGCCCACGTGCGCCTCCGCGCACAGGACCGCGTGGCCGAGCCCCCTGGGCTCCCCCTGGCGGACGTAGTGGACCTGGGCGAGGTCGCTGGACTCGCGCACCGAGCGCAGCCGGGCGTCGTCGCCCTTGGCCTCCAGTGCCTCCTCCAGCTCGTAGGCCCTGTCGAAGTGGTCCTCGATGGAGCGCTTGCTGCGTCCCGTGATCATCAGGACGTCCTTGAGGTCGGCGGCGACCGCCTCCTCCACGACGTACTGGATCGCGGGCTTGTCCACGATCGGCAGCATCTCCTTGGGCGTGGCCTTGGTCGCGGGGAGGAACCGCGTGCCCAGGCCGGCCGCGGGCACGACCGCCTTGGTGACGGGCGCGGACGCGGAGGGTCGCTTCTGCTCGGTGGCGTCGTTCATGTCGGCACTTTAGGACAGTCCCCGGCCGTCTCGACGCCCCGACGCCCGGCCGGGCGCCAAGAAGTCCCCGCTCTTTCGGGCGGCGGAGCGCAAACCGCCACCGGGCGTTCACCGCCCGGGGCAGGCTCCGCCGGACGCGCCCGGACCGCCCCGGCGGGAGCGGCCCCCTCGCCGCCCGGTCCGTCCCGCTGCCACACTGGCCCCATGAGCGGGAGCAGCGGTGACGGCGGTCCGTCGGAGAAGGCCCGGCTGCGCGGGGACGTCCTCGCCCGGCGGCGGGCCCGGGGCGCGGAGGAGCGCGCGCGGGTCGGGTCGGCGGTCCGGGACGCCCTGATGGGCGTCCCGTGGCTCGCCATGGGTGGGACGGTCGCGTGCTACTACTCCGTCGGAGGGGAGCCCGGCACCCGCAAGCTGGTGACGGCCCTGTGGAAGCGCGGCACGTACGTCCTGCTGCCCGTGTTCCTGCCCGGCGGCGACCTGGACTGGGCGGCCTTCGACGGGCCCGAGGGCCTGGCCCCGGCCGGGCACGGCCTGGTGGAGCCCACCGGGCACCGCTACGGCCCCGGGGCGCTCGCCCGGGCGGACGCGGTGGTCTGCCCCGCCCTCGCGGTGGACCGGAACGGGAACCGGCTCGGCCGGGGCGCCGGCTGCTACGACCGCGCACTCGCGCACAAGGGCCCGCACACCCCGGCGATCGCCCTGGTGCACGACGACGAGCTCGTGGACTCCCTGCCCGCCGAGCCGCACGACCGGCCGGTGGACGCCGTCCTCACACCCGGCGGCGGCCTGCGCGTGTTCGCGGGCGGGGTGTGGCCCGGGGGAGACGACACCGTGTGACGCGGGTCCCCGGCGCGGACGGCGGCCCGCGGACGCGCGGGCCGGGTGGCGGTCCCGCCGAAGGACGGCCCGAGCGCGGACGGCGGCCCGCGGACGGGGTGCGGACCGCCCGCCGGGGGCGCCCTCGCGGGGAGGAGCGGTCCGGGAGCGGGGTCCGGGCGGTCGGCCGGGGCGTCCTTCCCGGCCCGTGGCGGCGGGGATTATCCCGCCCGGGCCGGGCGTTGTCCCTGGCGGTCGCGCCCCGGCGACGCCACCGTTCCGGCACCTGGGCCGCTGCCGCGCGCTCGGCGCGAGGTGCTGTCGCGGCTCCGGTCGGCGAGCGCGTACTATTTAGCAGTCAACGGGCGAGAGTGCCAGCAAGGAGGACCCGGAACAGTGCCTACGTACCAGTACGCGTGCACCGAGTGCGACGCCCAGATGGAGGTCGTGCAGAGCTTCAGCGACGACGCGCTGACCGTCTGCCCCGAGTGCGAGGGACGCCTGCGCAAGGTGTACTCCGCCGTGGGAATCGTCTTCAAGGGCTCCGGCTTCTACCGCACCGACAGCGGCAAGACCTCCAACAGCTCCGTCCTGACCGGCTCCAACGCCGGTTCCGGCGACGGCAAGGACTCCGGCTCCTCCGAGTCCGGCGGCACCGCCTCCTCCGGCACGGACGCCAAGAGCTCCTCCGGCGACTCGGGCTCCAAGGCGGGCACCGGCGCCGGCACGAGCACCAGCACCAGCACGACCAGCAGCACCGCCGCCGCGGCAGGTTAGCCGCAGGGCCGTTGACCGACGCAGCGCCGCCGAACACTCGGCGGCGCTCGGCACGTCCGGCCTGTGGACAACGGCCGCACGGCCCCGCCGCGGCCTAGCGTTGGAACATGACCAGCGCACCACCCCCCTACCGGCACCGCCGGGCGCTCACCCGCCTGCTCGACCGGCACCGGCGCGTCGTCGCCGCCCTCCTCGCGGCCGCCGCGCTCCTCAGCGCCGTGCTGGCGGTACGCCCGCCCCCGGAGCCGGCCGGCCTCGTCCTCGTCGCCGCGAGGGACCTCGACGCCACGTCACCGCTCGCCGCGGGCGACCTCGCCCCGCGCCCCCTGCCCTCCGACGCGGTGCCGGACGGCGCGCTCCCGGCCGACACGGAGGCGGCGGGCCTCTCCCTCACGTCCCCGGTACGCCGGGGCGAGGTGATCACCGACGCCCGCCTCTCCGACCCTCCCGCGGGCCCGTACGGGCCCGGCCTGGTGGCCGTCCCCGTACGGGTCTCCGACCCCGGTGCGGTCGGGCTCCTCTCCCCCGGCAGCCGGGTGGACGTCCTCGCCGCGGGGAGCCCCGACGAGTTCGCCCCGGTGCGCGCGGGGCCCGCCGTGGAGGTGGTCAGCGACCGCCCCGTCCTCGCCCTTCCGGCCGAGTCCGACCGGGGCGGCGGGGGAGGCGCGCTGATCCTCATCGCCGCGACGCCCGCGGAGGCCCGGAGTCTGGCGGGCCACGCCACGGCGTCACGCCTGTCCATCACCATTCGCGGTTGACCGATGACGTGTGGTGGTGAAAGCTGGCGGGCGCCGGTGAGCGCCCCTCGGACGCGCCGGCCCTCCCACACACATCGAGTACGTAGGGCTGTTCCATGGAAGGCTTCAAGAAGTTCCTGCTCCAGGGAAACCTGGTGCAGCTGGCGGTCGCGGTCGTGATCGGCACGGTCTTCGCCAACCTCATCACCGCGTTCACCGAGGGGTTCATCACCCCGCTGATCGGGATCTTCGGCGGTATCCCCACGTTCGGCGACCTCTACTTCGAGATCAACGGCAGCCGGTTCATGTACGGCTCGTTCATCGACGCCCTGATCTCGTTCCTGATCACCGCCGCGGTCCTGTACTTCCTGATCGTCCTGCCGCTCGGCAAGCTCATGGAGAGGTTCGTCAAGGCCGAGGAGGCCACCACCCGGGCCTGCCCCTACTGCTGCGTCGACATCGACAAGAAGGCGTCCCGGTGCTCCCACTGCACGAGCGAGGTCGTGCCGGAGACCGTCTGACCGCTCCGGGGCCGCAGACCGTCCGGTCCCCGCGGGCCCCGGGGCCGCCCGGCCGTCGCGGAGCACGGGACCGCCCGGCCGTTCCCGGACCGGGTCACGGCCCCTCCTCCCGGCCGCGCGGGAGGCCGCGGACACCCCGGACACAGGTCGGGGGGCGGCCCGTACGGGCCGCCCCCCGGGGGTCATCCGCTGTACTCCCAGTGCCAGGGCTCGAAGGGGCTGGACTTCGCCCAGGCGGGATGGTGCCAGCCGAACTCGGCCCCGTTGGCCTCCATCCAGTTCCAGCGCTCGGACCTGAAGTTCTGGATCCCGCAGCCCAGGTCGATCGCCTGGCCCAGGCCGTGGTTGCTCGTGCCCGGGACGGCGGCGAAGCCGGGCGGCTCCTGCGCGTAGACGCGGTGCTGGTTGGGCAGGTCGCGGTAGGCGCTGGTGATGCACATGTTCTCGCCGAACTCCGCCACGTACCTCATGTTGAGTTCGAGGAAGTCGACCGCGGCGTCGGCGCGCAGCTGCTTGTCGTCGTACAGGTCGCACAGGGCGTCGGACGGCAGCAGGCCGTTGGGCGAGCCGTTCGCCCTCGACGCCGCCGAGGGGTCGCAGTCAGCGGCGGCCATGTAGGCGTCCGGGTCGATGCCCCGGTCCTCCAGCTCCTGGACGAGCTCGTTCATGCTCGTCTCGGACTGCTCGCGCAGGTCCTCGACCTCCGCCGCGAGCTCCACCTGTTCCAGCTGGGTGGTGGTCTGGAGCTCCTGCGCCTGGCTCGCCAGCCCGACCTGCTCCTCGCGGAGGTCGGTGGCGTCCTGGATGAGCGCCTGGTTGTTCTCGGAGATCTTCGCCGCGTAGGACTGCGTCTGGAGGTCGTCGTCGAGCGTGCCCGACGTCAGCATGGTGAGCAGGCCGCCGTCGGGCTGCTGGTACAGGGTGCTGGCGAGGGTGGCCAGGGGCTCGCGCATCTCGCCGAGTTCGAGCTCGGTCTGCTGGAGCTCGTGGAGCGTGGAGACCAGCTCCTCCTGGGCGGCCTCCAACTCCTCCTGGCGCTCGACGTGGCGCTCGGTGGCCTCCTCCAGCTCCTGCGAGGACGCCTCCGCCCGCTCGCGGAACTCGTCCAGGTCGGCCGCGGCCGGCGCCAGCGCGGCGGGGTGGACGGGGACGACGAGCAGGGCGGTGACCAGCACGAGCGTCAGCGCCTGGACGCAACGGACACGCTGGAACGCCGCGAACGCGGTGAGCGCCCCGCCGCCATCCGGTACGCGGGACCTGCGCCGCGCCGGATCAGAAGTGAACGGCACGAATGATCCTCCGGCTGCTTTTCCTCGAACACCTACCCGTGACCGCAAGGAACGTACTACATGTCCACATGCGGACACACGGAACCGTTGCGCCGGAGGAAGCGGACGAGGTGCGGGCTCGCGCCCGTCCCGCCGCCGTCTTCCCCGGCCGTCGGTGAAGTACCTGGTCATCACTGTGCGGGCCTCACTCCGACCCGCCCTTCAGGGCGATCGGCGCACATATCCGGCCATGACGCACCACGCGTCATGAACAACGTCACAACGCGCCAGGACAACCAATCGTAGGTCAGCGTACTCCGCCATGCACGCAGAGTCCCCCAGTCACACCCCGGGAACACGGTCCGACACCCCATTCACCTCTATCCTGGGTTAGGCTTGGCCCGGTGGCGGGGCAACGCATACCTCCGTCAGACCCATGGCTCCATAGCTCAGGGGATAGAGCACCGCTCTCCTAAAGCGGGTGTCGCAGGTTCGAATCCTGCTGGGGCCGCACGTGTGGATCGGGGTCCCTCCTTCGGGAGGGGCCCCGATCCGCTTCCGGGGCCTGCTCCGGGTCCCGGTCCACCCTGGTCAGCGGATCCCTGTCGGCCGCCGCGCGAGGGCGGCTTCCTCCCGCCCCGCCAGGTCGGCACGGCGGCGGCGCGGGGGTGCGAGAATCGTCGGCGCCCCGAGACCCCCGAGCCCCCGAAGGACCACCCGACATGGACCCCTCCCCTCCGAGGACCGCGGCCCGGTGGCGCGCGTTCCTGAGCGGGCACAGTTCCGAGTTCCTGGACTCCGACTACCTGCGCACGGCGGAGGCCGAGGACAGGGCCGGGTGGATGGTGAGCCCCGCCCAGCGCGAGAACCGCTGGCTCGGGTACGAGCCGGCGACCGAGGAGGCCGTCCTCGCCGCGGAGGAGCGCCTGGGCGTGTCGCTGCCGCCGTCCTACCGGAACTTCCTCCTGGTCAGCAACGGCTGGAGCACCCTGGCCTACACCTTCGACCTGCTCCCGGTGGAGAGGATCGGCTGGTTCCCCGAGGAGGACCCCCAGCTCTACTCCTGGTGGTCGGAACCGCACATGGACCACTTCGCCGACCGGCTCCGCGTGCTGGAGCGCTGCCTGCTGGTCTCCGACGACGACGGGGGCAGCGGCGGCATGTGGCTGCTGCACGCCGACAGCGCCGACGGTGACGGCGAGTGGACGGCCTACACGTGGTGGCCCGGCGACGGCGGGGACCCCGAACCGTACGGGGACTTCGCGGCGCTCGTGGCGGAGGCGCACCGGAACGCCGTCGGTTCCTGACCGGGGGCCGGGCCCCGGACCGCGATGCCCGCCCGTGTGTGGGCCGACGGCCGGAGGATCGACGGAAAGCGCTCTCCCCACCGCCGGGGGCGTCTTCCCCGCGTGGACGCCGCCGCGCGGCGGCGGTGCGGCGAAAGGCCCGTCCGGCGCCCCGGAGGGCGCCGGACGGGCAGTGGGGGCCGGACCGGCGTGCGTGCACGGGTCCGCGGCCTCAGGGGCCGGTGCGCGCGTCCGTCGGAGAGCCGGGATCCGGCGGTGCGGCGCGCCCGGAGGCCCCTCCTATCGCGTCACCGGGGTGCCGCCGAAGGTGACGACGAGGGTGCCGTCGTCGTCGAAGGACCAGTCCAGGTCCCCGTCGTAGGACGAGCACCGGGGGCCGTCGGAGCCGGACCAGAACTGGTTCGAGCCGTCGGAGTCGCCGATGATCCGGTCGTTGGAGCCGCTGTCGCACGAGGTGTTGCCGCGGAACACCGAGGAGCCGCCGTCGAAGTTGAAGTTGCGCTCCTCGCTGCCGATGGAGATGTTGTCCGACACCGTCATCGAGCCGACGTTGCGGTTGTACGTGAACCCGTGCTTGCCGTTGTCGTAGGCGATGTTGCCCCGGATGACGTGGTCCACCCCGATGTCCTCGCCCCCGAGCTTGAAGCCGTTGCGGTCGCCGTCGCCCGCCTGGGAGCCGTCGCTGAGGGTGCCGTTCCCGTAGGCGAGGGAGTCCTCGACGGTCACGGCGCCGATGGGGCCGGTGTCGGACTTGGTGTAGAGGTCCCAGCCGTCGTCGATGTTGTTGTGGGCCACGGTGTCGCGGAAGACGTTCCCGGGACCCGAGGTGAGCTTGGCCGCGAAGCCGTCGGCGTCCTCGCCGTCGGAGTCGACGTTGTCGTGGGACACCGTGCTCACGACCAGGTTGTTCGCGGGCCACTCGCTCTCGGGGGTGTCGGAGGTCCGGCGGGAGATCTGGAGCCCCGTGTCGCGGTTGGAGCGCGTCACCGTGCGCTCGACGACGTTGTCGCTCCCGCTGATGAAGATGCCGTTGTCGCCGGCGTTCTGGACGACGATCCCGCGGATGTGCCAGTGGGAGCCCTCCAGGGCGAGCCCCCGGTTGGCCGGGTCCTCGCTCTGGGCGGAGAAGTCCAGGACGGGGCTCTCACCGGGGGCGGCGAAGAGCTCGGTGGGGGCGCCGGAGGAACCGCCGGAGCCCTCCGGGAGGGTGACCGTGTCGGGGAGGTCGTAGACGCCGCCCTGCAGGTAGACCGTCCCGCCCGCGCTGATGCGGTCGATCGCGGAGGTCAGGGTGGTCGGGTCCGACTCCGTGCCGCCCGCGCCGTCGTCGCCGTCCGGCGACGCGTACAGCACGGTGTCCGCCAGGGGGGTCGGCTCGGCCTGCGCCGCGCCGGCGGAGGTGACGCCGAGCGCCGCCGCCAGCAGGCCGGCGCACGCGATGAGGGGTCTGGTTCGCATTCTTCTTCTCCGACTTCGTCCGAGGGTCCGAGGGGGGTGGAACCGTCCCGCCGCGGCGTCCGGACCGTCCCCGGGGTGCCGGGGCCCGCGTCCGCCGCGCGGGTCGCGCCTGCCCCGGCCGCCGCCGTGGCGCCGGTCGAGGCCTTCCCTTCTTTTGGAAAGCGCTTTCAGCACAGAAGGTAGAACGCCGCCCACGGGGTGTCAACGGTCTGGCCGTCATGCGGATTTCATGTTATGGAAACATGCCCGCCATGCCGCGGCCCCCGGCTCGGCCCCTCCGCCGGCGCCCGTCCCGGCGGAGGGCGGCCTCCCCCGGCAGAAGGTCGCGCGCCGGCCCCCGTGTCGGCATGACAATTCGCCCCCGCCGATCGATGATGGACCGGTCGGAGCAGACGTCACAGCAGGTCGGGGGGTATTCGGATGACAGACGGGGACCACGCCCCCGACGAGGGGCCGGACGGGGACGAGGAGACCGGCCCGCCCTCCCGGCAGCGGGGCGGATCCGCCTCGGCCATCGCCAACGCGCTCCACCGCACACCGCACCCCGGTCCGCAGCACTGGGGCGGCCCCAGGCCCCGGAAGGCGGATCCGGACCCCTTCTTCACGACCAGGCTGGGGCCGCCGCCCAAGCGCCGCCGCGGCTGACCCGCCCCCGGCGCCCTCAGAGGAACGGGCGCCAGGGGGCGAGCACGACCTCGCTGAACTTGGCCGCGAACGGCCGGCTCCGCCACTCCTCGGCGGTCAGCTCCCGGCAGTTGGTGAGGTCCTTGGCGAAGACGTCCTCCAGGTGCGCCGCCACGTGCTCGTCGAAGATCTCCACGTTGATCTCGTAGTTCCCGGTCAGGCTCAGCCGGTCGACGTTGGCCGTGCCGACCGTCGACCAGCGGCCGTCCACCGTCGCCGTCTTGGCGTGCACCATCGCGTCCTGGTACAGCCACAGCCGCACCCCGCCGCCCAGGAGCGCCGAGTACAGCCCGCGGGCCAGCCAGTCGGCGATGATGTGGTTGGAGTTCTCCGGGACGAGGATGTTGACGTCGACCCCGCGCTCGGCGGCGTCGATCAGCGCCCGCTGGAGCTCGCGGTCGGGGATGAAGTAGGCCTGGGTGAACAGCACCCGGTCCTTGGCCCGGTCGATGGCCTCCAGGAACATGGCCCGGATGGGGTAGATGAGCTGTTCGGGCACGTTGCGGTGCACACGGAACCGCGGGTTCCACTCCGCCTCCCCCAGCCCCTGCAGCTCCGGGTGTCCGCCCCGGCGGTTCATGTTCCAGAAGTCCGCGAACGCGTTCTCCAGCTCCCACACCGCCGGGCCGGACACCCGGAGGTGGGTGTCGCGCCACTCGGTGGCGTACAGCGAGCCGACGTTGTAGCCGCCGACGAACCCCACCTCCCCGTCGACGGTGAGGATCTTGCGGTGGTCGCGGCCGGACTTGCGGACGTTCATGAGGAGCACGCCCGGCCGGAACGCCGGGTAGCGCAGGACCTTCACGCTGTCGGGGAAGCGGTAGAACGACCGGGGGACCACGAGGTTGGCGAAACCGTCGTAGACGACGTACACCTCGACGCCCCGGTGGGCCGCCTCGATGAGCGCCTGCTTGAACTGGTGGCCGACCCGGTCGTCCTTGATGATGTAGGACTCGAACAGGACCCGGCGGCGGGCGCCCCGGATCGCCGCGAGCATGTCCTCGAACACGTCCTCGCCGTAGGTGTACACGGTGGCGTCGGTGTCGCCGACCGGCAGCTCCGCGGGGGCGGTCCGGGGGAAGTTGGCGCGGTGCGGCCGCACCTTCCTGCGCCAGTGGTTGACCCCCATGAGGGCCGCGACGACCGCGACCTGGGTGGTCACCAGCCCCACGAGTCCCCACTTGACCACGGATCTGAGCGTGGAACGTCTGGAGCCTGGCAAAGTCGCCTCCCGAACAGGCCGGCCGCCGCGCCGGGGGCCCGACCCCGGAGGCCGTCGCATCCGGCACAAGGTGGACCCCAACCGTAACCCGGCGCGCCGCCCACCCCCTCACACGACCGGCACGTGTCCCCCGTCACATCGGCGTCACGCCCGCTCGCGGAGGCGGAGCGCGACGAGTTCGGTGGTGGGGCTCTCCTTCCGCCCCCGGACCAGGCGCCGCTCCAGCGGGTAGAGGGCGGCGCCCGCGAGCCAGCCGGTCGGCGCGGTCACCGTGGCGGCGCGCAGGACCCCGCCCCAGGCCTTGCGCCACGGCAGTGCGGCGTCGACCTGGGCGTTCATCAGCACGAGCATCGGGACGCGGCGCACGATGTCGAACCCCGCCTTGTCCGCGGTCCCGGCGATCCACGCGAGGGTGCGGTTGACCTGGTGCTCACCGCGCTGCTCCGGCCGCCGGAGGCAGTTCTCGGAGACGACGAGCAGGCCGCCGGGGCGCAGGACCCGCGCGAACTCGCGGAACGCGGCCGTGTAGCGCTCGTCGTCGGTGATGTGGAAGAGCATGTCCATGCAGGAGACCGCGTCGAAGGAGCCGTCCTCGAAGGCGTCCAGCTCCGAGGCGTCCTGGCGGACGAACCGGTGCTCGGGGAACCTCTCGCGCAGGCGTTCCACGGCCGCTTCGGTCATGTCGGAGCCGGTGACCGCGGACGCGCCCAGCCGGTCCCACAGCCGCACGTAGAAACCGGTGCCGCTGCCGACGTCGAGGACGTCGGCCCCGCGCGGCCGCAGGCCCGCGACCTCGCGCAGGAACACCTCCTCGCGCACCCGGTACATCCACGTGTTGAAGGGCCTTCCGAGGGCCCGGTACCCGACGCCGCTCTCGGTCCAGTCGCCTTCGAGCCGGCGTTCCCAGAAATCGCGGAGTTCGCTGTGCGTAGCCATGCCACCACTGTCACACCGGCCACCCGGGCTTGTCCCGTCGCAGCGCCGGTGGGGCCCCGGAACCGCCGCGGCGCCGTCCGCGCGGGGCGGGCCGCAGGGGTCCGTCCGTCCCGCGGGCGGGCCCGCGCCGCCCCGTCAGGGCCCCCGGTGGGCGGCGACGAGCTCGACGAACCCCAGGGCGACCCGGTCGTGGGAGTCCACCGTGAAGCCCGCCTCCGCGGCGACCGTCCTCGGGAGCCGCCGCGGGTGCTCCTTGCGCGCCTCCCGGAGGCGGAAGGGCCAGCGCGTGTAGTCGACGTGGTCGACCAGCAGCAGGCGCCCGCCGGGCCGGAGCACCCGGTGCATCTCGTCCAGGGCCCGGCGCTGGTCGGGGATCGTGCACAGGGCGAGCGCGCACACGACGGTGTCGAACTCCCCGTCCGCGAAGGAGAGCTCCTGGGCGTCGCCCTCCCGGAGCACGGCGTCCACGCCCAGGGCCGAGGCGCGGGCCCGCGCGTGCTCCAGCATGGCGGGGCTCAGGTCCACGCCGGTGACCTCCGCTCCGGCTGGGTAGTGGGCCAGGTTCCGGCCCGTGCCCACCGCGACCTCCAGGACCCTGCCCGCGGCCGGGGCGCACAGCCTCGCGCGGACGCCCCCGAGCACGGCCTCCTGGAGGCGCGCCCCCTGTTCGTACCGCCCCGACATCCGGTTCCAGTCACCGCGCACGCGCTCGGTCCGCTCGTCCATGACACCCTCCCCGTTCCCACCCTTGACCGGACCTCCAGTCTGGAAGTTAATGTCCACATGAAGTCAAGTGCGTCGGAGCTGTCCATCGGGGAACTGGCCGGAGAGTTCGGCCTGGCCGCCCACGTCCTGCGGCACTGGGAGGCGGAGGGGGTGCTGGAGCCGGCCCGCCGCTCCGGCGACCGGCGCCGGTACGCGCCGGAACAGCGCGTCCAGGTGGCGCTGGTCCTGCAGGCCCAGGAGGCGGGGCTGACCCTCGCCCAGATCCGCGGGGTGGTCTCCGCCCCGGACGGCGGGTCGCGCCGGGCCCGGCTGGCCGAGCATCTGGCCCTGCTGGACGAGCGCCTGGAGCGGCTGCGGGCCGCCCGCGAGATGGTGGCGCACGTCGTGTCCTGCGGCGCCGAGGACTTTCTGGAGTGCCCGCGGATGCGGGAGATGCTGGAGGCGTCGTCGACGTGTCCCGCCCTCCACGGCCGCGGCCGCACCCCCCGGGAGAGGCTCCCGGACGCCCTCCGCCCCCCGGCGGGCACACCGTGCCCCGGGACCGGGACGCGGTCCGGGCGGCATGTCGTCCCGGACTGCTAGAACGGGTGCCGAAACCCCGGACCGGCCCCTGGAGCAGACGATGCCGAACAGCACCCACCTCACCGAGTACGCCGACCTCCCCGTGGTCGAGTTCCCCGCGACGGAGGCGAAGGAGCCGGCCCCCGGCGAACTGGCCGCGGCGCTCGCCGACCCGGGTTCGGTGGCGTGGCGGCTGCGGGCCGACCCGTACGAGGCGGCGGAGGCCTTCCCCGCGTACTTCGCCCGCTTCCTGGCGGACGTGGACACGGCCCGGGTGGGGGCGCTCGTCATCGGGACCTGGGGGGACGGCCCCGAATCGCCGTCGACGGTCCCGCGCGACCTGCTCATCGCCCACGCGGAGGCCTTCCCGTCGCTCCGGGCGCTGTTCTTCGGGGACATCGTCTACGAGGAGAACGAGATCTCCTGGATCGAGCAGAGCGACCTCTCCCCCCTGGCCGCGGCCTTCCCCGCGCTGGAGGAGCTGGCCGTGCGCGGGACCGGCGAGACCTCCGTGGGCGGCGGCAGGCTCGACCTCCACCTCCCCGAGCACACCGGCCTGCGGACCCTCACGGTCCAGAGCGGCGGCCTGCCCGGGCGGGTGTGCCGGGGGATCGCCTCCTCCGGCCTGCCCGCCCTGGAGAACCTGGAGCTGTGGCTGGGGGTGGACACGTACGGGTGCGACACCACGCCGCAGGACCTGGCGCCCGTCCTCTCCGGCGGAGCCTTCCCCGCCCTGCGCTACCTGGGCCTGCGCAACGCCGAGGGGATCGACGACTGGATCGCCGTCCTGGCGGGGGCGCCCGTGACCGCCTCCCTGGACGTCCTCGACCTGTCCCTGGGCACCCTCACCGACACCGGCGCCGAGGCCCTGATCGGCGCCGCCGACGCCTTCCGGCACCTGCGGAGGCTCGACCTGCACCACCACTACGTGTCCGGGGGGACGGCCGAACGCCTCCGCGCCGCGCTCCCCGGCGTGGAGGTCGACCTGTCCGATGTCCAGAGCCCGCGTGCCCACGACGGGGAGTTCCACTACTACACGGCGGTCTCCGAGTGAGCGGAGGCGCCGTCGGCGGTGTCGCACCAGGCTGTTAGACATAGGGGCGTCCGCAATCCCAGGCAGGAGAAACCATTGCCGAACCGCAGCCACCTGACGGAGTTCGCCGGCCTCCCCGTGGTCGAGTTCACGGGGTGGGACGCCCTCAGGGACGACTTCGGGCTCGCCATGTACTGGG
Source organism: Nocardiopsis tropica (assembly GCF_042660575.1). NCBI lineage: Bacteria > Bacillati > Actinomycetota > Actinomycetes > Streptosporangiales > Nocardiopsidaceae > Nocardiopsis > Nocardiopsis tropica. Next base: position 273,273 of record NZ_JBHSUF010000011.1, read on the forward strand.
CCCGCAACCGCCGCGAGCCGCACACCGAGCACCCGAAGAACTACGAACGGCTCTTCGAGGCCATCGCCGACCCGGGTTCGGCGGCCTGGCGGCTGCGGATGGAGACCCCCTCCTACGGCACGGGCTCCAACGGCCCGATCGACACCCTGGGCCAGTACCTCGGCCGGTTCGCGGAGATCGTCGCGCCCGCGGAGGTGACCGCCCTGATCGTCGGGTACATGGGGGGCGACTACGAGGCGATGCCCCCGGACGAGGTCCGCGACCGGCTGCTCGACATCGCGCCGAAGCTGACCGCCCTGCGGTCCCTGTTCTTCGGTGAGATCCGCCAGCAGGAGAACGAGATCTCCTGGATCGAGCACGGCGACCTCGCCCCGCTCCTCGCCGCGTTCCCGGACCTGGCCGAGTTCACCGTCCGCGGCGGCAGCGCCGGCCTGGGGCTGGCGCTCGGGGAGCACCGCGCGCTGCGCAGCCTCACCGTGCAGAGCGGGGCGCTCCGGCCCGAGGTCGTGCGGGACGTGTGCGCGTCCCCGCTGCCCGGCCTGGAGCGCCTGGAGCTGTGGCCGGGCTCCAAGGAGTACGGCGGTGAGAGCACCCCGGAGGACCTGGCCCCCGTCCTCTCCGGCGAGGCCTTCCCTCGCCTGCGCCACCTGGGACTGCGCAACGCCGAGGAACTGGACGACTGGATCCCCGCGCTGGCCGGGGCGCCCGTACTCTCCTCGCTGGACACGCTCGACCTCTCCCTGGGCACCCTCACCGACGAGGGCGCCCGGGCGCTCCTCGGGGCGCCGGCCTTCCGCGGCCTGAAGCGGTTGGACCTGCACCACCACTACATGTCCGAGGAGACGGCCGCACGCGTCCGCGCGGAGTTCGCCGGGGCCGGGGTGGAGGTCGACGTGTCCGACCCCCGGGAGCCCGACGTCGACGAGTACGGCGGAGAGACGCACGTCCACCGCTACTCGGCGGTCTCCGAGTGACCCGGGAGCGGCCCCTGGTCGTGGTGGGGGTCCCCGGCAACCGCCGCCTGGACCTGTTCCTCGCGGCGGCCCGGTCCGCGGGTCTGGCCCCGCCCTCGGTCGTGCCGTGGCGGGAGCTGGCCGCCGGGCCGGTCCGCCTGCCCGACGGCGGACTGGTCCGGGTGGACTCCCCCGGCGGCGACGTGGAGACCGAGCGCCTGCTGCGCGGCTGGGACCGCGCCCCGGACCCGTACCGCGCCGAGGGCACCGCCGACCACCACGCCGGGTTCCGGGCCGCCCTGGACCGGCTCTCGGAGGCGGTGGCCGCCGCCCCGGGCGCACGCCTGCTCCAGGATCCGCAGGACCTGGTGGACATGTGCGACAAGCGGCGCTGCCACACCCGCCTGGCCCGCGCGGGGGTCCCGGTCGCCCCCGCGCTGCCCGGCCCGGTCACGGGCTACGCGTCGCTGCGCGCCGCGATGGCCGACCACGGCTGGACACGGGTGTTCGTCAAGCCCGCGCACGGCTCCTCCGCCTCCGGGGTGGTCGCGCTGGCCGTCGCGTCCGACAGCCGGGTCCGGGCGGTGACCACCGCCGACCTCGTGCGCGGCGGGGACGGGTCCGTGCGCCTCTTCAACAGCCTGCGCCCGCGCACCTACACGTCGGAACCCAACATCGCGGCGGTCGTGGACGCCCTGGCCCCCGAGGGGCTGCACGTCGAGCGGTGGGTGCCCAAGGCCGGTTTCGACGGCCGCGTCCTCGACCTCCGGGTGGTGGTGGTCGCGGGGCGAGCCACCCACGTCGTGGCGCGCACGTCGTCCTCCCCCATGACCAACCTGCACCTGGGCAACGCGCGGGGCGACATCGACGCCCTGCGGGAGTCGGTCGGCCCCCGTGCCTGGGCCGAGGCGACGGCCACCGCCGAGGCCGCCGCCGCGTGCTTCCCCCGCACCCTGCACGCGGGGGTGGACCTGATGCCCTCGCCCGGCTGGCGGCGGTTCACGGTCTGCGAGGTCAACGCCTTCGGCGACCTCCTCCCCGGGGTGCTGCACGAGGGCCGCGACACCTACGCGGAGCAGCTGCACGCCCTGGCCGCCGGCCGCTTCCCGACCGGCGCGCCCGCCCCTCCCGTCCCCGCCCCCTGAGGGACCGCCCCCGAAGAGCCGGACCCGCACGCCGGGCCTGCGCGCACACCTCCTCCCGAAGAAGAACGATGAGCACCGAACCCGACATGAACGCCGTGGTGGGCACGCACGACATCCTGCTGCTCACCCTGGACACGCTGCGCTTCGACGTGGCCGACGAACTCGCGCGGGCGGGCCGCACCCCCCACCTCGCCCGCCTGCTGCCGGACGGGGGGTGGGAGCGCAGGCACGCCCCGGGGAGCTTCACGTACGCCTCCCACCTGGCGATGCTCGCCGGGTTCCTGCCCACCCCGGCCGCGCCCGGCCCCCATCCGCGCCTGTTCGCCGCCGCCTTCCCGGGAAGCGTGTCCACCGCGCCGCACACCTGGACCTTCGACACCCCCGACCTGGCCTCCGGCCTCGCCGAAGCGGGATACCACACCGCCTGTGTCGGGGGGACGGGGTTCTTCAACCGGCGGTCGGCGGTGGGGTCGGTGATCCCGGACATGTTCGCCGAGAGCCACTGGGAGGAGTCGTTCGGCGTGGCCGACCCCCGCTCCTTCGAGAACCAGGTGGCGCGGGCCGTGCGGATCGCCGGGGAGCGCCCGGCCGACCGGCCCCTCTTCCTGCTGCTCAACGCGTCCGCACTGCACCAGCCCAACTGGTTCCACCTGCCGGGGGCCTCCCCCGGGGACGGCGACACCCCGGAGAGCCACGCGGCCGCCCTGGAGTACGTCGACCGGCACCTGCCGCCCCTCCTCGCCGCGATGTCCGCCCGCCGCCCGTGCTTCGCGATCGTGTGCTCCGACCACGGCACCGCCTACGGCGAGGACGGGTACACCGGCCACCGGATCGGCCACGAGACCGTGTGGACGGTCCCCTACACCCACGCGTTCCTGCCCCGGGGACGCACCGCACCCGTCCACGCCGAGGAGGCGACCCCGTGACCGTCACCCCCGTGCCGCGCCCGGAACCCGTGCGCGAGGACTCCCCGTACCGGTCGTACGTGTACGCCTATCCGCACAAGAGCGCCTACCGGCCCTTCGCGGACCGCCCGCCGCTGGCCGACCTGTGGCGGGACGAGGACGTGAGCGCGCTGTCCCTGTACGCGCACATCCCGTTCTGCGAGATGCGCTGCGGGTTCTGCAACCTGTTCACGCGGTCCACGCCCCCGGCCGAGCAGGTCACCGCATACCTGGACGCGATGGAGCGCCAGGCCGGGGAGGTGGCCGCGGCGCTGCCCGACGGGTTCCGGTTCGCGCGCGCCGCCCTGGGCGGGGGGACGCCCACCTACCTGACCGCGGACGAACTCGTCCGGGTCTACGACCTGACCGAACGCGCGTTCGGGGTGGACCTCTCCCGGACACCGGTCTCGGTGGAGACCTCCCCCGCCACGGCCACGCCCGACCGGCTGGACGTGCTCCAGGCGCGCGGCCTGACCCGGATCAGCATGGGCGTGCAGAGCTTCCTCGACTCCGAGGCCCACGCCGCGGGGCGTCCGCAAAAACGCGCCGAGGTGGACCGGGCCCTGGCGGCCGTGCGCGGGCACACCTCCGCCGACCTCAACCTCGACCTCATCTACGGGATCGACCGGCAGGACGCCCGCACGTGGGCGTACTCCCTGGACACGGCGCTGGAATGGGCCCCGGAGGAGGTCTACCTCTACCCCCTGTACGTGCGGCCTCTCACCGGCCTGGGCCGCCGCGCCCGGGACTGGGACGACCACCGGCTGGGCCTGTACCGGCAGGGGCGCGACCACCTGCTGGAACGCGGCTACGAGCAGGTGTCCATGCGCATGTTCCGGCGCGCGGACGCGCCCGCCACCGGCGCGGACGTGCCGGACCACTGCTGCCAGACCGACGGCATGGTCGGGCTCGGGTGCGGGGCGCGGTCGTACACGGCGTCCGCCCACTACTCGTTCGACTACGCGGTGGGGGTGGGCCACGTGCGGTCGATCATCGCGGACTACGTGGGACGCGGCGCGGGGGACTTCGCGCACGCGGAGGTGGGGTTCCTGCTGGACGACGGGGAGCGCCGGCGCCGCCACCTCGTCCAGTCTCTGCTGCGGGCCGAGGGCATGGACGCCGCCGCCTACGCGGAGCGGTTCGGCGGCCACCCCGCGGAGGACTTCCCGGAGCTGTTCGCCGCGCTCGGCGCGCGCGGGTGGCTGGAACCGGACGGCGGTCCGGGCACGGTGCGGCTGAGCCCGGAGGGCCTCGCGCACTCCGACGCCGTCGGGCCGATGGCCTTCTCCGCCCGGGTGTCGGCGCTGATGGCCGAGTACGAGGCCCGGTGAGCGCCGTGGAACCCGCCGCGGACCACGGGGCTCCCCCCGCCCGCGCCTCCGACCCGGCCGCGTGCCCCGCCGCGGCCGGGTCGGAGCGTCCCCCCGACCCGGCCGCGCCCCCGCGGGTGACACCGCTCCCCTGGCCGGGGATCCACGGGGCCCTGTCCCCCGCGCCCCGCGCCCCGGGCGCCCCCGACCGGGCGCGCCCCGCGCCGGAGCTCCCCCCGCACCTCACCCTCCTCTACCGGGGGCCGCTGGCCAGCTGCGACTACGACTGCCCGTACTGCCCCTTCGCCAAGCGGCGCGACGACCCCGGGACCCTGCGCGCGGACCGGTCCGCCCTGGAGCGGTTCGCCGACTGGGTGGCCGACCGCCCCGCCGAGAACCCGGGAACCCGGGTCTCGGTGCTGTTCACCCCCTGGGGCGAGGGGCTGGTGCGCTCCTGGTACCGGACCGCGATCGTCCGGCTCAGCCGCCTGCCCCACGTGGAGAGGGTGGCGATCCAGACCAACCTGAGCGGCCGACTGGGCTGGCTGGCCGACTGCGACCTGTCGTCCACCGCGCTGTGGACCACCTACCACCCCGGCCAGGTGTCCCATGAGCGCTTCCTCGCCAAGGCCCGGGAGCTGGCCGCCGCGGGGGTGCGGTTCAGCGTCGGCGTGGTCGGCGAGCCCGACCACCTGGAGGCGGCCCGGAGGATGCGGGCCGACCTGCCCGGTGACGTGTACCTGTGGGTCAACGCCGCCGAGGGCCGGACCTACACCGACGGGGAGGCCGCGGAGTGGCAGGCCCTGGACCCGCACTTCCACTACAGCCGGCACCCCCACCCGAGCCTCGGACGGCCCTGCCGCACGGGTGACAGTGTGCTGTCCGTGGACGCCGACGGCGGGGTGCGCCGATGCCACTTCGTGGACACCCCGATGGGCAACCTCTACGACGGGTCGTTCGCCCTGGACCCCGGGCCGTCCCCCTGCCCTCTGACCAGCTGCGACTGCCACATCGGCTACGTGCACCTGGAGACCCTCGACCTCTACGACGTCTTCCGGGGCGGTGTCGTGGAACGCGTCCCGGCGGTCCTCCCGGCCGCGGCGCCGCCCGCACCGGGCCCGGACGGCGCCACTTCAAACCGTCACCGGAGACAGACATAATGCGACACATGGTCTTTCCCCGGGTCATCGCGACCGACCTCGACGGCACTCTCCTGGGCTCCGGAGGCCTCGTCTCCGCCCGCAACCGACAAGCGCTGGCGGCGGCCGCCGACGCGGGGGTGAGGGTGGTCGTCTCCACGGCCCGCCCGCCCCGGGAGACATGGCACATCTCCTCCCAGTTCACCTCCGCCGCCGTCCTCTGCGGCAACGGCGCGCTCGCCCACCTCCCCGACGAGGAGCCCCTCGTACGCGCCCTGTCCCCGGAGACGGCGGGCACCGTGGTCGAGAAGCTGCGCGGCGCGCTGCCCGACCTCGGCTTCGGCGTGGAGACGGGTACCGGCTTCTTCCACGAGCCCGGCTACCTGCTCGAACCGTGGGCGCACCGCGACTGGGTGAGCGGGGTCCTGGACTCCGCCGAGGAGCTCCTGGAGCGCACCTCCCCGATCGCCAAGCTGCTGGTGCGCTCCGGCGGCACCCCGGTCCACCTCCTGCACGAGGCGGCCGTGGAGACGGTCGGATCGCTGGTGGAGGTCACCTACTCGGGCGGGCACGGCCTGCTGGAGCTGAGCGCGTCCGGGGTCAACAAGGGCACCACCCTGGCACTGGTCTGCGAGCGGTGGGGGGTGGCCGCAGAGGAGGTCGCGGCCTTCGGCGACATGCCCAACGACCTGGCCGCGCTGTCCTGGGCCGGTATGGGCTACGCCATGGCCGACGGGCACCCGGACCTGCTCGATCCCGCCCTGGGCCTGGGCGTCGCCCCGGCGAGCACCGAGGACGGGGTGGCCAGGGTGGTGGAGCGGCTGCTCGCCGGGCGCTGAAAACCGCTGGCGGGGCGCCCGTCCCCTCCGGTCTCATGGGTGCGGACGACCCACTCCAGGAGGAGCCCCGTGCCGCACCCCGCCCAGATCGTCTCGTCCCTCGCCGACCCCGACCGGCTCGCGCTCTACGCCCGCGTGGTCGCGGCGGGCGCCGGCGGCGCCGCCCCGGAGGACCTCCGCGCGGGCGGCTCCGGGGCCGTACGGCACCTGCGCCGGTTGGCGGACGCCGGCCTCGTGAGGGAGGAGGGCGGGCGCGTGGTGTGCGTGCCCGGGGTGTTCGCGGCCGCCCTGGAGGAGAACGCCCCCGCCGGGCGCGACCCCGTGGACGCGCTGTTCCACCAGGGACGGCTGACCGCCCTGCCCGTCCGGCGCGAGCTGCGCCGAGGGGTCTTCGCGCGGATCGCGGGGCGGCTCTTCGCGCCCGGGGTGGTCTACACCGAGAAGCAGGTGAACACGGCGATCCGCACCTGCTTCGACGACCCGTCCTCGATGCGCAGGTACCTGGCGGAGGAGGGGTACCTGACGCGCGAGGCCGACGGGAGCGCGTACCGGGTCGCGGCGGACCGAGCCGCCGCGACCCCGCCGCGGGGGCTCAGGAGCCGTCGCCGTCCACGCGCTCGTGGTAGGTGCGCCGGGTGCGCTCGGTGTGCTCGCTCATCAGCCTGAGGGCCTGGTCGGCGTCCCCCGCCTCGATGACGTCGACGAGGCTGGCGTGCTCGTCCCAGGAGGCGGCGCCGCGGATGCGGGCGACCGGGGCGTAGTACCAGCGGACCCGCCGGTCCACCTGGGCGGCCAGTTCGGCGAGCACCCGGTTGCCCGAGGCCTCGGTGACGGTGCGGTGGAAGTCGGCGTTGGCCTGGACCACCGCGTCGGTGTCGGCGAGCTCGGTCGCCGCGCGCCCGGCGGCGACCAGGTCGCGCAGGTGGCCGACCTGTTCGGGCGAGGCGTTGGCGGCGGCCAGGCGGGCCGACTCGGTCTCCAGCAGCGCGCGGACCGCCAGGAGCTGGTCGGCCTCGCTCTCGGTGGGCGTGTGCACGAACGCCCCGTAGCCGGGGCGCAGGTCCACCCACCCCTCGTTGCTGAGCCGCTGCATCGCCTCGCGGACGGGCTGGCGCGAGACGCCCAGGGTCTGGGCCAGCTCCGTCTCGACCAGGTGGTGGCCGGGTGAGAGCGCCCGGGTGGTGATCAGGTCCAGGATGGCCTCGTACACGGCTTCGCGCAGCGGTACGGGACGCTGGATCCGTCCTGCGACGGTGTTCAACCCCTGCGAGGCCATAGGGAATCTCCGGAATCCTGGTGCGCGGTCTTTGTAGACAGTGTACAAAACGCAGGACGTGCGTGGGTCATGTCGGAACCTCCACGAGCTCGACCCTTCCGGGGACGCGCCCCGGGACGCGCGAGGGCGGGACCACGGCGAGGGCGTCCGCCGTGGCGGCGCCCCTCAGGTCGGCGGAGCCCGAGACGGGCAGCTCCACCGCCAGGTCCTGGCTCACGCGCACCGGCACCAGACGGGTGTCGGACGGGTGCGGGCCGGTCGGGCCGATGAGCCCGATCCGCCGGCCGGCGTGCGCGGGGTCCCGCCGGTCCGCACGGCCGCTGAGCACCGGAACCAGCAGGGTGAGGGCGGCGGCCAGGGCCGCGCCGGGGTTCCCCGGCAGCCCCACGACCACGGTCCCGGAGGGCAGGACGGCCAGCAGCTGCGGATGGCCGGGGCGGCAGGCGACGCCGTCGACGACGACCCTGGCGCCCAGCCGGGCCAGGACCGGGCGCAGGTGGTCGGCCGGACCGGCCGAGGAGGAGCCGCAGACCGCGACGACCTCGGCCGGCCCTGCGACGCCGAGCGCCCGCGCCAGGTCCCGGCCCCGGTCGGGGACCCGCACCGCGGGGGCGCAGGCGCCCCCGGCCCAGGCGACGAGCCCGGGCAGCACGGGACCGATCGCGTCCCGCACCGCCCCGGGGCGCGGCGCCCCCTCGACCACGACCTCGTCCCCCGTGACCAGGACCCGCACGAGGGGCCGGACCACGGGCAGGGTGTCGCGGCCCAGGCTCGCGGCGAGCCCCAGGAGGGCGGGGGTGACGGGGCTACCCCGGCGGGCGACCGGCGTTCCCGCCGCCGTGGTCTCGCCCCGGCGGCGGATGTGCCGCCCCTCGCCGATCCCGCCGCGCACGGCGCCGGAGGACTCCGTCGCCAGCTCGCGCGGCAGGACCGCCGTGGTGCCGTCCGGCAGGACGGCACCGGTGGCGACCTCCACGGCCTCACCACCCCCCAGCCGGACGACCGGGCACCGCCGCCCCGCGAGCGAGCGCCCGAGGACCGACCAGGGGCCCTCCCCGGACACCGCGTACCCGTCCATGGCGGCGCTGTCGAGCGCGGGGACGTCGACCGCCGCGACGAGGTCGGCGCCGAGGGTGGCGCCGAGGGCGCCGGCGAGCGGCTCCTCGGCCATGGGCGTGCCACCCTCGGCACCGGTCACCCGCGCCAGCTCCCGCGCCGCGGTCCAGGGCAGCGGGGGTCGCGGGTGGTCTCCGACGTGAAGAAACGGAGAAGTTTCCGGGGAACCCTGGTCGGGCATTCCTTCTCTCCCTACCGACATGTGGAGAACGATATCTCGGAGCATACTGTATACAGTATGTGAAAGGAAGGGAGTCCTCATGCGAATCGCCGTACTCGGCGCCGGAGCGATCGGCGCCTACGCGGGCGCCGCACTCCACAGGGGCGGGGCCGACGTCCACCTCATCGCCCGCGGCGCCCACCTGGAGGCCCTGCGGGAGCGGGGCGTCCGCGTGCTCAGCGCGCGCGGCGACTTCACCGCGCACCCGCACGCCACCGACGACCCGTCCGAGGTCGGCCCCGTCGACGCCGTCCTCCTCGGCCTGAAGGCCCAGCACTACGCGGGCTGCGGCCCGATGCTGCGCCCCCTGATGGGCCCCTCCACCATGGTCGTCGCCGCCCAGAACGGCATCCCGTGGTGGTACTTCCACGGGGTCGAGGGCCCCCTCGCGGGACACCGCATCGAGAGCGTGGACCCGGGGGGAGCGGTCAGCCGGACGATCCCGGTCGAGCGCGCGGTCGGGTGCGTGGTCTACGCGGCCACCGAGCTCGCGGGCCCGGGGGTGATCCGGCACATGGAGGGGACCCGGTTCTCCATCGGCGAGCCGGACCGGTCCTCCTCCGCGCGCTGCCGCGACTTCCAGGCCGCGATGGAGGCGGGCGGCCTCAAGTGCCCGATCGAGCAGGACCTGCGCGAGGACATCTGGGTGAAGCTGATGGGCAACATCGTCTTCAACCCGCTGAGCGCGCTGACCCGCTCCACCATGGCGCAGATCTGCCGGAACCGATCGACCCGGGAGATGGCGCGCACCATGATGGCCGAGACCCTGGAGGTCGCGGCGCGGCTCGGCGTGCACCCCGCCGTCTCCATCGACCGCCGCCTGGCCGGGGCCGAGCGCGCCGGGGACCACCGCACCTCGACCCTGCACGACCTGGAGCGCGGGCGGCCCATGGAACTGGACGTCATCCTGTCCGCCGTGGTGGAGCTGGCCGACCTGACCGGCACCCCCGCCCCGGCCCTCCGGGCGGTGGACGCCGTGGCCGGGCTGCTCAACGACCGGATGCTCGACACCCCCGGACCCCCGGCTCCCCCCGCACCCGCACCGGCCGCCCGGTCTTGACCCATGACTCATGATCGCTAAATACTGTATGCAGTATCCCCGTCAGGCGCCACGGGCGCCGTCGGACCAGGCGAATCCGGCCACGACCACCAAGCGAGGCCACATGCGATCCGACGATTTCTCCGCTCCCTACGACCGACTCACCCGCCCCCTCGTCCGCGACGGCGGCGAACTGCGCCCGGCCTCCTGGGAGGAGGCCCTCGACCGCGCGGCCGCCGGGTTCCGGCGCGGCGTGGACGAGCACGGGCCCGACTCCTTCGGCATGCTCTCCTGCGCGCGGGCGACCAACGAGATGAACTTCATGGCGCAGAAGTTCACCCGCGTCGTCGTCGGCACCAACAACGTCGACTCCTGCAACCGCACCTGCCACGCGCCCAGCGTCGCCGGCCTGGCCGCGGCCTTCGGCTCGGGCGGGGGGACCTCCTCCTACGCCGAGGTCGAGGACACCGACCTCATCGTGATCTGGGGGGGCAACCCGCGCTTCGCCCACCCCATCTTCTTCCAGCACGTGCTCAAGGGCGTGCGCAACGGCGCGCGCCTGTTCGTCGTCGACCCCCGGCGCACCTCGACCGCCGAGTGGGCCGACCGCTGGCTCGGGCTGAACGTGGGCACCGACATCCCGCTCGCGCACGCGATCGGACGCGAGATCCTGCACGCGGGCCTGGCCAACGACACCTTCGTCCGGCGCGCCACGAGCGGGTTCGACGAGTACCGCGCGCTGGTCGAGCCCTGGACGCTCGCCGCCGCCGAGGCCGAGACCGGCGTGCCCGCCGAGGCCATCCGCGAGCTGGCGCACGCCTACGCCCGGGCCGAGCGCGCCCAGATGTGCTGGACGCTCGGCATCACCGAGCACCACAACGCCACCGACAACGTCCGCTCGCTCATCAACCTGGCCCTGCTGACCGGGCACGTGGGACGGCACGGCTCGGGGCTCAACCCGCTGCGCGGCCAGAACAACGTGCAGGGCGGCGGCGACATGGGCGCCATTCCCGACCGGCTGGCCGGGTTCCAGGACATCCTGGACCCGGAGGCGCGCGCGCCCTTCGAGGCCGCGTGGGGCCGCGAGATCCAGGGCACCAAGGGCAAGACCCTGACCCAGATGTTCGAGGCGATGGACGAGCGGGAGCTCAGGACGCTCTACGTGATCGGCGAGAACCCGGTCCAGTCCGAGCCCGAGACCGAGAAGACCACCCGCCGCCTGCGCAGCCTGGACCACCTGGTGGTGCAGGACATCTTCCTGACCCGCACCGCCGAGCTCGCCGACGTGGTGCTCCCCGCGAGCGCCTCCTGGTGCGAGTCCGACGGCACCTTCACCAACAGCGAGCGCCGCGTGCAGCTGGTCCGCAAGGCCCTGGACCCGCCGGAGGGCGCCCGCGACGACATCGAGATCATGTGCGACCTCGCGACCCGCCTCGGCGTCGACTGGTCCCGGCCCTCGGCCGAGGAGATCTGGAACGAGGTCCGCTCCCTCTCCCCCATGCACCGGGGCATGAGCTACGCGCGCCTGGCCGAGCTGCACGGCATCCAGTGGCCCTCCTACTCCGAGGACGCCCTGGAGCCGAGCTACCTGCACTCGCGCCTGTGGTCGGAGGACCCCGCCGAGCGCGGCGAACCCGCCCCGTTCGGGATCGTGGGCCACTCCCCGCCGGTCGACCTGCTCGACGAGGACTTCCCGTTCCGGCTGACGACGGGGCGGCGCCTGGACGACTACAACACCGGGGTGCAGACCGGCGGCTTCTCGTCGCCGCTGCGCCGGGGCGAGCTGCTGGACCTCTCGCCCGAGGACGCGGCCAAGCTCGGCGTCGCCGACGGCGAGACGGTGCGGGTGACCTCGCGCCGGGGCTCCGTCCTCGTCCCCGTCTCCGTCACGGAGGCGATGCGGCAGGGGTTGGTGTTCATGACGTTCCACTTCCCCCACCAGGTGGACACCCAGCTGCTGACCATCGACGCCACCGACCCGATCGCGGGGACGGCCGAGTACAAGGCCGCGGCGGTGCGGATCGAGAGGGTGGAGGAACACGCCGGCAGTGCGGCGCCGGCGCCCTGACGTGCGCGGACGGCGGACCGCGCCGTCGCCCCAGCCCCCTGCGGCGACGGCGCGGTCCCCTCCCTGGGCGACGCGTTCGGGCGCGCGCCCCGGGGGCCGGGTCTCCTTACGCGATCTTGGCGCGTACGGGGGTTGTCAACCCGATAACCAGCATCATACTGTCCTCTGTATACAAAATCCTGTGATCTGGATTACACGAGATTGAGGTGACACAGACGTGGACCTGCGATTCCTGGACGAGGCGCCCACCGCCGTCGAGCGCGAAGCCGTCGACAGCGTGCTCGGTCCCCCCGAATCCGGTTGGGACGGCGGCGCCCGCCAGGACGTCGACCTGCGCTACGCGCGGGGAGGCCACACCGCCCGGGACAGACGCGACCTGCTCATGCCCGCCCTCCACGCGGTCAACGACCGGGTGGGCTGGATCAGCAGGCCCGCCCTGGACCACATCTGCCGACGGCTCACCGTCCCGCCGGCGGAGGCCTACGCCGTCGCCTCCTTCTACGCGATGTTCTCCCTGCGCAAGCGCCCCCGCCGGGTCGTGCACCTGTGCACCGACATCGCCTGCGCGGCGGCCGGATCGTCCGGCCTGCGCGACCGGCTCGCCGAACGCCTCGGCCCGCCCGGCGGACACGACGGCGACACCACCTGGCACGAGAGCCCCTGCCTCGGCATGTGCGAACGCGCGCCCGCCGCCCTGGCCCTCGAGGCCGGCGCCCCGGCACGGTACGCCGTCGCCGCGCCCGCCGCCCCCGGGGACCTCGACGCGCTGGCGGGGGACGCCTCCCCCGGCTCCGCCGCACCGGTCTCCGCGAACGGACACGGCGCCCCCTCCCCCACCACCTTCGGCGCCGACCCCCTGCCCGGCGCCGCCCCGGAGCCCGCCCCCTCGGCGGCGGTCCCCGACGCCGGGTCGCCCGACCACGTGCTCCTCCGGCGCGTCGGTACCGTCGACCCCCTCAGCCTGGACGACTACCGCGCCGCCGGCGGCTACGCGGCACTGCGCCGGGCGCTGCGGCTCGGCCCGGCCGGCGTGATCCGGGAGGTCTCCGACTCCGGCCTGGTCGGCCGGGGCGGAGCCGCCTTCCCCACCGGCCGCAAGTGGCAGGCCACCGCCCAGCAGCCGGACGGCCCGCACTACCTGGTGTGCAACGCCGACGAGAGCGAGCCGGGCACCTTCAAGGACCGCGTCCTGATGGAGGGCGACCCCTTCTCCGTCATCGAGGCGATGACGATCGCCGGCTACGCCGTCGGGGCGCGGCTCGGGTTCCTGTACATCCGGGGGGAGTACCCCCGCGCGCTGCGGCACCTGGAGAACGCCGTCGCGCTCGCACGGGAGCGCGGACTCCTCGGGCCGGACGTCCTGGGCTCGGGGTTCGCCTTCGACATCGAGATCCGGCGGGGCGCCGGGGCCTACATCTGCGGCGAGGAGACCGCGATCTTCGGCTCCATCGAGGGCTACCGGGGCGAGCCCCGCACCAAGCCGCCCTTCCCCGTGGAGAAGGGCCTGTTCGGCAAGCCCACCGCCGTGAACAACGTCGAGACGCTGGTCAACGTCCTGCCGATCATGCTGATGGGCGGCCCCGCCTACGCGGCCGTCGGCACGGGCGGGTCCACGGGACCCAAGCTGTTCTGCCTGTCCGGCGGCGTGCGCCGCCCCGGGCTGTACGAGCTGCCGTTCGGGGCCACCCTGCGCGACCTCATCGAGGCGGCCGGGGGCCTGCCGGAGGGCCGCACCGTCCAGGCGGTCCTGCTCGGCGGGGCGGCCGGGGCGTTCGTCCGCGGCGACGAACTCGACATCCCCCTGACCTTCGAGGGCGCCCGCGCGGCCGGGACGACCCTGGGCTCGGGCGTGGTCCTGGTCCTGGACGACACCGCCGACCTGGTCGCGACCCTGGTCCGGGTGGCGGCCTTCTTCCGCGACGAGTCCTGCGGCCAGTGCGTCCCCTGCCGTGTCGGCACGGTGCGCCAGGAGGAGTCGCTGCTGCGGATCAGCGCGGGGGCAGACGCGGCCGCCGAGGTCCCCCTGCTCCGCGAGGTCGGCCGTGCGATGAAGGACGCCTCGATCTGCGGACTGGGGCAGACGGCCTGGAACGCCGTGGAGTCGGCGATCGACCGGCTCGACCTGTTCGGCGGCCCCGACCGGGCCGCCTCCGACGACATCCAGCAGAGCACCGCCGCGGGCGACCGGGCGGCAACCGAGGAGGCCCGATGACCGTCCCCGTACTCCTGGCCCCGCCCAGGCGGCTGATCGACGCGACCATCGACGGAGAGCAGGTCCGCGTGCCCGAGGGCACCACCGTCCTGGAGGCGTGCGCCGAGCGCGGCACCGAGATCCCCACCCTCTGCCACGGCGACACCCTCACGCCCAGGAACGCCTGCCGCGTGTGCGTGGTGGAGGTGGAGGGCGCGCGCACGCTCGCCCCCGCCTGCTCGCGCAAGCTGGAGCCCGGCATGTCCGTGGCGACCGACTCCGAGCGGGTGCGCCACAGCCGCAAGCTGGTCCTGGAGCTGCTCGGCTCCTCCGTGGACCTGTCCACCACCCCGAAGGTCGCCGAGTGGATGGAGCGCTACGAGGCGGAGCCCGACAGGTTCGGCCCGCGCGCCGAGGCCGCCGCGCTCGGCGTGCGCGACGCCCGGCGCTCCGGCGAGCACGAGCCCGGCGACGGCTCGGTCGCGGCGACGGTCGAGCAGCCCGCGAAGATCGACAACGACCTGTACGTGCGCGACTACTCCAAGTGCATCATGTGCTACAAGTGCGTCGACGCCTGCGGGGACCAGTGGCAGAACACCTTCGCGATCGGGGTGGCCGGGCGCGGGTTCGACGCCCGCATCTCCACCGAGCACGACGTCACCCTGCCCGACTCGGCCTGCGTGTACTGCGGGAACTGCATCGAGGTCTGCCCCACCGGGGCCCTCTCCTTCGGCACCGAGTTCGACATGCGCCAGGCGGGGACCTGGGACGAGGACAAGCAGACCGAGACCACCACGATCTGCACGTACTGCGGGGTCGGCTGCAACGTTACGCTGCACGTGCAGGACAACGAGATCGTGAAGGTCACGTCCCCGCACGACAACCCCGTGACCCACGGGAACCTGTGCATCAAGGGACGGTTCGGCTTCCAGCACGTGCAGCGCCGCGGCGGCGACGGGAAAGGCAGTGGCGCCGGCGGCGGCGGTGCCTGAACCGTTCCGCCCCGCGCGGAACCACGAGGATGAGAATCCCGGACAGATCGTGTAGAACCGGGGACGGCAGGACACCGGAAGGCGGTGGGGCGGAGATGGGACGGGTCACTGTCCGGGGGAAGGTGCTCCGGATCAAGGACGGGTCCGCGACCGAGCGCGTGGACACGTTCGTCGTGGAGGAGCCGCTGGAGATCAGGCTGGACGGTGAGCCGCTGAGCGTCACCATGCGCACGCCCGGCGACGACTTCGACCTGGCCGCCGGGTTCCTCGTGAGCGAGGGCGTGGTGTCGCGGGCCGAGGAGATCACCGCGATCCGCTACTGCGCGGGCGCGACCGAGGACGGCTCCAACACCTACAACGTGCTCGACGTGTCCCTGGCCCCGGGCGTCCCCCGCCCGGACACGTCGCTGGAGCGCAACTTCTACACCACGTCCTCCTGCGGCCTGTGCGGCAAGGCGAGCCTGGACGCCGTCCGCACCCAGGCCAGGTGGCAGGTCGCGGAGGACGGGGCCCGGATCGGCGCGGACACCCTGACGGCCCTGCCCGACCGCCTGCGCGAGGCGCAGCGGGTGTTCGACCGCACGGGCGGGCTGCACGCCGCCGGGCTGTTCACCGCGGAGGGCGAACTCCTCGCCCTGCGCGAGGACGTGGGCCGCCACAACGCGGTCGACAAGCTGGTCGGCTGGGCGCTGCGCTCCGGCCGGCTGCCGCTGGAGGGCACGGTGCTGATGCTCTCCGGCCGCGCCTCCTTCGAGCTGGTGCAGAAGGCCTGGATGGCCGGCGTCCCGATGATGGCGGCCGTCTCCGCGCCCTCGTCCCTGGCCGTCGACCTGGCCGAGGAGGCGGGCATCACGCTCGCCGGGTTCCTCAGGGGCACCTCCATGAACGTCTACGCCGGAAGGCATCGGATCCTCCTGAAGAAGGCGCTCAGCGCGCCCTCGGCGGCCACGGGAGGCGTCCGCAGTTCGGGTCAGTAGACGCGGGGGCGGTCGGCGCGCTCCAGCCCCCTGCACCGACCGCCCCCGACACCCGGCCCCGTGTCCGCACCGCCGCTCGGAGCGGCGCCCGGACACCCCGGCCGTGCCCCCGCGACCGGTCCGGATCCTCCGGCCGGCCGCGGGAGCGGCCGTGCCGGGCCCGGTGCGCCGGGAGCCGTGTCCCGGCGTGCCGGACCCGTCCCGGGTCCCCCGCCGGTCAGACGCGCCCCTCGGGGCGCAGCGTGTAGTGCGGGAAGTTGCCGGGCAGGCGCTCGGCTGCGGGCCCCCGGGTGACCGCGTGGACGAGGAGATCCCCGCCGACGAAGGCGCCCCGCCAGGAGTCGCCCCAGCCGCCGAACAGCTCGTCGCGGTCGCCGCGCGAGCGCGGCCGGTTGACGCCGACCTTGAAGGCGCGCACGCCCCCGGCCAGGCGCGAGGCGGTGTCGGGGTCGTCGCAGGAGACCGTGGCGACCAGGGCCCCGTTGCTGGCGTTCATCCCGGCCAGGAGTTCGGCCTCGGTGTCCACCAGCACGATCGAGTCGACCGGGCCGAAGGGCTCGGCGTGGAACAGCGGTGAGGAGCGCGGCGGCTCCAGGATGGCCACCGGCGCCACGTAGGCGTCCGTGTTCTGGCCCGGGAGCAGGAGGGCGTCGTCCAGTCCGCCGCGGTAGAGGGGCACGGCCCCGCCCGCGACGGCCTCGGCGACGCGGTCGGTGAGCTCCTTGGCCTTGGCCGCGTTGACGAGGGGGCCGAAGTCCAGCTCCGGCAGGTCGTCGTCGGGGGACTCCACGGCGAGCGGGTGGCCGAAGCGGACGCCGCGGACCGCGGTGAGGTAGGCGTCGAGGAACGCGTCGAAGCGGGACCGCTGCACGACGAACCGCGGGTAGGCGGTGCAGCGCTGTTTGGCGTAGTCGAAGGTCTTGCGGATCTGGCCGGAGAGGGTCTCCCAGTCGCTGAACTCCCACACCCCCCAGCAGTTCAGCCCTTCCTGTTCCAGGACGTGCGGCCGCCCCAGGTCGGCGACGTCGGCCGCCACCCGGCCCCCGGCGTCCCGGCCTCCGACGAAGGACACGCAGCCGATCTCGGGCCCCTTCACCAGCGCCGGGGACAGCTCGCGCCCGCCCCCGCTGACGAGGGTGAACGGCAGCCCCTCCCGGACCGCGAGGGCCACGGCGAGGGTCAGGCAGACCAGCCCGCCGTCGGTGGGCGTCTTGGCGATCACCCCGTTGCCCGCGAGCGCCTGGACGCACATCGCGTGCGCGAGCACGCTCATCGGGTAGTTCCAGCTCGCGATGTTGCTGACGGGGCCGTCCAGGGGGAGGCGGCCGTCGAGCATGGGCCCGATGCCGTCCAGGTACCACTCCACCCCGGAGATCGCCCGGTCCACGTCCTGGCGGGCCAGCCGCCAGGGCTTGCCGATCTCCCACACGAGGGCGAGGGCGAGGGTGTCGCGGTGCCGTTCCCAGGCGCGGACCGCGGCGCGCACCCGTGCCTGCCTCTCCGCGAGGGGGAGTGCGGCCCACGCGCGGTGCCCGGCGGCGGCCCCGGCCACGGCGAGGGCCGCGGTGGCGCCGTCCAGCATGGGCAGGTCCGCGGTCCGCGAACCGTCCACGGGCGAGTAGGAGGCCCGGGGCTCGCCGTCGGGGCGCCACCGCCCGCCCCAGTGGTTGTGGACGCGGTCCGGGCCGAAGGCCTCCGGGGCGGCCTCACGGCAGCGGGCGTACAGTGCGGCCCAGGAGGTGCCGGGCTTGGGCATCGTCGTCATGGGGCCGTGGGCGCCGCCGTGGAGAGGGCGCCCGCCTCCTCTCCGCCGTGGGTTCCGCCGAGGACGGCGCGCACGAGGCGGGCCGCTTCGCTGGGGGTCTTGCCGACCTTGACGCCGGCGGCCTCCAGGGCCTCCTGCTTGGCCGCGGCCGTGCCCGCCGAACCCGACACGATCGCGCCCGCGTGCCCCATCGTCT
>NZ_JBHSUF010000012.1:0-143119 GCF_042660575.1 Nocardiopsis tropica
AAAGTGGAAGGAAAACTACATTCCCCGCAGCCGCCCCACAACCCCCGCAACGGCGGGGGACCCCGCCGGGATCCTCCGGCGCCGCGCGGAAGGGCCGGTCGCCCGACCGACCGCCGCGCTACCCCTCGCGGCCGCGGTCGATGGCGGCGCCGATCTCGCCGACCCGGTCGGCGAGCAGCCCCATCGCGCCGATCGCCCTGGTCAGCGGATCGTCGTCAGCTCCGCCCAGCGCGCGTCCCCGGCGGTACCCCTCCTTGACCTCGGCCCAGCGGGCCCTCTGCCCGGGGGTCATCACCCCGCGCAGCTCCGCCAGTTTCAGCAGGTTGGCCTCGGCGTCCGACGTGAGCGTCTGCGCCTCGCCCAGGTAGTGGTCGTCGATGACGGCCTCCACCTCGGCGTCGTTCATGACCGGCACGATCTTCTCCGCGAGCCGGTTCATGTTCCGGTACGACCCCTGCAACCGGAACGGCGGCTCGGTGCGCGCGTCCTCGGACTGCGCCGCCGACGCGATGTAGGCCCGGTTGTTGGCCATCACCACCTCCTGCACCCGCAGCAGTTTGCGCAGGACCGACACGATCCGGTCCACCTCGACCGCCGAGTACGGGTGCGCGAGCTGGTCCGTGCCCACCGAGTCGTCGCCCTGCGCCATCCGCACGAACCGGTACACGTCCTCCCGCTCGCGGGTGGACAGCGGCGCCAGGGTGGGGTTGGAGGTGAGCGCGTTCTCGATGTAGCTCAGCGAGAACAGCTCCTCCTTGCCCGACAGCACGTCGCCCAGGTTGTACACGTCGGCGCGGTTGGCCAGCATGTCCGGGATCCGGAACCGCTTGCCCTGCTCGGTGTAGGGGTTGCCGGACATGCAGACCGCGAACCGCTTGCCGCGCAGGTCGTAGGTCCGGGTACGCCCGTTCCACACGCCCTCCATGCGCCTCTGGCCGTCGCACAGCGAGATGAACTTCTGGAGCAGCTCCGGGTTCGTGTGCTGGATGTCGTCCAGGTACAGCATGGTGTTGCCGCCCATCTCCAGGGCGAACGAGATCTTCTCGACCTCCTGCCGCGACGTGGCGTCGGGCGCCTCCGCCGGGTCGAGCGACGTCACCGCGTGCCCCAGGGCGGGCCCGTTCACCTTCACGAACACCAGCCCCAGACGGCTCGCCACGTACTCCATGAGCGTGGTCTTGCCGTACCCGGGGGGCGAGATGAGGAGCAGCAGGCCGCTCTGGTCCGTGCGCTTGTCGTCACCGGCCGCGCCCAGCTGCTTGGCCAGGTTGTCGCCGATGAGCGGCAGGTACGACTCGTCCAGCAGGCGGTTGCGGACGAACCCGCTCATCACCTTCGGCCGGTACTCCTCCAGGCGCAGGCGCTCGCGCTCCGCGGCCACCAGCTCGTTGCGGCGCCGCTGGAAGTCCCGGTACGCGGGCACCTCCTCCAGCCGGAACCGGCGGGTGCGCGGCAGGATCTCGTCCAACCGCACCTCCAGGGACCGCTCGCGCACGCGCGGGTGGGCCCCCAGGATCCCGCCGACCGTCTCGGCCACGGCGGCCGACGACTCGTACCGGTCCGCGCCGGACCCGGTCAGCTCGATCGCCGCCGCCTCGGGGAGGTCGCCCGGGTCCACCCCGTCCAGGGTGCCCGCGAACGCCTCCAGCCACGCCGACACCAGCTGGTGCCGGGCGGCCAGGTCGCCGTCGAGCTTGCGCAGGTCCTCCGCGAACGCCGCCCGCGTGGTCTCCCGGGTGCTGCCCAGGGTCCGGTGGAACCGGTCGAGCAGCCTCCGCGCGCCCGCGCCCGACACGAACCCGCGTTCGGCGGGGGAGTCCGCCGCGAGCTCCTCGAACAGGTACTCGCCCACCAGTTCCAGGTCGGCGTCCTGGTGCAGCCCGCTGTCGGTCAGGAAGGCGTCCACGGCCCCCGCCAGCTCCGTGCGCAGCCCGTCGATCGCCGCCGACCGCCGCGCCCCGAACACCGAGCGGGCGCGGGCCAGCGACGCGGCCCGCACCGCCCACGCCGACCGCCTGTCCTTCCCGGCCCCGAACGCCCAGAACAACTGCGCCGCGGCCCGTGCCGCGCCCGGGTACCGGAGCAGTCCGGCGCCCGCGCGGAGCCGCAGCAGGGCGGACAGCACCTTCGCGGCGTCGTGGTCGTGCACGCCCCGCTCGTAGCCCTCGTCGTACCGGGCCTCGGCGGCCTCGCGCACCAGCCCCGCCAGGCCGGCCCCGTCCGCGTCCAGCTCGGCCTCGCGCAGCCGCTCCAGCGACAGCCCGTCCGCGCCCTCCTCGGCGGCGGCCAGGATCGACGTCGCCAGGAACTCGGCCCGGTACACCTCCGGGCTCTCGGAGACCAGCAGCCGGTCCCACAGGCGCCGGGTCCGCCCGAAGGCCTCGTCGGTGACGGGCTCCCGGAAGTCCGTGCCCGTGATCGCCACCGACATCCCACCGCCGTGCGGGGCGAGCGTCAGGTCGATCGGCTGGGTGTTCACCGCGAAGCGGTGCCTGCCCAGCCGGATCGTCTCCCCGCCCGCGCCGCGCTCGTACAGGTCGGTGCGGTCCCGGAGGGTCCTGCCGGCCTCTTGCCGGGCGGCCGCGATCCGGCCGTCCAGCTCCTCCGCGCGCACGGTGTCCCCGAGCGCGCGCATCTCCTCGGAGGTGCGGCGCAGCCGCGCCACCATCGCGTCCGACGCGAAGTAGGTGTTGACGTCCTCCAGGGTCGCCAGTGTCGCGACCCTGCGGTTCACCCCCTCCAGTACGCGGGCGGCCGACGACGCCAGGCGGTCGGCCCGCCGCGCCCGCTCGTCCACCAGCGACTGCTTGCGGGTGGAGAACGCCTCGTACACGTCCTCGCGCTTGTCCGACAGCTCCCCGAGGAAGTCGTCGAACTCCGCGAACCGCGACTCCAGGTTCTCCAGCTGGAGCATGATGCGCCCCAGCTGCTCGTCGCACCGCTCGGGGGAGTCCGCCGCCGCCAGCGCGCCCGTGACGGCCTGTCCCAGCAGGGCGAACTCGGCCGCGAACTCCGCCCGCCCCTCCAGGGCCAGCAGTTCGGTGCGCCGGGCCTCCAGCGTGGCGCGCGCCCGGTTGATCCCGGCCAGCACCTCGCTCACCCGCTCCAGGATGCGGGTGCGCACCTTGGCGTCGCCGATGTCCAGGGAGCCGACGACCTCGGTGACGACCTGGAGTCCCTCGGTCTGCTCGGCGATGCGCTCGCCGACGGCCGTGGCCGCGCTGACCGCGTCGATGGTCTCGGCGTCCGCGACCAGCCGGTCCACCTCGGAGTGGTACCCGGCGAACGCGTCGTCCTGCTCCAGGAACGCGACCGTCCGGCGGCCGACCGCCGTGATCTCCTCGCCGATCCTGCCGTCCAGGGCGTCGAGGCGGGCGGTGTCCGCGTACCGCGTCTCGCGCAGCGTGGCCGCCTGCCCCTGGGCGCGGCGCAGCCCGGTCAGCAGCGCCACCCACCCCTCGGCCGACCGCGGGGCCTCGCCCCGGGCCGTGCGGACGAGCGCGGCCGCCCGGTCCTCGGCCCCCGCCAGCGCCTCGGCCGCCTGGCGGGTGAGCGCCTGGACGGTCTCGAACTCCTCCAGCACCCGCCGGGCGGTGTCCTGCACCTCCGCCAGCGGCGTCGCCAGGTCGCCCAGCTCCTCCTCGCCCAGCCAGTGGAACCGGTCGAGCGCCCGGCGGCACGCGGCGATGAGCGCCTCGAAGACCTCCGTGGAGGGGCGCATGTCGGTGGTCATCCGCGCCACCGACAGGGCCTCGGACACACCCCTCACCAGCTCGGCGTTGCCGATCCGCTCCAGGGGGCCGGTCCCCGCCGGCTGCGCCGCCGCGTACACGTCGGACACGTACGGGGTCTGCCACACCTGCATCGGATGCACCCGGGTCGGCTCGCCCGAGTCGCTCCTGAACACCGTCATGGTGCCGTCGTCGAACAGCGAGTACCCGTGGCAGACGACGGGGTTGGCGACCTCCTTGCGGATGGTGTTGTACGGCAGCAGGAGGCTGCGGCCGTCCGCGCGGGAGTGGAAGACGTACAGCACGTCCTCGCCGTTGGGCGAGCGCACCACGCGCTCGAACTCCAGGTCGGTGACGTCGGTGTCGAACGTCCGCGCCGCACCGGTGGCGAGGTAGTAGCCGCCGGGGAAGATCAGCCCCTGGTCGTCGGGCAGCCGCTGGCACGCCTGGCCGATGCCGTCGAGGCGCTCCACCTCCTTGGTGCGGGTGTTGAAGACCAGGTGGCGCCACGCGGTCTCGTTGTACGGGAGGACGCGCAGCAGGATCAGCGCGCCCACCCTCGCGTACGACACGGAGGCGTCGGCCAGGCTCTGGAGCGGTTCGTCCACCGGCTCGCTGTAGACGCCCTCGCCGACCTCGGTGTTGTTCTCGACCTTGATGGTGAGGTCGCCGCCCACGGTCTCGACGAACAGCTCGTCGAGGACGGAGATGTGCGGGTGGCGGCCCTGCACGTGGTCCTCGCGTGTGGTCTCCACCCACGTGAAGTCGTGCGACGGCGGGAACACGTGGTCGCGTTCGCCGCGGTCGTCGAGGTAGGCGATCCCACCCGTGGGCTCCACCGACCACCGCAGCACGCGCACGTCCTCGGTGCGCGGACCGGTCTGGAACACGGCCAGCAGCCGGTCCTCGATCCGGCGCAGCTGGAGCAGGCGGGCGTCGCGGTAGTAGCGGTAGAGCTTCGCGAAGTCCTGCCGGAACGCCTCGTCGGGGAGCAGCCCGGGAACGGCGTCCCCGGCGGCGTCGGCGAACGTGAACCCGTCGCCGCCGTGCTCGTACCGGTGCAGCGAGAAGACGTCGGAGACGTGCGTCTCCCGCTGCATGCCGATGAAGACGTTGTAGCCGAACAGGATCACGTCGTCGGCGCCCGAGCCGGCGGAGCCGCCCACGCTGACGATGTCCCGGGGCACGCAGTTGTGCTCGGTGCGGATGCGCTCGGTGCCGAGGAGCGTCATCTCGGTGCCGCCGAACACCTCCAGCCGGCGGGCGTTCAGCTCCTCGGTCCGCCGGGCCAGCTCGCCGGACTGCTCGCGCAGCCGGGCGCGGAGCACCTCGTAGGCGCCCGCGTCCAGCGACTGCGCGTCGGCGGCGTCCGGCCCGGCGCCTTCCTTCTCCTGGGTTCCGGCCTCGGCCACGGAGGGCTGCCTCACCGCTCGGCGCCGGCGAGGGCGGCCGCGGGCAGGTGGTCCACCCCGAGGGAGCGGGCGGTGCCGAGCAGGCCGTTGAGCTTGTCGGTCTGCGGACCGCCGGCGCTGATCAGCTTGAGCAGCAGAGCGGACACGGTGAGGTTCTTGACGTCCTCGGTGTCGACCGAGGACAGCACCTTGCGGATCGACCCGCCGAAGTCGCCCTCGCCGTTGAGCCAGCCCGAGCCCAGGGCCTGCACCGTCTCGGAGTTGTTGACGAACCCGTCGACCGACCTGCCCAGGCCGATGGCCCCGACCATGCGGTCGAAGAACGCCCCGTCGCCGCCGACGATGTTGATGTCGGCGTTCTCCAGACCGGTGGCCAGGACGGTGGCCTGTGCCTCGGCGACCTCGCGCTGGACGTTGATCCCCGCCAGGCGCACCTCCTTCTCGGCCTCCAGGCGCAGGCGGTACTCCTCGTGCTCGCGGCTGACCTGGTCCAGGGCCGCCATGGCCTCGGCCTTGTCGGTGAGGCCGGCGGCCTCGGCGCGCAGCTTCTGCTCGACGGCCTCGGCCTCGACACGGGCCTTCTCGCGGGCCACGACGGCCTCGGCGCGGCCGACCTTCTCGATGGCCTCGGCGTCCTGGTGGCGGACCTGCACCTCGGCCAGGCCCGCGGCGGCGGCCTCGGCCTGCGTGCCCTCGGCCAGGCGGATCTTGGCGCGGGTGTCCAGCTCGGCGGCCTGCTGGCGGGCCTCGGCGAGGGTGAGCTCCTCGGCGGCGCGGTGCTTGGAGGCGGCCTCCGCGGCCTCGGCGGCCTTGATGTCCTTGACCAGGTTCTCCTGGGCCTCGGCCTCGGCGTGGATGATGACGGCCTGGCGCTGGCGCTCCGCCTCCTCGACGGCCCGCAGGCGCTTGATGGCCTCCTCCTGCTCGGCCACGGTGCGGTCCACGGCGATCCGCTCGCGGACGACCTCGGCGACCTCGCGGCGCTCGGCCTCGACCTCCTTGTCCTTGGAGATGCGGCTCAGCTCGGTCTCGCGCTCGCGCCCGATGACCTCCAGCATGCGGTCCTTCTCGATGCGCTCGCTCTCGATGGCGATGACGCGCTCTCGGTTCTTCTCGGCGACCGCGATCTCGCGCTGCTGGTTCTGGGTCTGGACGCCCAGCGCCTCGTAGGTGCGGATGTTCGCCGTCTCGGCCTTCAGGCGCTCCTCGGCCTGCACGCGGGCGGTCTCCGCCTCCTCGCGGGCGCGGATGATCTCGATCTCGCGCTTGGCCTTCGCGGCCGCCTCCTCGCGGCGCTTCTCCAGCTCGGCGAGGGTCTCGGCGGTCTCGGTGTTCTGCCGGTCGAGTTCCTTCTTGCGGTCGTTCTCGAACTCGTTGGTGCGCTTGTGCTCCTTGGCGGTGCGCTCCGTGATCTTCGAGATGCCCTGCGCGTCGAGGATGTTGTTGCTGTCGTGCTGGTGCAGCGGCGTCTGCTCCAGCTCGTCGATGGCGACGTCCTCCAGGCTGTAGCCGTTGAGGTCGGTGCCGATCAGGGAGACGATCGCGTGGCGGAACTGCTCACGGTGGGTGAACAGCTCCTCGAAGTCGAACTGCTTGCCGACGGTCTTGAGGGCCTCGGAGAACTTGGAGTTGAACAGCTCCTGGAGCGTGTCCTGGTCGCTGGCGCGCGCGGTGCCGATCGACTTGGCGACCTTCTTGACGTCCTCGGCGGTCTCGTTGACCCGGACGTAGAAGTACACCTTGATGTCCGCGCGGATGTTGTCCTTGCAGGTGAGACCCTCCCGCCCACGCCGGTCGAGGGTCAGCGTCTTGAGGGAGATGTCCATGATCTCGGCCTTGTGCAGGACCGGGAGGACGATCGCTCCGGTGAAGGTGACGTGGACGTCCCTCACCTTGGAGATGATCAGGGCCTTGCCCTGCTCGACCTTGCGGAAGAGGCGCGTGACCATCAGCAGCAGGGCGAGGAGGACGACCAGGCCGACGGCCACGGCGACACCGACGGTGAGGAAGGCCGCGTCCGCCGCCTCCTGGCCGTTCGTGGTAGCACTCAGCAACACGTGGGGGACTCTTTCCGCGAGTGGCGTACGGGGGAGGCGAGCGTTTCGGGGGGACGGGACGGCTGCGGGTGGCCGCCCCGGGGAGGGACGCTCGTACACATGGGACGCGGGCCCATCCGAAACGGTTCCGTTCCGACCGGCCCGCCCCGTTCGGGAGGGGCCCGCCCGGGAAAGGCGGGGCCCCGGGGCCGGGGGCTCAGGGCCGGTCGGGGTCCAGCGCGGCGTCGAAGTGCGTGACGAGGAAGACGTCGCCCTCGGGGCTGTGGTCGAAGATCAGGGCCGTGCTGCCCAGCGGCAGGACCTCGCCGCCGGTGGTGCGCACCGGGATGGAGATGGACGCCCCGCCCGCGGTGGTGATCTCGGCCCGGCCGAAGGACTCGTCCGCGTCGCCGATGCGGATCACACAGGTGCGCCCGACCAGTTCGTGCTTGGAATCCTCGGTGCGCCGGGGGAGGAACCGCTGGAGTGACATGACCAGTCCGCTGGTGACCGCCCACGCGGCGACGAGCGCGAGCAGCAGGACCACGGCGCCGAGCACCAGCAGGAGGGGGGTGGACGCGGTGTCCAGGAGGTTGGTCATGATGCCTCCGATCATGCTCACGAACCAGGCGACGCAGACGAGCGCGGTGAGCGCGACCGTGACCGGGACGCCCGGCCGTCGTCCGCCGCCCTCGACGGACGCCTTCGGCGCCGTTCCTCCCAGCCCGACCCTGCCCATGAAGGCGCTCAGGCCCACGGCGTCGCCGTCGGCGTCCACGCCGTCGAGGAGGTCCAGGTCGGCGGCGCCGACCGCGACGAACAGCCAGTAGCCCGCGACGACGACCAGCGCGGGGGTGAGCAGCACCGTCGGGAACCCGAGGGCGGTGTCCAAGAACAAGCCCACCCGAACCGCCCCCTCGCTCCGCGACCGCCGCCCGGCG
The DNA here is from genome assembly GCF_042660575.1 of Nocardiopsis tropica. NCBI lineage: Bacteria > Bacillati > Actinomycetota > Actinomycetes > Streptosporangiales > Nocardiopsidaceae > Nocardiopsis > Nocardiopsis tropica. The sequence goes on from NZ_JBHSUF010000012.1 coordinate 8,121, forward strand.
CGACCGTGCCGGAACTCTACCGAACGGCCCAGGTCGGGCTCCGGGGCGGTCACCGGTATGACCGGTTGTGGCCAGGGGGCGGGGGAGGGCGCCCCCGGCCGCGGGGCGGGCGGCGGCCCGTCCGGAGGCGGGCCGTCCCGTGCGCGGCGAGCGGTCGCGGATTCCGCGGTCATCCCCGCCGTTCCGGGTAGTAAGGCCTGGTGAGGCGGATCGACGAGACCGGGGCGGCGGCCCGGGCGGGACTCCCCGAAAAAAGTCGGAGAAAAGTTCGGCCGCCGTGTCGATCCCCCGCCGTTCCGTTCGACGTGTAGACGAGAGCGGGGGAGAGAGGCTCCTCCGCCGCACGGGAGGCGAACACCATGCGCTACATGATGTCGATCATGTCCGACCCGCAGGCCGAGGCCGACACGGAGATGACGCCGGAGATGTTCCAGGCGATGGCCGACTACAACGAGGAGCTGGTCAAGGCCGGCGTCCTCCTCGCCGGCGACGGCCTGGCCCCCTCCGAGGAGGCGACCCGGGTCACCTTCTCCGACGGCCGGACGAACGTCACGGACGGCCCCTTCGCGGAGGCCAAGGAGTTCATCGCCGGCTACTGGATCCTCCAGGTGTCCTCGCACGAGGAGGCCGTGGAGTGGGCCAGGCGCTGCCCGCACGGCGACACCGGCGAGATGAGCCTGGTGCTGCGGCGCATCATGGGGACAGACGACTTCGGCGACGAGATGCCCGAGGAGCTCAAGGAGCGCGAGCGCCAGATGCGCGCCCACAACGAGCACGAGGCCTGAGGGGCCGGTTCGTCCGGGCTTGCGGTGGTGTGGCTCATGGTGCTGTCATTGGTCCGTGAGCCACACCGACGCAACCCGCGCGGTCGAGGCGGTCTGGCGCATCGAGTCGGCCCGCCTCGTCGCCGCGCTCACCCGCATGGTCGGCGACGTCGGCCTCGCCGAGGAGTTCGCCCAGGACGCCCTGGTCAGCGCCTTGGAGAAGTGGCCCGACGAGGGGGTTCCCGACAACCCCGGCGCGTGGTTGACCACCGTGGCCAAGCGGCGGATGCTCGACCGCTGGCGGCGGGACGAGCGCTTCCAGAAGCGGATGGCCGACCTGGGCCGCGACATCGCCGGGCACGACGGACAGGCCGAGTTCGACGCCGTCCTGGAGGAGGACTACGGCGACGACCTCCTCAAGTTGATGTTCGTGTGCTGCCACCCCGTGCTGTCCACCGAGGCGAGGGTCGCGCTCACCCTCCGCCTGCTCGGCGGGCTCACCACGGAGGAGGTCGCCCGCGCCTTCCTGGTGCCGGAGTCCACCGTCGCCCAACGCGTCGTGCGCGCCAAGCGCACGCTCGCCGCCAGGCAGGTGCCCTTCGAGGTACCGGTCGGGGCGGACCGCGACGCCCGGCTCGCCTCCGTCCTGGAGGTCGTCTACCTGGTGTTCAACGAGGGCTACGCCGCGACCTCCGGCGGTGACTGGATACGCCCCGAGCTGTGCGACGAGGCCATGCGCCTGGGAAGGGTGCTCACCGCGCTGCTGCCGGGGGAGCGCGAGGTGCACGGCCTGGTCGCGCTGATGGAACTGCACGCCTCGCGGTTCCGGGCCCGTGTCGGGCCGGGCGGCGAGCCCGTCCCGCTCGCCGAGCAGGACCGCACCCGCTGGGACCGCAGGCTCGTCCTGCGGGGGTTCCGGGCGCTGAGGCACGCGCTCTCCGCCGACCCGGCCGAACCGCGCGGCCCCTACGCGCTCCAGGCGGCCATCGCGGCCAAGCACGCCCAGGCCGCGGCCGTGGAGGACACCGACTGGGCCGGGATCGCGGGGCTGTACGCGGAGCTGGCCGCGGTCACCCGGTCCCCGGTGGTCGAACTGAACCGCGCCGTCGCGGTGTCCATGGCGGACGGGCCGGGGCCGGCGCTGGACATCGTGGACTCCCTGAGCGAGGCCGGGGTCCTGGACGGCTACCACCTCCTGGCCGCCGTGCGGGGCGACCTGCTGCTGCGCCTCAGGCGTCCGGACGAGGCGCGGGAGGAGTTCGAGCGCGCGGCGGACCTCACCCTCAACGAGCGCGAGCGCGACCACCTCCGCGGTCGCGCCGTCTCCTGCGCGGGCTGACCGCGGCGCCCGGGCCGGGCCCTCCCCGCGGCCGGTGACCCGGGCTGAGCCGGGGGCCGGGCCGAACCGTGCGGCGTGCCCCGGGCAACGCCGGCGCGTCCGGTCACGTGCGGTTCTGCCGAGAGCAGTCACCTCTGGCGTGCCGGGGCGCGGGACGCCAGAATCCTCCCCATGAGACTTCTCGTACTGGGCGGTACCGAGTTCGTGGGACGAGCCGTCGTGGAGGACGCGCTGGGACGCGGGTGGGACACCACCGTGTTCCACCGGGGGACCCGGCCGGCGCCGGAGGGTGCCACCGTGCTGCACGGCGACCGGCTGGCGGAGGGCGGGCTCGCGGAACTGGGGACGGGGGAGTGGGACGCCGTCGTCGACACCTGGTCGGCGGCGCCGAGCGCCGTGGCCGCCGCGGCGAACCTCCTCGCGGACCGTGCCGGGCACTACGCCTACGTCTCCAGCCGCTCCGTCTACACCTACCCCTCACCGGCGGGCTCCGACGAGGACTGGCCGGTGGTGGAGGGGGCTCCGGACGCGGGCGCCACCGACTACGCGAACGACAAGCGGGGCGGGGAGCTGGCCGCGGAGCGGGCCTTCGGGGACCGGGCCCTGTCCGTGCGGGCGGGACTCGTCCTCGGCCCGCACGAGAACGTCGGCCGCCTGCCCTGGTGGCTGAACCGCGTCGCCCGCGGCGGTCCGGTCCTGGCCCCCGGCCCGCGCGACCTGCCCCTGCAGTACGTGGACGCGCGCGACCTCGCCGCGTGGACCCTCGACGCGGCCGAGAAGGGCCTGGGCGGCCCGTACAACCTGGTGAGCCCGCCGGGGCACACCACCATGGAGGGGCTGCTGACCGCCTGCGCCGCCGCCACGGGCTCCGACGCGGAGTTCCGCTGGACCGACCCGGATGTCGTCGCGGAAGCGGGCATCCGGCCGTGGACGGACCTGCCGGTCTGGCTGCCGCCGGGCGAGATGCACGAGGCGCTGCACGGCGCCGGCGTCGCCAGGGCGGTCGCGGCCGGTCTGCGCTGCCGCCCGGTGGCCGAGACCGTCACCGACACCTGGGAGTGGCTGTTGTCCGTCGGAGGCGAGGCCCCGCAGCGCACGGACCGCCCGAGCCCGGGGCTGGACCCGGAGGTCGAGGCACGCGTGCTCGCCGCCGGGTGATCCGCGCGGCGCGGGCAGGGCGGCGTGCCCGTCGGGAGCGGCGGGGCGGCGTGCCCGCCGGTCAGACCGGCCGGGGAGGGCCCGCGGCGCCCATGGTGGCGGCGGCCATCCGCAGCGCCAGGGGGAGGCCGCCGCAGTCGCCCGCGATCGCCGGGGCGGCCGAGGGGCCGGAGGCCGGCCCGGCGTCCCCGGCGACGAACCGGAACAGCTCGACGGAGGACTCCTCCGACAGCACGTCGAGCCGGATCCGGACCGCGCCGAACAGCGCCACCAGGTCGGGGAGGTCGCGGCGGCCGGTCACCAGGACCGTGCTGTCCGGGCCGCCCGGGAGGAGCGGGACGACCTGCTCCGCCGACGCGGCGTCGTCCAGCAGGATCAGCAGCCGCCGGTCGGCCGTCATCGAGCGGAACAGCTTGGCGAGCCCCGGGGCGTCGGCCGGCAGGTCGCGCGTGTCGGCGCCGAGGCTGCGCAGCAGCTGGCGCAGGGCGTCGTCGGGTTGCGTCGGAGCCTCGCCGCACGCGGATCCGCGCAGGTCCAGGTATAGCTGTCCGTCGGGGAAGTCCTCCCGCGCGGTGTGGCCCCAGTGCAGGGCCAGCGCGGTCTTGCCGACGCCCGCGACCCCCGTGACGAGGAACAGGGAGGCCCGCCCCTCCCGTCCGGCGTCGAGGACGGCGAGCTCCCGGTCCCGCGCCACGAACCCGCGGACGGCGTGGGGGAGCTCCGCCGGGCGGACCGACGGCCTGCGGCGTGCCGGCCCCTCCTCCCGCTCCGGACTCAGGAGCCCCAGGTGGAGCCGCTGGAGCTGTGCGCCCGGGGCGATCCCCATCTCCCGGGCGAACAGGTCGCGCAGCGAGGCGTACGCCTCCAGCGCCTCGCCGGTGCGCCCGCACGAGTGCAGGGCGGACATGAGCAGGGCGACCAAGCTCTCCCGGGTCGGGTGCTCGGAGCAGAGGGTGCGCAGTTCGGGTACGGCGGAGGAGCCCCGTCCGCGTTCGACCTCCACCCCGTACAGCTCCTCCAGGGCGTACAGCCGCGACTCCTCCAGGGCGGGGCGCGCCTTCTCCTCCAGTGGCGCGGTGACCCCGCCGAGGGCCGGGCCGGTCCACAGCGCCATCGCCGAGCGCAGGGTCCGGGCGGCCTCGTCGCGGCGCCCCTCGGACCGGTGGACCCGGGCCAGGGCGACGAGCCGCCGGAACTCCTCCGCGTCGGTGGCCCCGGGGGCCGCCAGCAGCTGGTAGCCGTAGCTGTGCCGGACGATCGTCGCGGGGCCCAGGCGCTTGCGCAGTTCGTGGATGTGCACCTGGAGCTGGGGCCGGGCGCTGCGCGGCGGGTCGTCCCCCCAGACGAGGTCGACGAGCCTGTCGTCGGCGACCACCGTGTTCGGCCGCAGGAGCAGTGCCGCGAGGACGGTTCTGCGCTTGGGGCCGCCGAGTGCGACGCGCCGCCCCCCGGAATGGGCCTCGACCGAGCCGAGCAGCCGGTACCGGATCACTGACAGGTTGGTCTGCACCCCGCGCCCCCTCGCCCCGCGGCGACCCCTGCGCCGCACGGCCGTGGCGGAGCATATGACACGCTGTGCGGTCCGGTCCACAGATCGTCGCGCCTGCGTGTGACAGGTCCGGAATACGCCGGATGTTGACCTGCGTCATCGGGTTTCGGTCGTAGGACGGCTGTGCTCACCGCCGGAGTGAAACCGGTACGGGAGTGATCCGGCGGAGCCGGGCGGCCCGGCGCGCGGGCCGCCCGAACGGGGTCAGCCGCAGTTCGTGCCGCGCTTGCCGCCCTCGGTGCCGCTGATGCGGCCCATCCAGTCCACGCACCGCCCGGCCGCGTTCAGGTAGATCGGGCCCGCGTAGCTGGTGAAGTAGTCGCCCTCGTACACGTCCCAGTGGTTGCCCGCCGGGCTGATCGACAGACCCGCCTCGATGAGGACGGCCGACCCCGCGGCGTTGCGCTTGGTCACCACGCAGTTGCGGCCGTTGGAGTTGTTGTAGGTCAGGAAGACCGTGCCCTTGGTCCCGACGGCGGCCGAGTTGACCACGGAGTAGCCGCTGCCGCACTCGCCCCCGTAGGTGGCCGCCGCGGCGGGCGCGGCCGTGGCGAGCAGGCCGGTCGCCGCGAGGCCCAGGGCGGCTGCGGCGGAGGCGGTCTTGCGGAGGAGCTTCCTCATGATTCGTGTCCCATCGTGGGCCCGAGCGGATACGCGGAGTGCCGGACCGCCCCGGTCGGTCCCGTCACCGGGGCGCCCTTCGTGGTGCGGGTGCGGGGAGAGGCTGACAGAGGCCGCTTCGTGTCGGCTTCACCCCTGCTTGCGTCCCGCCCGGAGACCGGGGGAGGCGGGCAGCCCGGCTTCGGACCGGCCGAGCCCTCGCTCGAACGGATGTCGTCGGTGCCGTACGACATGGACAACTGCGCCTTCCACGATCACGCATCGTCCGGTGGTTCGCCGCCCGGTGGGCAGAGGGGCTGCGGTGTGTCCCGGCCCGGGGGCGGACGCCCGCCCCTTCCGGGGCGTCCGCCACACGGTGGGGGCCGTCCCCGACCGGGGGCGGCCCCCACCGCCTGCGCTCCGTGCCCGTCCCGGCCGGGCCCCGCGGCCCCCGCGCGCGGGGGCCGGTCAGGCCGCGGGAGCGTCGCCCCCGCGCACGGTCACCCGCAGCTTGTCCGAGACGTCGTCCACGTCCACGACCGCCGTGTCGCCCTCGGACAGGGAGCCCGACAGCAGTTCACGCGCCAGGGGGTCGCCGATGGTGGACTGCACCAGGCGGCGCAGCGGACGCGCGCCGTAGTTCGGGTCGTAGCCCGTCAGCGCCAGCCACTCCCGCGCGCCCGGTGTGACGTCCAGGCCGAACCGCCGGTCGGCCAGGCGCCCGGCCAGCTTGTCCACCTGCAGGTCCACGATCCGCGTCAGGTCGGCCGTGGACAGGGCGTCGAACATGATCACGTCGTCCAGCCGGTTCAGGAACTCCGGCTTGAAGGTCGCCCGCACCACGTCCATGACGCGGTCCCGGCGCACCGACTCCTCCAGCGACTGGTCCACCAGGAACGGCGACCCCAGGTTGGAGGTGAGGATGAGGATCGTGTTGCGGAAGTCGACCTGGCGGCCCTGCCCGTCGGTCAGGCGGCCGTCGTCCAGCACCTGGAGCAGGGTGTCGAACACCTCCGGGTGCCCCTTCTCCACCTCGTCCAGCAGCACGACCGTGTACGGGCGGCGGCGCACCGCCTCGGTCAGCTGGCCGCCCTCCTCGTACCCCACGTATCCGGGGGGCGCGCCCACCAGGCGCGACACGGAGTGCTTCTCGGAGTACTCGCTCATGTCGATGCGCACGATCGCGCGCTCGTCGTCGAACAGGAACTCCGCCAGCGCCTTGGCCAGCTCGGTCTTGCCCACGCCCGTCGGCCCGAGGAACAGGAACGAACCCGTCGGCCGGTCCGGGTCGGAGATCCCCGCCCGCGCCCGGCGCACCGCGTCCGACACCGCCGTGACGGCGTCCCGCTGGCCGATGATCCGCGATCCCAGCTCGTCCTCCATGCGCAGCAGCTTGGAGGTCTCGCCCTCCAGCAGCCGCCCGACGGGGATGCCGGTCCACGCGGACACCACGTCAGCGACCTCGTCGGCGCCGACCTCGTCCTTGACCATGGTGTCGCCGCCCTGGGGCGCCGCGCTCTCCTCGGCCTTGGACGCCTCCTCGACCTGCTTCTCCAGCTGCGGGATGTCCCCGTACATGAGCCGGGAGGCCTCGCCGAAGTCGCCCTCGCGCTGCGCCAGCTCGGCGCGCGTGCGCAGGTCGTCCAGCTGGCCCTTGAGCTCTCCGAGCCGGTTGAGCCCGGCCTTCTCCTGCTCCCACCGCGCCACGAGGCCGTTGAGCTGCTCCTGGGTGTCGGCGAGGTCGGAGCGGAGCCGCTCCAGCCGCTGCACGCTGGCCGGGTCCGACTCCTTCTCCAGTGCCATCTCCTCCATCTTCAGGCGGTCGACGGTGCGCTTGAGCTCGTCGATCTCCACCGGGCTGGAGTCGATCTCCATGCGCAGCCGGGACGCGGCCTCGTCGATGAGGTCGATGGCCTTGTCCGGCAGGAAGCGGGCGGTGATGTAGCGGTCGGACAGGGTCGCGGCGGCCACCAGCGCCGCGTCGGCGATCTGGACCTTGTGGTGGGCCTCGTAGCGGCCCTTGAGCCCGCGCAGGATCGCGATCGTGTCCGCCGCCGACGGCTCGCCCACCATGACCTGCTGGAACCGGCGTTCGAGTGCGGGGTCCTTCTCGATCTTCTCCCTGTACTCGTCCAGGGTGGTCGCGCCGACCATGCGCAGCTCCCCGCGCGCCAGCATGGGCTTGAGCATGTTGCCCGCGTCCATGGCGCCCTCGGCGGCGCCCGCGCCGACCATGGTGTGCAGCTCGTCGATGAAGGTGATGACCCGGCCCTCGGACGCCTTGATCTCGGAGAGCACCGACTTGAGCCGCTCCTCGAACTCGCCCCGGTACTTGGCGCCCGCCACCATCGCGGACAGGTCCAGGCTGACCAGGCGCTTGCCGACCAGCGACTGCGGCACGTCCCCGGCCACGATGCGCTGGGCGAGCCCCTCGACGACGGCGGTCTTGCCGACGCCGGGCTCACCGATGAGCACGGGGTTGTTCTTGGTGCGGCGGCTGAGCACCTGGACGACCCGGCGGATCTCCCCGTCGCGTCCGATGACCGGGTCGACCTTGCCCTCGCGGGCGCGCTCGGTGAGGTCGACGCCGAACTTCTCCAGCGCCTTGTAGGTGTCCTCGGGGTTCTCGGTGGTGATCTTCCCCGTCCCGCGCACCCGCTCGAACGCCTCCAGGAGCGTGTCGGGGGTCGCCCCCGCCTCGGTGAGCAGCCGTGCGGCCTCGCCGCCGTCGGTGGCGAGCCCCACCAGCAGGTGCTCGGTGGAGACGTACTCGTCCTCCATCTGCTGGGCGCGCTGCGCCGCCGTGTTGATGGAGACGATCAGCTGGCGCGACGAACTGGGCGAGCTGACCGTGGACCCCGCGGCCCTGGGCAGGGCGCCGATGGCGGCCTCGACCTTGTCCTTGAGGGTGTCGGGGTTGGCGCCGACCTCCTTGAGCAGCGGACGGGTGATCCCCTCGGGCTGGTCGAGGAGGGCCGCCAGCAGGTGCGCGGGCTCGGTCTGGGGGCTGCCGTCCGTGGTGGCGCGGCGGATGGCCACCGACAGAGCCTCCTGGCTCTTCTGGGTGAGCTTGTAGTTCATGTCCGGTGACTCCTAGAAAAACTAATGTCACTCAAAGTAATGATCAGTGGCCGGCCTCGGCCCCCGCGGTGGGGCGGACGTCCCTCAGTCCCGCCCGTTCTCCGTGCGGCCCCTCTCGGTGCCGCCGGTCCCGCGCTGCGGGCCCTCCTGCCCGGGACCGCCCTGCCCGGGGACCCCCGGTCCGGCGGCGCCCCGGCCCGGAGCGCCCGGCCGGTCGGGGGAGCCCGGCCCCGCGTCGCGGGGCTCCTCGTCGCCCCCGGCGGCCCCGAAGGGCTCGGCGGTGTTGAAGATGGTCACACGGGTCCGGCGCACCAGCTCGCCGCGGACCGCGGGCCCCGGCTCGGGGCGGGCGGGCCTGCCGCGCCTGGACACCGCCCGCCGGGCCGCCTCCAGCTCGTTCGCCACATGGAAGATCTGCTCGCGCAGCTGCTCGACCTCGTGCTGCAGTTCGAGGATCCGCTTGATCCCGGCGAGGTTGATGCCCTCCTCCTGGGACAGCCGCTGCACCTCGCGCAGCGTCTGCACGTCGCGCATGGAGTAGCGGCGCCCCCGGCCGGACGCCCGGCCGGGGGAGACGATCCCCAGCCGGTCGTACTGCCTCAGGGTCTGCGGGTGCATCCCCGCGAGTTCGGCGGCCACCGAGATCACGTAGACCGGGGCGTCAGCGCCGAAGGAGTCGTTCACGTCGTTCACGCACCCTTCGCCCGCGCCTCGAGTCCGTCACGCGGGTCGTAGTCGGACGTCGCGGCGCGGAACTTCTCCAGGGCCTCGCGCGCGTCCCCGCTGAGCGTCTTCGGCACCGCCACCTCGATCGTGACGAGCATGTCGCCCGCGGTGCCGTCCTTGCGGGTCGCGCCCTTGCCGCGCACCCGCAGCTTGTGACCGTTCTGCGTGCCCGGCGGGACCTTCACGGTCACCGGGAAGCCGTTGAGCGTCGGGATGCGGACCTCCGCGCCGAGCACCGCCTCGGGGAAGCTCACGGGCACGGTGATCGTCACGTTGTCGCCGCTCCTGCCGAACACCGGGTGCTCCTTCACGTGGACGACGACGTAGAGGTCACCCGCCGGACCGCCGTTCTCACCCGGCGCGCCCTTGCCCTTGATCCTGATCCGCTGGCCCTCGGTCACCCCGCCCGGGATACGGGTCTGGATGGTGCGGGTGCTCTTGCCGCGCCCGCTGCCGTTGCAGGTGGCGCAGGGGTCGTCCACGACCAGGCCGCGGCCCTTGCACTCGCTGCACGGCTCGGACAGCGAGAAGCCGCCCAGGTTGGTGTTCTCGTGCCCGGTGCCGGAGCACTTCGGGCACATCCGCGGGGCCGTGCCGAGCTTGGCGCCCGTGCCCTTGCAGGTGGGACACGCCTCCTCGCTGGTCAGCTGGAAGGAGCGCGTGACCCCGTCGGCCGCCTCGCGGAAGGTCAGCGTGGTCTCGGTCTCGACGTCCGCGCCGCGCCGGCTGCGCGTCGCCCCGCCGCCCCGGCCGCGGTTGCCGAACAGGCCGCCGAAGATGTCGCTCAGGCGCTCACCGCCCGCGCCGCCACCGCCCCCGGAGGTGCCCTGGCCGAACAGGTCGCCCATGTCGAACCCGCCCGGCCCGGTGCCGCCGCCCGGGCGGTACGACCCCCCGAACAGCGATCTCGCCTCGTCGTACTCCTTGCGGCGCTTGTCGTCCGACAGGACGTTGTACGCCTCGGAGACCTCCTTGAAGCGGTCCTCCGCCTTGGGGTCGTCGGTGTTCGCGTCGGGGTGGCTCTCCCGGGCCAGCTTGCGGTAGGACTGCTTGATCTCGTCCTTCGAGGCGGTCTTTGAGACTCCGAGGACCTTGTAGTAGTCCTTCTCCAGGTAGTCCTTGGTGCTCATCGACTGGTGCCTTCTCCCCGCTGGTGCCGGTTGCGTCCGATGGTTCCACGTGACCCCGGCCCGTGGCGGGCCGGGGTCCGACTCCGGCCGTGACCTCCGCGAGAGCGGCGGTCACGGCCGGAGGTCACGGGCGTGCCCGCTACTTGCTGTTCTCCTCGCCACCGGACTCGGCCGCGGTGTCGGCCTCGTCCGCTCCGGGGGTCCCGCCGTCCTCGGCGGCGCCGGCCGGGGCCTCGCCGCCGTCGACCGGGTCCCCGACGACCACGCGGGCCGGACGGAGGATCCTCTCGCCGATGCGGTACCCGGGCTGGAACACCTCGATCACCGACTGTACGGAGATGTTGGGGACCGGCACCAGGGTGAGCGCCTCGTGGATGTTCGGGTCGAACTCGTCGCCCTGGTCCGCGTAGCGCTCCAGGCCCAGCTTGGTGACGGAGGCCTCCAGGGCCTCGCCCACCGCCTTGAACCCGCCGTTGAGCTCGTCGTGGTCCCGCGCCCGGCCGATGTCGTCCAGGATCGGCAGGAGTTCGCCGAGGACCTGGGCGGTCGCCGTCTCGCGGACCGCGACGCGGTCGCGCTCGACGCGCTTGCGGTAGTTGGAGTACTCCGCCTGCACGCGCTTGATGTCGTTGGTCAGCTCGATGACCCGCTCGTCCGCGTTGATCGCGTCCGTGACCACGGATTCCGGAGTGTCCGGAATCTCGGGGAAGTCCTCCAGCTCGGCCTCGACGACGTCCTCGTCGGAGTCGTCCGGCGCGGCGGCGGGCTCCTCGGGGGCGGTGGCCCCCTTGGGCTCGCGGACCTCACCGGTCTCGGGGTCGATCCGGCGGTTGTCGCGGATCACCGGGCCCTGCTTCTCCTCACCGTCACCGGTGTCGGAGTTGTTCGTGTTGTTGTCCGACGGTGCCATGTCCGGCGTGCCCTCCTTCCTCGACTCGACCTGGGGCTCAGGACTGCTGCTGGTTGCCCTTGCCGTTGTCCTCGTCGACGATCTCGGCGTCCACGACGTCGGTGTCGTCGGCGGAGTCGGAGGCCGAAGCGCCGGCGTCGCCCTCGGCGCCGCCCTGCTGGCCCTGGCTGTAGATCGCGGAACCGATCTTCTGGCTGGCCAGCGCGACCTTCTCGCTCGCGGAGCGGATGGCCTCGACGTCGGTGCCCTCGAGTGCGGTCTTCAGCTCGGCCACCGCGGCCTCGGTCTCGGAGCGCACGTCCGCCGGGATCTTGTCCTCGTTGTCCTTGATGACCTTCTCGGTCTGGTAGACGAGGGACTCGGCGTTGTTGCGGACCTCGGCCTCCTCGCGGCGCTTGCGGTCCTCCTCCGCGTACTGCTCGGCGTCGCGGACCATCTTGTCGATGTCGTCCTTGGACATCGCGGAGCCGCCGGAGATGGTGACGGACTGCTCGCGGCCGGTGCCCAGGTCCTTCGCGGTGACGCTGACGATGCCGTTGGCGTCGATGTCGAAGGCGACCTCGATCTGCGGGACGCCGCGCGGCGCCGGGGGCAGACCGGTCAGGTCGAAGACGCCCAGCTTCTTGTTGTACTGGGCGATGTCGCGCTCACCCTGGTAGACCTGGATCTGCACGGACGGCTGGTTGTCGTCGGCCGTCGTGAAGATCTCGGAGCGCTTGGTGGGGATGGTGGTGTTGCGCTCGATGAGCTTGGTGAACACCCCGCCCTTGGTCTCGATGCCCAGCGACAGCGGGGTCACGTCCAGGAGCAGGACGTCCTTGACCTCGCCCTTGAGCACGCCGGCCTGGAGCGCGGCGCCGATCGCCACGACCTCGTCCGGGTTGACGCCCTTGTTGGGCTCCTTGCCGCCGGTCATCTCCTTGACCAGGTCGGCGATGGCGGGCATACGGGTCGAGCCGCCCACCAGGACCACGTGGTCGATCTGGTCGACACTGATCCCCGCGTCCTTGATGACCTGCTGGAACGGCGTCTTGGTCCGCTCGACCAGGTCGGAGGTCAGGCGCTGGAACTCGGCGCGGGAGAGCTTCTCGTCCAGGTGCAGCGGGCCCTCGGCCGAGGCCGTGATGTAGGGCAGGTTGATGCCCGACTCGCTGGAGCTGGACAGCTCGATCTTGGCCTTCTCAGCGGCCTCGCGCAGGCGCTGCAGGGCCATCTTGTCCTTGGACAGGTCCACGCCGTTGGAGTTCTTGAAGCGCTCGACCAGCCAGTTGACGATCGCCTGGTCCCAGTCGTCGCCGCCGAGGTGGTTGTCGCCGTTGGTCGCCTTGACCTCCACGACGCCGTCGCCCACCTCCAGCAGGGAGACGTCGAAGGTGCCGCCGCCCAGGTCGTACACCAGGATGGTCGCCTCCTCCTCCTTCTCCAGGTGGTAGGCGAGGGCGGCCGAGGTCGGCTCGTTGATGATGCGCAGGACGTTGAGGCCCGCGATCGTGCCGGCCTCCTTGGTGGCCTGGCGCTGGGAGTCGCTGAAGTAGGCGGGGACGGTGATGACCGCGTCGGTCACGTCCTCGCCGAGGTAGGCCTCGGCGTCGCGCTTGAGCTTTTGGAGCACGAAGGCGCTGATCTGCTGGGGGTTGAAGGTCTTGTCGTCGATCTTCACCGTCCAGTCGGTGCCGATGTGGCGCTTGACCGAGCGGATGGTGCGGTCGACGTTGGTGACCGCCTGGCGCTTGGCGACCTCGCCGACGAGGACCTCGCCGTTCTTGGCGAAGGCGACGACGGACGGGGTGGTACGGGAGCCCTCGGCGTTGGCGATGACCGTCGGCTCGCCGCCCTCCAGGACCGCGACACACGAGTTCGTCGTACCGAGGTCGATTCCGACCGCACGAGCCATGGTTGCTTCCTCCGTCAAAGTTGAGTCGTTCAGGCGTAAGTTTGCTTCGTCGAGCGAGGGCTGTCAAGTCAGTTGAGTCGACCAGACTCAAGTTGGTTCCTACGCCCTGACAACGGCCGGACAAGCCGGGATGTTCCCGACCTGGGCACTCCCCACGAGGAAGATGGGGGAACCCCGGGACAACTCGGGGACATCCTTGACCTGGAAACCAGGGGAGGTCAGGGGCGTCCGGGGGTAACCCCGGCGGCTCCGGGCGGCGGGGGCGGGGGTGCGGTTCCCCGCCGGGGGCGGGGCGTCCGGCCCGGCCGTCCACAGCCGCGGGTTCCCGGTTGCCCCCGCCCCCGCTGTGGCCCAATCTGGGATCGGGGGAGATCCCCGGTGGTCCCACCGATGCCCGGGGCGCCCGCCGGTGTCCGCGGTCCGCTACATATAGGGGGAGGCGCGGTGTGTCCGGGGTCGTCCCGGACGCACGCCCGTGGTTCTGTTGCGTCGGCGCCCGCGGGCCTCGGCGCGGGCGGGCGCCGCAGCCCCGGTCCGCGCCGGAAGGGGCGCCCGCCGGGTCCGCGCCCGGCGGCGGGGCGATCCGGTGGCGGGCGCGCGATTACCCGCTAGTAACATAAGTTCCGACCGCCGGTGTGTGGCGCACCGGTCGACGAGAAGCAGGATGGGAGGCCACGGACGATGCATCCTCTGTACTTGACGCTGGGCATCATCACCTCGGTCTTCGCCGTGGTCGCGTTCACCATGTTCGCTCTGGCCGTCCGCCAGATCGTGCGAACCGTGGGTGTGGGCCGTGCGGTGGAGCCCGAGCGCAAGGGGCCGTTCGGACAACGGTTCACCATGACGGTCATCGAGATCCTCGGGCACGGGCGCATGCTCAAGCGGCCGTGGATCGGCGTCGCGCACTGGTTCGTGATGGTCTCCTTCCCCCTTCTCGCCTTCACGGTCGTGGAGGCGCAGGGCGAGGTCTTCGACCCCCACTTCACGCTGCCGGTCATCGCCGACTGGACGATCTACGGCCTGGCGATCGAGTTCATCGCCGGGACCAGCCTCGTCGGCATCCTGGGCCTGACCGCCTACCGGTTCGTCAACCGCCCCGCGCGGATCGGCCGCGCGTCCCGCTTCATGAACTCCAAGCAGTGGACCGGCTACTACGTCGAGGCCTACATCATCGGCCTGCTGTTCGCGATCTTCGTGATCCGCGGCTTCAAGGTCGCCTCCGACACCTTCCCGTTCCCGGTCTGGGCGACCCCGATCTCCCACGCCGTGGGCGCGCTCCTGCCCGGCGACCCGGGCATCGCCGACCCGGGCATCGCCCTGGTCGCCGCGTTCAAGCTGATCATCAGCTACGCGTTCTTCGTCGTGCTGGCGCTCAAGCTCACCATGGGCGTGGGCTGGCACCGCTTCATCGCGCCGGTCAACATCTACTTCAAGCGCAACGCCGACGGGAAGCCGACCCTCGGCGCCGCCAAGCAGATGATGGACAGGTCCGGCACCAAGCCCCTCGACTTCGAGGAGGCCGACCCGGACGAGGACCCGTTCGGCGCGGGCAAGATCGAGGACTTCACCTGGAAGGGCCTCCTCGACTTCAGCAGCTGCACCGAGTGCGGCCGCTGCCAGTCGCAGTGCCCCGCCTGGAACACCGGCAAGCCCCTCTCGCCCAAGAAGGTCATCCTCGACCTCCAGCGGCACGCGTACGAGAAGGCCCCGTACCTCCTCCAGGGCATCACCGAGGAGACCCTCGCCGAGAAGCCCGACGAGAGCCACGCGGGCGTGGACGTCCTCGCACTCCTCAACAAGCCGCTGGTCGGCACCGAGGAGGAGGGCGGCGTCATCCACCCCGACGAGCTGTGGGCCTGCACCAACTGCGGCGCCTGCGTCGAGCAGTGCCCGGTCGACATCGAGCACATCGACCACATCCTCGACATGCGCCGCTACCAGGTCATGGTCGAGTCCAACTTCCCGTCCGAGGCCAACACGCTCCTCAAGAACCTGGAGAACAAGGGCAACCCCTGGGGCATGGCCGAGGACCGGCGCATGGACTGGATCGCCGAGCTGGCCTCCCAGGAGAACCCGGTCGAGGTCCAGGTCGTCGAGGACAAGCTGCCCGAGGGCACCGAGTACCTGTTCTGGGTCGGCTGCGCCGGGGCGCTGGAGGACCGGGCGAAGAAGACCACCAAGGCCATCGCCGAACTGCTGGACATCGCGGGCGTCAAGTTCGCCGTCCTGGGCGGCATGGAGGCCTGCACCGGCGACCCCGCCCGCCGCCTGGGCATGGAGTACGTCTTCCAGATGCTCGCGCAGCAGAACGTGGAGACGCTCAACGACGCCGGCGTCACGAAGATCGTGGCCAGCTGCCCCCACTGCTTCAACACCCTCGCCAACGAGTACCCGCAGCTCGGCGGAACCTACGAGGTCGTCCACCACAGCCAGCTGCTGGCCAAGCTGGTGGAGGAGGGGCAGCTCACCCCGGTCAACTCCGTGGACGAGAACATCACCTACCACGACCCCTGCTTCCTGGGCCGCCACAACAAGGTGTACACGCCGCCGCGCGACATCATGGCCCAGGTGCCCGGGGTCAAGACCCAGGAGATGCACCGCCACAAGGAGCGGGGCTTCTGCTGCGGCGCGGGCGGCGCCCGCATGTGGATGGAGGAGCGGATCGGCAAGCGCATCAACACCGAGCGGGTGGACGAGGCGCTGACCACCAACCCCGACACCGTCTCCACCGCCTGCCCGTTCTGCCAGGTCATGCTCGGCGACGCGATCAACGAGAAGAAGTCGCAGGGCGAGGCCAAGGAGACGCTGGAGGTCGTGGACGTCTCCCAGCTGCTCCTGCGCTCGGTCCGGGGCGAGGCGCCCAAGGAGGCCGAGGCCGCCGACGCCTGACCGTCGGCACGCGCGCCCGCCGTCGGCGGGGGCGGGGAGGGGCCGGGCCCGGGTCGCGGGGGGTTCTCGCGACCGGAGCCCGGCCCCTCCGGCGTTCCCCGACGCCCACGGAGCCCGCGCGGAGCGGCGCCGGGCAGTGCGGACGCCATGACGGGGTGTGCATGCCGGGTGCGGGTCGCGGCAGGGGCGGGGCCGTCCGGCGGCGGGGAGGGCGCCCCGTGCCCGGGGCCGCCCGGCGGCGTCGTCCACAGCCTGTGGACAGTGCCCCGCTTCACCCCGACCCGACCCGCTCCGTGCCGCCTCGCCCCGATCCGCGTCGGCCGTGTCCGGCGCAGAGGCGCATGCGGCTCCGCGGTCCGAAGTCTGCGGGGTCCTCGGTCCACCGCCGGCCCGCCGCTCTCCGGGACGGGCCGGGCCCCGGGGGTCACGGGGCGAGGTGCTCGGTGAGGAATCCGTCGAGGGTGTGCCGGGTGAGCTGGCTCGCGAAGCCTCCCCAGTTCAGGTCGAACATGTGCTCCGCCCAGGGGATCTCCAGGTACCGGTGCGCGACCCCGGCCTCGTCCAGCCGGGCGGCCATGCGGCGGTTGTCCTCCGTGCCCAGGAACAGGTCGTGGCCCGACATGACCAGCAGGGTGGGCGGGCTGTCGGCCGACACCTGGTGGAGGGGGGAGATGAGTTCGTACTCCTCGGGGACCTCCTCCGGGGTCCCGCCCATCATCCGGACGGAGCCCTCGTCCAGGTCGTCGCCGACGGGGGAGTGGCGCTGCCGCCACGGCACCTCGGGGGCCCCGTCGGTTCCGTCGGCGACGGAGTACCAGGCCACGACCGCGTCCGGGGCCGTCTCGGGAACGTCGCAGCTCGGCGGGATCTCCTCCGCCGACGTGTACCCGGCGAGGAGCGCGAGCAGGCCGCCCGCGGACTGGCCGGTGACGGCGATCCTGTCCGGGTCCGCCCCGTACTCCTCCGCGTGCGCGCGGGCCCAGCCGACGGCGCACTTGACGTCGGAGACGGGCGCGGACCAGTCACCGTCCGGGAAGTACCGGTAGTCGACGTCGAACACCACGCGACCGCCGTCCGCCAGCCACGTGTCCCAGCGGGGAAGGAGGCTCTGCGGCAGGTCGTCGGCGCCTCCGTGGACGTTCACCACGATGGGCAGCGGTGCGTCGTCCTCCCTCCGCTCCGGTTCCCACACGTCGAGGACCAGTTCCTCCGCGGCCTCGGGGGCGCCGCTGCCCGAGGGGTCGGCGATCTCCTCCCCGGACTCGTCGAGCCGCAGGTAGACGCGCGTCTCGGGTTCACGGTCGGCGCTGGTGGACAGGCCCGCGGTGTACTCGGCGAGGCTGAGCCGCGCGCCCTCGGCGCGCGCGGTGGACCAGATCGCGGCGGGGGGCACCAGGGCCGCGGCGAGCACGGCCGCGTTGGCCGCGGCGGCGACCGCCGCGAGCCGCCGCCCCCGACCGGCCGAGGGGCCCGGCGCCGGGGCCCCGTCCCGTTCCCGGGGGCTCCGGCGCCGGCCGCGGAACAGGACGGTGAGGGCGATCAGCAGCCCCGCGGCGGCCGGTACGGCGAACACCAGGCTGAACTCCAGCGCCAGCAACGCGTACTGCCACGCGTCCCACGACGGCGGCGGCAGCAGCACGAGTGCGGCAGCCGCCGCTCCCGGAAGGGCGGTGATGCACGCGGCGGCGAGGGCGGCCCTGCGTCCGACGGCGGCGGCCGGCCGCCGGCCGGCGCCGCGTTCGTGTGGGTGGTCCATGCGTCCTCCATTCGATACGTTCGTATCGATACGAGTGTATCGAATCGTGGGGGTGTGTCACAATGTGGCCGTGCCCAGGTACGTAGACAGGGAAGAACGCCGCCGGAGGGTGGCCGCGGCGCTCCACCGGATCGCCGCCCGCGAGGGTCTTGAGGGCGTCAGCATCCGGACCGTCGCGGCGGAGGCGGAACTCTCCGCGGGGGCCGTCCAGCGCGACTTCGGCACCAAGGAGGACCTGCTCCGCTTCGCGCTCCGCGAGGCGCTGGCGGCGGTCTCCGCCCGGATCTCCCGTGTGCGCATCGGCCCCGGGAAGCTGACCTTCGCCGAGGGGCTGCGCCAGGTCCTGCTCGACCTGCTGCCCACGGACGGGGACCGCCTGGCCGAGGCCCGCGTCTGGTCCGCGTTCTACGCGCGCGCCTCCGTGGACGCCGACTTCGCCGAGGTCCTCGCCGAGCTCGACGCCCAGGCCCGCACCGCCCTCCGGGCCGCCCTCGGGTACGCCGCGGAGCAGGGGGAGCTCGCGCCGGGCCAGGACGTCGACTCCCTCGTGGAGCTGCTGCTCGTCCTCGTCGACGGAATCTGGCTCAGCGCCGCCCGCCGTCCGCCGGGTACGTCCCTGGATCCCCAGCGGAGGGCGATCGACGCGGCCGTCCGCGCCGTCGCCCCCCGGCCGCCGGGCGGCCCCGCCACCCCCGGCTGACCGTCCGGCCCGCCGGTCGATGCGCTCCCCGGAGGCAGGGGTCCTTTCCATGCCGAAAGGGCATAGGGTGGCCGGCATGGACCTCGTCGGCGCCTGCAAGGCTTTCGTGAACGTGAGCGACAGGGGCAGCTTCACCCTCGGCGCCGCCGCCGCCCGCATTCCCCAGCCCGTGGCCAGCCGGCGCATCGCGGCCCTGGAGAGCCACCTGGGGGCGCGGCTGTTCGACCGCTCCACACGTCGGGCCGTCCTCACCCGCTTCGGGCGCGACATGCTCCCGTCCGCCCGGCGCCTGGTCCAGCTGGCGGAGGAGATGGAGCACGACGCCGAGCGCGCCGTGCTGCGCCCGCTGCGCCTCGCCGTGCCGGACATCTGCGCCACCCGCGACCTCGCGGCGCTCGGCGCCGAGGCCCGGAGGGAGGGCGTGCACCTGGACTTCCGGCCCGCACCGCCGGCCGTCCGGACCGAGCTCCTGGGCTCTCGCGAGGTCCGCGCCGCGCTGACGGGCACCCCGCCGGGCGAGGGCGCCTGGACGGTGCCCCTCGGACTGGCGAGCGCCGAGGAGCCCCGGGTCGGCTCCTTCCACGTGGAGACCCTGCGCGTGGACCGCGGCAGGTCGGCCGCGCGGGGGCGGCGCGTCTGGATCCAGCCCGAGGACGACGTCCCCCACGTCCGCGACCCCCTGAACCGCCTGCGGGACGCCGTCGGACTGAGACCCGCCCAGGTCTCCGTGGCCTCCTCCCTGGCCTCCGCCGCCGCCGAGGCGCTGGGCTCGGACGACCTCCTCCTGTGCTCCCGGCGACAGGCCGGCGACCTGGGGCTGCACTGGCGCCCGATCGGCGGGATCGGCCTCGCCCGCGGCTACGACGTGGCCGCCGACACCGGCGAGGAGGCCGAACGGCTGCGTTCGCTCCTCGGCCACGGCATAGCCCGCTGCCTGGGCGTGCCGGACGGGCGGGGGGAGTCCGAGTGAGCGCCACCGCACTGGTCCGGGACCTGCGCCGCGAACTCGACGAGGGCGGGCTGCGGGGATCGTTCCTCGTCCGGGACCTCGACACGGGCGAGGAGCTGGGCATCGAGCCCGAGCTGGAGTTCTCGACCGCCTCGCTCGTCAAGGTGCCGCTCGCCATCGCCACGCTCGAACGCATCCGGGCCGGCGAGATCGACGGCGCCGAGCAGGTGCTCGTGCAGCCGGGCCGGAGCGATCTGCCGATGCACACGGGGATGAGCAGGTTCCGCCACCCCGCGAAGGTCAGCGTCGAGGACCTCCTGTACCTCAGCACGTGCCTGAGCGACAACACCGCCGCGGACACCCTCTTCGAGGTCACCCCGCCCGAGAGGGTCGACGCCTGGCTCCGCTCCGCGGGACTGCGCGGCATCACCGTCCGGCACAAGCTCCGCGACCTCAACGAGACCCCCGCCGACCGGCTCGGACCCGACCAGGCGCACCTGGCGCACTCCCTGGCCATCGGGGAGGGCACGGCGGGGCGCGGGCACCGCATCCCGCAGCTCGACGTGACCCGGGCCAGCTCCGGCTCGGCCCGGGCGTTCACCGACCTGCTGGAGGCCCTGTGGCGGCCCTCGGTGATCGATCCGGGGATCGCCGCGCGGGTGCGGGAGCTCATGCGCGGCAACGTGCTGCGCCACCGCCTCGCCCCGGACTTCACCTCCGACGCGTCCACCTGGTCGTCCAAGACCGGCACCCTGCTGAACCTGCGCCACGAGTTCGGCGTGGTCGAGCACGCGGACGGCCAGACGTTCGCGGTGTCGGTGCTCACCGAGTCGCGGGTGCCCGCCGTCCACCAGCCCGGGGCCGAGGCGCTCATGGCCCGTGTGGCCCGCTCCCTGCGCGACCACCTCCGCGCCTGGTGAACCCGGCGCCGCCGTGACCGGTCCTCCGGTCCGCGGCGCGAGAGCTTCCGCGCGACGGGCACGGCGCTCCCGCCCCCGTACCCGGGGGGAGCGGCCGGCTCCGGGGCGCACCCTTCCGGAGGAAAGGCGGGGGAACCCGGGGCGGCGCCGTGAAACCCCGGTGTGTTCCGGTTCGGCGCCTTTCGCGGAACGGAGCCGTTTCGCCGGGGAGCCGCCCTTCGGCGCGGTTCGGAAGAAACGGGACGGTCGGCGCCCCGGCCCCGGATCCGTGTTCGGAACCGCCGTTTCGGGCGGGCCCGCCGGGAAGGCGGACGGCAGCGGCGGCGGGCCGGGCGGAAGCCGTCGTCGGAGGCCGCCGGGACCCGGCGAGCTGCGCCGGAGCCGCCCCCGGCGCGTGGGCGGTCGGTACTCGCGTTGTCTCCGGGGCGGTCGCGCGGACGCTCCGCACCGGACCGGTTTCCCCGGGAGGACGTTTTCCGCGAAACGAACTCACCGGTACGGGGATTCCGCGCATGAAACTTTCTCATGAATGCCGTTCTCCCTACGCGGAAGCCGGTCTTCGTGTAGAACTCTTGTCGACACCGCGCGCAGGTGTCGGTCCGTTTCGAGCATGCCGGAACGGACAAAACCGCCCTCGGGTGGACGCGGTCGGATACAGGACGGGGACGTGGTCGGGGGCCGCACCCCACCGGTCCGGCCGACCCGCCCGGCGGGGGAGGGGACCGGTCGGTGCGCCGGCCGGGAACCCGGGGTCAGCGGACACGCCCGACGCGAGTGATGAGGGGGCCGGGCGCGCACGCTGACACCGCGGGCCGCCCGCACGCGAGCCGGGGAACCGGGCGTGTGCGGGCGGCCGCGTCGTGCCCCGCGGCCTGCCCGGATGACATTTGTCAGTGCGGGGGCCGGGAGGTTCCGCACCGGCAGCCGGTGACAACGGCGTCTGTCCCGGGCGCCCGTCCCCGCGGGAACCTGGACGCATGACGACGACAGCGAACCCAGCCCAGGCCCACGACACCGCCCCGGACGCCACCGGGCCCGCGGTGGTCGTCCGGGACCTGCGCCAGCGCTACGGGACCTTCGAGGCGGTCCGGGGCGTCTCCTTCGAGATCCACCCCGGAGAGCTCTTCGCCCTGCTGGGCACGAACGGCGCCGGGAAGACCACGACCATCGAGACGCTGGAGGGCTTCCGCAAGCCCAGCTCCGGCACGGTCCGGGTCTTCGGCGCCGACCCCTACGGCCAGCCGGTCGGCGTCCGGGAGCGCACCAACGCGGTCCTGCAGGGCAGCGGCCTGCTGGAGGACCTGACGGTCGGGGAGACCGTCTCCCTCGCCCACGACCTCGCCGCCGCCCCGCGCGACGCCGAGGAGGTCCTGGGCCTGGTGAACCTCCTGGACAAGCGCCAGGTCGCCGTCCGCCAGCTGTCCGGCGGCCAGAAGCGCCGGCTCGACCTCGGACTCGCCCTCGTCACCAGCCCCGAGGTCCTGTACCTGGACGAGCCGACCACCGGCATGGACCCGGAGGCGCGCCAGGAGACCTGGCGCATCATCGGCGACCTGAAGAGGGACGGGGTCGCGATCCTCCTCACCACGCACTACCTGGAGGAGGCGGAACGGCTCGCCGACCGGCTCGCGATCATGCACCGGGGCGAGGTGCGGGTCGAGGGGACCCTGGCCGGGGTCCTCGCCGGGTGGGGCGACCGGGTGAGCTTCCTGCTCCCCGAGGACGTGCGCACGGGGGACCTGCCGAGCCTGCCAGGGGCCGAGGTGGCCGTGGAGACGCGCGACCACTCCCTGTGGGCCACGTACACCGTCCTGGACGGCGACGTCGCCGACCGGGCCCACCACGCCGTCGCGGCGCTCATCGGATGGGCCGCCGGGAACGGGACCACGCTCAAGAACCTCCAGGTGCGCGGCGCCTCCCTGGAGGACGTGTTCCTCCGGGTCGCGGACGGCGCGGCGGACCTCGTCCGGGACTGAGCACCCCGCGCCGCGTGAGCGGCCGCCGAGCACACCCCCGGCCCCCGGGCCACCCCACGACGTACGGAGCACACCATGACCACACCCACCGCGGCCGCAGCGGCCCCGGGGCGGCCCCGGCCCACCATCGGCCGATTCCGGCAGGCCGCGCGCCTGACCCGGACCGAGTTCACACTGTTCGTGCGGTACAAGACCGCGTGGATGTTCCTGGCCCTGCCCATGTTCCTGCTCGTGGTCTCCCTGGGGATGGAGTCCTACGAGGTCTTCCCCGGGGTGGACAGCACCGCGATGTCGATGGCGGGGATGCTCGGCAGCATCGGCCTGATCGTCGGCCTCGGGCACGCCTCCAACGTGTTCACGGCGCGCCGGGAGGCCCTGGTGCTCAAGCGGCTCCGGGTGAGCGGGGTGCCGCAGGCGGCGATCTTCGGCGCCGTCATCGGCGTGGTGGCCCTCTTCTCGCTGCTGGTCGCCGTGCTGATGACCGCCGTGACCTCCGCGTTCACCGGATCGATGCCGCAGGACCCGGTGATGCTGCTGGTGGCGGTGCTGCTGAGCACCGTGCCGATGACCCTGCTCGGCCTGCTGGTCACCCCGATGGTGCGCAACGCCGAGGCCGCCCAGATGGCGGCGATGGTGCCCATGATGATCCTGCTGTTCCTGGGAGGGCTGTTCATCCCGCTGGGCATGCTGCCGGATCCCCTGCGGGAAGCGATGATGCTGCTGCCGGTCGCGCCGGTCACCCTGATGGCCCAGGCCGCCTTCACCGGCTACGACGTGTTCGGCGGGTTGGAGGCGGCGACGCAGCCCGGCTACCTCGGGCTGTGGGCGGCCGCGCTCCCCTCGATCTGCGTCGTGCTCGCGTGGACCGCGGTCCTGACGCTGCTGGTGCGCAGGTTCTTCAAGTGGGACCCCCGCCAGCCGTGACCGGGGAGGGATCCGGGGGGGGCGGGGGCGGCCGGGGACGGACGGCCGCCCCCGCTCCCCGCGCGGGTGGGCACGGCAGTTCGGACGGCGGTGCGGCCGTAGGCGCACAGGGGCCCAAGCGGGCGGGCGCGGCGGTCCATGGAGCGGACCCCGCCCATGAGCAGGACCCCCGCGCCCCCGCGCGGGCGGGCCGTCCGGCGACCCCCTCCCCGACCGGCGGCGGGTTCCCGTCACGGAGCTCCTCCCACCACCCTGGCAGGATGGTGGGGGCCGCACCAGTGCGTTCCGGAGCCTGTGGACGACGGGGCCGGCGCAGGCCGGGACGCCGGGTCGGACATGCGGAGGGGACCGTGGACATGGTGGAAGGGGACGTCGGCCTGGACGGCGTGAGCGCGAGGAACACGAGGCGGCTGAGGATCGCCCGGGCGATCACCGTCTGGTCGACGTACCCGCTGGCACTGGCCCAGGCCTTCTGGGCCGTGATCGACGCCGGCTACCTGTCGGACGTCGGCCTCCCCCCGTGGATCGCCGCCGTGGCGGCTGTCCCGGCACTGGGCTCGGGCGTCCTGCTCGTCCTCCTCATCCGGGGACGCGTCGACGGCCCGGGCGCCGCCGACCGCCGCCTGGTCGTCTGGTCGCTCGTCCTGAGCTGCGCCTCCTTCGCCCTGGTCCAGAGCCTCTTCAACTCCGCACTGGTCCTGGCGACCTGGTGGGGGGTGGTCGCGAACGCCGTGCCGTCCAGGACGAGCCGGAACCTGGGCCTGGCGCTCGCGGCCCTGAGCTGGCTCAAGGCGCTCACCCTGCCCCTGGTCCTGGGCATCCCGCCCCTCGCCTTCACCTTCACCTGGATGTTCGGCGTCGGCTTCGCGCTGCTGTTCCGGTTCCTGTTCGCCTCGACCTTCTGGCTGTGGGACATCACCAACGACGCGATCCGCGGGCAGGCGGCGCGCGCCCGGCTGGCCGTCGGCGAGGAGCGGCTCCGGTTCGCCCGCGACATGCACGACCTGCTCGGCCACAGCCTGTCCGCCCTGGCGGTCAAGGCCGAACTGGCCGGCAGGCTCGCCGAACGCTCCCCGGACCGGGCCAGGACGGAGATGTCCGAGGTGCAGGACCTGGCCCGCGCGGCACTGCAGCAGGTGCGCGGGGCGGTGAGCGGCTACCGCGAGGTGGACCTGGCCGGTGAGGTCGCCTCCGTGGGCGGTGTCCTCGAGGCGAACGGGACCAGGGTGGCCGTCAGCGGCCTGGACGGCCCCGACCTGCCCCCGCGGACCGAGGCCCTGGCCGCGTGGGTGGTGCGGGAGGGCGGCACCAACGTGCTCCGGCACAGCGACGCCTCCCGGTGCGCGGTCTCGTTCTCCCGGCTGCCGGGGCGGCCCGACCGGCCGACGGCGCTGGTGGTGGAGGTGTTCAACGACAGGGCGCGCGACGGCGGCGAACCCGGGTCCTCCTCGGGCAACGGCCTGGCGGGCCTGTCCGAACGCGTCTCCCTGGGCGGCGGGTCCCTCTCGGCCGCGCGCACGAGGGACGGCGGCTTCCTGCTCCGGGCGGTCCTCCCCCTGGAGGCCGGGGCCGGGACGGGGCCCGTCGGAGCGGGGGCCTCCTCCGAGCACGGGGAGGGCCGTCGATGAACCACGGGGTCGATCCCGCCGGGAGCCGGCGGACCGAGCGCAAGCTCCGCGTGGCCAGGCGCATCATCCTCGGCTCGATGCTGTTCATCCTCCTCATCCTGGTCGGCATGCCCCTGACGGAGCTCAGGCTCGGCACCGACAAGGTCACGCTGTGGAGGACCGTCCTGGCGGAGGCCGTCGCCGTCCCCCTCGGCGTGGCCCTGATGGCCATGTTCCGGGACCGGATGGACGGGCGGCGCGACCCGCGGCCCTGGCTCTACTGGGGCTCGGTCGCGATGGCGGCGGTCGCCGCCGCGGCCCTCCAGGTCCCCGTCAGCGGCATGTTCTTCCTCGGCGCGTGGTGGGCCGTCGGGGTCTTCGTGGCCTCCCGGAGGCGTGGAGCGGCCGTCAGCGCGCTCCTTCTCGCGCTCCCCTGGGCGCTGATCCCGTTCAGCCCCTTGGATATCCAGTTCATCCCCTTTCTCCTGGCCTGGGTCTTCTCGATCGGGTGGGCGCTCCTGCTCTCCGCGGGCTCGCTCGCGTCCCTCTGGCTGTGGGACGTCACCAACGACGCCGTGAAGGGCCAGAGGGCCAGGGCGCAGCTGGCGGTGACCGAGGAGCGGCTCCGGTTCGCCCGGGACATGCACGACCTGCTCGGCCACAGCCTGTCGGCCCTGGCGGTCAAGGCGGAGCTGGCGAGCAGGCTGGTCGACCGCGCGCCCGCACGGGCCGCCGCCGAGATGGAGGAGGTGCACGAACTCGCCCGCAAGGCGCTGCAGCAGGTCCGCACCGCTGTCAGCGGGTACCGGGAGGTGGACCTCGCGGAGGAGGTGGCGTCGGTCGGCGCGGTCCTGGCGGCCAACGGCACCGCCGTGTCCGTCACCGGCCTGGAGGGCCTGTCCCTGCCGCCGGACCGGGAGTCCCTGGCCGCGTGGGTGGTGCGGGAGGGGGTCACCAACGTGCTCCGGCACAGCGACGCCACGGCGTGCGAGATCGCCTTCACCCGGGCGAAGGACACCGCCATGGGCCGGGCCCTGGTGGTGGAGGTGTCCAACGACGGGGCGCGCGACGGCGGCGAACGCGGGTCCTCCTCGGGCAGCGGGCTGGCGGGCCTGTCCGAGCGCGTCTCCCTGGGCGGCGGCTCCCTGTCGGCCGTGCGCACGAAGGGCGGCGGTTTCCTGCTCCGGGCCGTCCTGCCCCTGTGAGGGGCCCCGCCGGTCCGCCCGCCCCGGCGGGCGCCGCCGCCGTGTCCGGCGGAGCCGCCCGTCCGGCGCCCGTGGACCCCGCGCGGGCCGGCCCTCCTCCCGCGCGGTGGGGGCGGGTGGGCGCCGGGCGCATCGTGGAGGTGGGCGAGGGACTCTCCCCGCAAGGAGGGCGCGGGCCCGTCAGAGGACGCCCACCGAGGCGAACGCCTCGTCGATCGCCGCGGTCGCCTCCTCCCCTCCGTCCGTGTTGATGCCGAGCATGAACGCGCCGTTCCGGTCACCCGTCTCCACCAGCAGGAACCGGCCGTAGGACGCCTCGTCCCCGCCGCCGTCCACGGCCACCCCGAACGCGGGGGAGCCGCCCACGTCGGTCGCGCCGGAGGGCTCGACCTCGAGCGAGGCGACGTCGGTCACCAGGCCGCCCAGCGATTCCACCGCGAGGCGCACCCCGGCCACGGCCATCGGCTCCGCCGCGTGGAGCTGCTCGCTGCCGGTGACGATGATCGCGTCCGGGTCCTCCGCCGAGCCGTACACGGCGTACGAGTAGTACTCCGGGGGGACCTCGTCGTCGCCGAGCCGCTGCCAGCCCTCCCCCGGGAGCTGGTAGGTCAGTCCCGAGCGCGGGTCCTCGACCGTGCCCTCGGGGGAGGCGTCCCCGCCCGCCTGGCCCCCGCCCGCCTCGTCGCCCCCCGTCTCGTCGGCGGCGCGTCCGTCCTCCTCCGACGCGGAGCCGCCGCCCGAGAAGGGGCCGCCGTCGGACAGGAACCAGCCGAGTCCGGCCGCGGTCGCCAGCAGGAAGACGAAGGTCACGGTGAGCGCGATGGCGAGCGTCACCTTGCGCGCGGGCTCCTCCTCCCCTCCTGGCCTGCGCCGGGAACGCGACTCCACACCGCCCTGGGGCTCCTGGCGGTCCGGTTCGTCTGGGTACATCTGCGGCTCCTGGAAGGGTGTGCGCCTCGGGGGGACGGAAGGGGGTCCCGAGAGGCCAATACCCCGTGCGGGCCGCGGTGGAGCGGAAGGACGTGGCCGGATCAGGCCGATTTCGGGTGAACAGGAGCGGACAGGGGAAAACCGCTTGGCCGGTTCAGTACGTCCAGGGGGGCAGGGGCAGCCGCGGCAGTGCCCGCATCGTGAAGGGCGCCGAGCGCGGGAGCGGGGACGGCTTGGGAGCGGGCCTCTGGCGGGGGAGGAACCGCGGGCCGGGGAGCGGCGCCTCGGGCGGCCGGCCCTGCTCGGGGACCCGGCCCCGGGGCGAGGGCCTCGCCGACCTGGACGGGGCGCCGCCCTTGCGCTGCGCCGGAGCGGTGCCCTGCACGTCCCGCGCGCCCCCGGCGCCCTGGGCCGCGCATCCGCCCTCGCGGAGGGGGTCCTCCCCCGGGTCCCCGCCCGTGTCCGGCCGTGTGCGCGGCGCCGGGCCGGTCGGGGCGGACACGGGGCCGGCCGTTCCGGCGGCGTCCTGCGGCCCGTCCCCGGAGGACCCGGGGGAGAGGCCCAGCACGCGGTCGATCTCGGCGGGGCTGAGCGGGTGGTCCGCGCACGCCACGGCGATGAGGACCTCCGAGTACAGGTCGATCTCGTCGAGCGCCACGCGGTCGTGGAGGGAGGAGCGGACCATCGGTCGCGGGTGTGTGTCGTGTTCCACGCGCGCCCACCTCCCGGGTGTCGCGAGCGTGTGCCGTTGGCCCCCGGACCGGGCCTTCGTGGTTGCGGGCGCGACGAACCCGGCCCCACGGGCGTGAGGATTTCAGGCTACGCGGGGGCGTATCGGTCGCGCATGACTCGTGAGGACCAGTGCGGGGGTCACCCGGGTTAGCCAGAAGTCCCGAATACCCCATCGCTCCAGTGGTCCGGAGGTGGGGGAGGGGCGGACGCGACGGTTGCGGCGCCGCGTCCGCCCGGGGCCGGTCCGGTGCTCAGGCCCAGACCACCTCCTGGTGCTGGACGGCGAGCGCGGCGTAGTGGGAGGGGGTGTGCGCGAGGACGAGCCGGTCCTCGTCGTTCAGTTCGCGGACCACCTTGCCGGGGACGCCGGCCCAGAGGGTGCCGGGCGGGACCACCTTGCCGGGAGGGACGAGGGCGCCCGCGGCGACCAGTGCGCCCCGCCCCACCCGGGCGCCGCCGAGCACGATCGCGCCGATGCCGATCAGCGCCCCCTCCTCCACGACGGCCCCGTGCACCATGGCCTTGTGGCCGAGGCTCACGTCGTCGTGCAGGATCGCCGGCTGGCCCGGGTCGGAGTGCATGCCGCACTGGTCCTGGATGTTGACCCTGTCCCCGACCACGATGTCCTCGCCGTCGGCGCGCAGCACCGATCCGTACCAGACGCTGCTCTCCGCGCCCAGGCGCACGCGGCCGACCACGGTGGCGCCGGGGGCGATCCACGCGGTCGGGTGGATCTCGGGCCTCCCGAAGGCCGCGCCGCCGATCCGGGGGCCGAGGGCCCCGTCCTCCGGCTGGCCGTCCGTCGCACTACCCATGTCGTGGCCCTCCATACGTCCTCCGGCTGTGCTTCTCGTCCCCGCGCACGGTGAGGTCGACGGGAAGTTGACCGCTCTGCCCCCGTACGGGGATGATCGCGCATACCTTAGTAAGAACGTGACCGGGGTCCGCGCGGCGATCCACCCCTCGGGACTCCTGACGCCGCGGAGCCGCGCGTGCCCGCCTTGGTCGTCCGGACGGTGTCCGCGGCGTCATACTCTGCTCGCGGCCGGTGCCCCTCATGCGGCCGTACCAGGGCAAAAGGGACAAAATCGAGTGGATGTCGTTTCCAGGACTCGACGGGTGTTCCTAGGACAATGGGGTACGGGGCAACTCTCACGTTGTACGACGTGCAGTCAAACGGTGTAAGGACATGAAGGGCACATGAGCGATATGTTGCCGGGCGGCGGACTGCAACAGGACCGATTCCCGACGGTGCGCAAGGGCGGCTACGACAAGGCGCACGTCGACGACTACTACGTACGCATGGACAACCAGTTCAAGAGCATCCGCGAGCGCTTGCAGCGGATGGACGACGAGCTGGAGCAGTACAAGCGCGATCTCGCCATCGCCCGCGAGAAGGCCCAGGTCAAGCCTGAGCACGAGCAGATCAGCGCGCGCATGGCCGAGATCCTCCGGATCGCCGAGGAAGAGGCCAAGGAGCGTCGCTCCAAGGTCGAGTCCGAGGTCAAGGAGATCGAGAAGTCGGCCCAGGAGGAGATCGCCAAGCACCGCAAGGACGCCGAGGAGCACGCCGAGCGCATCGTGTCCTCCGCGCGTGCCGAGGCGCACGAGATGGTCTCCGGCGCCAAGCAGGAGGCCGACCAGCTCCGCGAGCAGGCCAAGCAGGAGGGCGACCGCCGCCTGGGCGAGGCCGAGGCGCGGGCGAAGAAGATCCACGACACGGCGGACCGTCGGCTCGCGACGCTCACCGCCACGCACGCCGAGGCGCTGCGCCGCCTCAAGGACATGCACTCGACCCTGGCCGACCTGGTCGAGGCCGAGGACAAGGCGGGCGCGCTGGAGACCGGCCTGTCGCGGGAGGACGCCTCCGGCCCGGCCGCCGAGCAGAAGCCCGCCGCGGCGAGGCCCGCGGCCAAGCCCGCTCCCAAGCCGGCGGGACCCGGTGCGGAGGGCTCGCAGCCGGTCCGGTCCGAGGCGGCCCAGGCCGCCCGGGCGGTCACGCCCGAGACGGGGCCCGGCCCCCGGCCCGCGCCGGAGCAGAAGGACGAGGCCACCACCAAGCTGCCTCCGCTCCAGCAGGAGACCGACCAGGCCACGGTGCGTATCAAGCCGGTGATCAGGCCGGACCAGGCCGACCAGGCCGGGCCGAAGGCGGCCGGCGGTCCCCAGGAGGAGGGGGCCAGGGGCGGCGGTGACGCCGGTTCGGCCCCCCGCCCGCCCCAGGGCGCCCGGTTCACCGGCCCCGCGCCGGACGGGCCCCAGGGCCGGCCGCAGGCGCAGCAGGCCCAGCCGGGGCAGCAGGCCAAGGCTCCGGCCGGTGGCGCGGAGGGCGGCGACCCCGGCATCACCGGTGTCTACCGGCGTCCGGAGTCGGGTCAGAACCAGCCGCCCTCGGGCGACGAGGGAGTCAGGGTCATCCGGAAGCCGTAGGCCCCGACACCTCTCCGCGACCGGTGCGCCGGCCCCGGGGAGCAGGGGTTCCAGGGGCGGGGACACAGTCCCCGCCCTTCGGTGTTTTGTCCTGGTTGTAGGGGGACGTCCGCCTTTCACGGGCTGTCGGCTACGATTCCGGAAGCCATGATTATCCGCGCGGCCATCCGGTCCGACCTCGGTGCGATCCTGCGTCTTCTGCGTGAACTCGGCGACACCACCGACACGCAGAGCGCGAACGTCCGCATGTCCTCAGCGGCGGTGAGGGCGTGGACCAGGATGGAGACCGACCCCGACCGCACGGTCCTGGTCGCGGAGCAGCGGGGCCAGATCATCGGCACCCTCGACCTGCTGGTCGTCGCCAACCTCACGCACGACGCCCAGCCCTGGGCCGTCGTGGACAACCTGGTGGTGGACCCGCTGACCCGGGGGCGCGGCATCGGCCGCGCACTGATGGAGGACGCGCTCGACCGCGCCACGCAGGCAGGCTGCTACAAGGTCGAACTGCTGTCGCACGAGAGCAGGCACGGCGCGCACCGGTTCTACGCGGCCCTCGGGTTCGACAACTCCGCCGAGGGGTTCCGCCGCTACCTCTGAGGCGGCCCGGGGCCCGGCCCCCGGGCAGGTCCGGGGGCCGGACGTCACGTCCGTGCCCGACGCGCCTTCCGCGCCGGCTTCGGCGCCTTCGCCCGGCCGCCGCGCAGCGGCACGCCCCTCATGAACGCCACGGCCACCAGCCCCAGGACCGCGATCGGCACACCGGCCGTGAACACGCCCTGCATCGCGTGGTCGAAGGCGGTGACGACCACGTCCCGCACCGGTTCGGGGAGCGCGTGCACGAGTTCGGGCGACCCCTGGGCCGCCTCGGCGGCGTCGGCCAGGCCGACCGAGAGCTCCGACGCGCCCGACTCCACCCCGGCCTCGGCGTCCGCCGCGCCCTGGGCCCGCGCGGCCGCCGCGGCCTCCGCCAGCTCGGTGTCGAGCCGCCCCACCATCACCGCGCCGAACGCGGCGACGCCGGTGGCGCCGCCCAGGTTGCGGAAGAACACCACCGAGGCGGTGCCCGACGCCATGTCCGCGACGGGCAGGGAGCTCTGCGTGGCCAGGAGGAGGAGCTGCATGTTCAGGCCGAAGCCGAGTCCGACCAGGGCCTGGCCGACGACGACCGTGGTCAGCCCCGGGTCGAGGTGGGCCTGGCTCAGGGCGAGGAACCCGATCACGCACAGCAGCATGCCGACGACCGGGTAGGCCTTCCACCGGCCGCTCCCGCTCACCGCGTAGCCGGAGCCGATCGAGGTGAACAGGAACGACGCCACCAGCGGCAGCGTCATCAGGCCGGACACGGTGGGCGACATCCCGTGCACCATCTGGAGGTACTGCGGCATGTAGATGATGAGTCCGAACATCATCATGCCGACGCACACCGAGCCGAGCGAGGCGAGCACGAAGGTCCGGTCGCGGAACAGGCGCGCGGGGATGATCGGCTCCCTGGCACGGCGCTCCACCAGCACGGCCCCCGCGGTGAGCAGGACGGCGGCGGCGCCCAGGGCGTACGACAGCGGCGAGTTCCACGCGATCTGGGTGCCGCCGAGGCTGAGCAGGACGATCACGGTGCTCGCGGCGCTGAAGATCAGGCCGGCGCCGGCCCAGTCCACGGGTGCGTCGCGGCGGGGCACGAACGGCATGGTGAAGAGGAACTGGATGACGACGAACGCGACCACCGCGAGCGGCACGGTGATGAGGAAGCACCAGCGCCAACCGAGCGGGCTGTCCACCAGGAATCCGCCGACCAGGGGGCCGAGGACCGTGGACACACCGAAGACCATGCCGATGAGGCCGCTGTAGCGCCCGCGTTCGCGGGGCGAGACGACGTCGCCGAGGATGATGTTGGGCAGCGTGGCCAGGCCGCCGACGCCCAGCCCCTGGAGGGCGCGGGCGGCGATCAGCCAGTTGATGTCCTGGGCCAGGCCAGCCGCGACCGAGGCGACGATGAAGATGCCCAGCGCCACCTGGAAGAGGAGCTTGCGGCCCCAGAGGTCGGAGAGCTTGCCCCACACGGGGGTGGAGGCGGTCATGGTCAGCAGCGCGGCGGTGGCCACCCAGGCCAGCCGGTCCTGCCCGCCCAGCTCTCCCATGATCGTCGGCAGGGCGGTGCCGACGATCGAGTTGGTGAGCATCGAGGTGAGCATGGCCAGGACGAGGCCGACCATGATGCGGTGCACGACGCGCTTCGGGGGGAGCGCGGGGGCGTCGTCGGCGGGGGGTTCCGGCGCGACCGCGGGGCTCGGGGCCGTGCGGACGGCGGAGGCGTCGGGGGTTCCAGTGGTGGGATGGTCGGAGGAATCAGGGCCCGCCATGGCGGTCGGCGCCTTCTTCGAGGGGGCGCTCCCGGTTTCTCCTTCTCGACGCAACGACTCTTCCACAGGCCCCCCGATCACGGACGCACGAAAGCCCCGCGGCTCACTGCCGGGGGCGACGTCCTCCCTCTGGTATAGGTAAACGGTGTTGACCTGTCAAATCGGTATCTCTGCTCCCGTTTCGGTATGCGCGGGTCCTTCCGAGGTGCCAACCTGGAAACCTGAAAGCCAGATCGCGGCCGCCGAGGGGTGTGCAGATGGACCGTCCGGACGAAACCGGAAGCGGTGCCGGGCCGACGCGCGGCCGGGAGGCGACGCGGGCGCGCATTCTCGCCAGTGCCCGGGAACTGTTCACCGATGAGGGATACGGTTCCGTCTCCTCGCGGATGATCGCCTCCCACGCCGGCGTCAACGTCGCCCTGATCAACCGCTACTTCGGGGCCAAGCGCGGGCTCCTGACCGAGATCCTGCGCGAGGACGGCGTCTTCCCCGGCCTCATCGAGGGGGACCACGGAACCCTCACCCGTCGCCTGGCCGAGCACGCGGTGAGCCGCCTCCACGGCGAGGGCACCGCGCTCCAGCGCGCCCTCGACGACTCGGCGGGCGACCCCGACCTCCAGGCGGTCTACCAGGGGCGGATCACCACGGCGATGATCGACCCGCTCTCCGCCTACCTGGGCGGGGAGGGGGAGCGGTCGCACGCCTCACTGGTGGCGGCGGTCATGCTGGGGCTGAGCCGGGTGCGGTTGGTGGAGGGCGCGACCGCGCTGCGGGCGCTCGACCGCGAACGGCTCACGGCGCGGATCCAGGCCCTGCTGGACCTGTGCCTGGAGGACTTCGGCGATCCCGGGGCGTAGGGCCGGATTGCCGCCGGGGCCCACCCCGGCCGTCCGTCCCCGGGCCCTCCCCTGTGGCCGAAAGCACGTCCGCGCATCCGGTTCCCGTGCCCGGAAGCGCCCGCCCTTCTCCGCGCCGTTCCCGTTTCCCCGGGAACGGCGTTTTTCGGGACCGTGCCTTTTCCGCGTGGACGCCGACACGCGCTTTGCCGTTCCGGCAAAGGATTTCGGATTCGGCGTCCCGCACGTGAAGAGTGGGGGCGGAGGTGGTCGACATGAACCACGAACACACGGGGCACGGGCACGGGCACGGTACCGGGACGGGGGCGCCCAGTGTGCCGGTGACGGCGCAGGACTGGGACGAGCGGTACGCCGCGGCCCCCGCGCTCTGGAGCGGCAACCCCAACCGCCACCTGGTGGCGGAGGCGGAGGGGCTGGCGGCCGGAAGGGCGCTGGACGTCGGCAGCGGCGAGGGCGCGGACGCCGCCTGGCTGGCCGGACGCGGGTGGGAGGTGACCGCGGTCGACATCTCGGAGGTGGCGCTGGAGCGGGCCGCCGCCCACGCGGCGGAGCACGGTCCGGACATCGCCGGGAGGATCACCTGGCGCCAGGCCGACATCACCGCGTGGACACCGCCCGCCGACGCGTTCGACCTGGTGTCGGCGCAGTACATGCACCTGCCCCCGGAGGCGCGCTCCCGTCTCGTCGAGGGTCTGGCCGCGTCCGTCGTGCCGGGGGGAGAGCTCCTGATCGTCGCGCACCACCCGCGCGACCTGGAGGACGGTGTCCCGCGCCCGCCCATCGAGGAGATGTTCTACACCGGCGACGAGCTGGCCGCGGCCCTGCCGGAGAGCGGGTGGACCGTGCTGGTCGACGAGGCCCGCCGCGGGGAGCAGACCCTCGAAGGCGTGACCTACACGACCCACGACCTGGTGTTCCGGGCCCGCCGGGAGCCCTGACAGGCCCCGGGGCCGCACCGCGGCGCGGCCCCGCGGGCGGCGGCCGGCCGTGCGCTTCGACACGGTCGGCCTCCGCCGCCCGCGCCGGCCCCCGGGCGGGGCGGCGCGGCCCGGCGGGACGGGTCAGTCGCGGAGCTTGGCGACGACGTCGATCTCGACGAGGATGTTCGCCAGGTCGGAGCCCACGGTCGTGCGCACGGGGTAGGGGGCGGAGAAGTGCTCCTCGTAGACGGCGTTGAACTCGGGGAAGTCCGCCTTGAGGTTCTCCAGGTGGACGGTCGCCTTGACGACGTCGTCCAGGGTCAGCCCCTGCTCGGCGAGGACCGCGGAGACGTTGGCCAGGACCTGGGCGGTCTGCTCGCCCACGGTCGGCGCCACCCGGCCGGTCTCGGGGTCCTGGGGACCGAAGCCCGCCGTGTACAGGAACCCGCCCGCCACGACCCCCTGGCTGTACGCGCCGGCGGGAGCGGGGGCCTTGTCGGTACGGATCGCCTTCTTGGACATCGGGGAACTCCTCTGGTCGGGTGGCGCGTGCGCGCGCCGGTGCTCGTACAGGATCGCAGGCGGTCGTCGGCAGAATTATTGGCAACAAAGTTACCAATTGCCCTCGGGGCAGCGTATCTTGGGTCACACCGGTCACCGCCCGGCGGCACGCCGGACCGGAGGGGCCGGGCCCCCGAACGGAGGAACAGTGCAGCCTGAGACCGTACTCACCGGCGGACGGGTCATCGACGGCACCGGAGGGCCGTCCAGGCAGGCCGACCTCGTCCTGCGCGGCGGGCGCATCACCCGCGTCGCCCCGCCCGGCGGGGCCCGCGGCCGGGGGACCGCCGTGGACGTGACCGGGCTCGCCGTCGCCCCCGGGTTCATCGACATGCACTCCCACTCCGACCTGGCCGTCCTCGCCGACCCCGCGCACGAGGCCAAGACGCTCCAGGGCGTCACGCTGGAGGTCCTGGGCCAGGACGGCCTCGGCTACGCCCCCGTCACCGACGACACCGCCGACGAGCTCCGCGCCCAGCTCGCCGGATGGAACGGCGCCCCCGACCTCGACCACTCCTGGCGCACCGTCGGCGAGTTCCTCGACCGCGTCGACGCCGGGGCCCCCGTCAACGCCGCCTACCTCGTCCCCCAGGGCAACGTGCGCATGGCCGTGCTCGGAGGGGAGGACCGCCCGCCCACCCCGGACGAACTCGACCGCATGCGCGCGATCGTCGCCCGCGGCATGGAGGACGGCGCGCACGGCCTCTCCAGCGGACTCACCTACACACCCGGCATGTACGCCACGGACGACGAGATCGTCGCCCTGCTCGCCCCGGTCAGGGCGGCGGGCGGCTACTACTGCCCCCACCACCGCAACTACGGCTCCAGGGTCGTGGAGTCCTACCGGGAGTGCCTCGACGTGGCCCGCCGCGCCCAGGTGGCCCTCCACCTCGCGCACTGCCACGTCAACTTCCCGCAGAACCGGGGCCGGGCGCCCGAGGTCCTCGACGCCATCGACGAGGCCACGATCCGCCACGGGCTCGACGTCACCCTGGACAGCTACCCCTACCGCGCGAGCGCCACCTACCTCGGCGCCCCGCTGCCCAGCTGGGCGCAGACCGGCGGCACCGCCGCCACCCTCGACCGGCTGCGCGACGCGCCGACCCGCGCGCGCGTCCTGCGCGAGATCGAGGTCGACGGGACCGACGGCAACCACGGCGTCCCCATGGACTGGGAGGCCATCGTCGTCACCGGCGTCGCGGACCCCGCCCTGTCGTGGGCGGTCGGGTCGTCCGTCGCCGACCTCGCCAAGGAGCGCGGGGAGCAGCCCGGCGACCTCTACATGGACCTGCTCGTCGCCGACGGGCTGCGCAGCGGCTGCCTCCTCCAGGTCGGCAACGAGGAGAACATCCGCACCATCATGCGCCACAGCTCCCACACCGGGGGGAGCGACGGCATCCTCGTCGGCGCCAAGCCGCACCCGCGCGGCTGGGGCACGTTCCCCCGGTACCTCGGCCACTACGCGCGCGATCTCGGCGTCCTCACCCTGGAGGAGTGCGTCCACCACCTGACCTCCAGGCCCGCCCGAAGACTCGGGCTGAGCGACCGGGGCGTCATCCGGGCCGGGGCCGTCGCCGACCTGGTCGTGTTCGACCCCGACACCGTGGACGCCCTCGCCACCTACGAGGAGCCCCGGCGGTCGCCGGTGGGCATCCACCACGTCCTGGTCTCCGGGGAGTTCACCGTCAGGGACGGGCGCCGCACCGACCGCCTGCCCGGAAGGTCCGTCCGGAGGAACCGGGGGTGAGCGAGCACACCGCGCGGGAGGCGGACGGGACGGAAGGGGCGCCGGGAGCGGTGGCGGGCGGGGTCGACGCGGTCTGCGTCGGCGAGACCATGGCGGTGCTCACCTCGCCCGAGGCGCTCGCGGCCGGGACCCGGCTCCATGTCGGCACCGGGGGCGCCGAGTCCAACGTGGCCGTCGCCCTGGCGAGGCTGGGGCACGCGTCCGCCTGGGTGAGCAGGGTCGGCGACGACCCCTTCGGCAGGATCGTCACCGACGCCGTGGCCCAGTGGGGCGTGGACGTGCGCGGGGTCGTCGTGGACCCCGTGCTCCCCACCGGCCTGTACGTCAAGGACACGGCTCCCGGCGGCGCCGGGGTCCTCTACTACCGCTCGGGGTCGGCGGCGTCCGCGCTCTCGGCCGCCGACGCCGACCGGGTGTGGTCGCGGGGCGCGCGGATCGTGCACCTGTCCGGCATCACCCCGGCCCTGTCCGCCCGCGCCTCGGCCCTGGTCGAGCGCCTGCTGGACCGGCGGGCGGGCGACGGGGCGCTGAGGTCCTTCGACGTCAACCACCGGCCCGCGCTGTGGCCCGCGAGGGTGGCCGCGCCCGTGCTCCTCGACCTCGCCCGCCGCGCGGACGTGGTGTTCGTGGGCCGGGACGAGGCCGAGCGGCTGTGGGGCACCCCGACCGCCGAGGACGTGCGCGCGGTGATGCCCGAGGTCAGGACGCTGGTGGTCAAGGACGCGGAGCACGGCGCGACGTGTTTCGAGGGCACGGGAGCGGTCTTCGAGCCGTCCCCGGAGGTCGAGGTGGTGGAGGCGGTCGGCGCGGGCGACGCCTTCGCCGCCGGGTTCCTGTCCGGGCTGATCGACGGGCTGTCCGCCGAACGGCGGCTGCGGCTCGGCCACGCGGTCGCCGGCGCGGTCCTGCGCTCCCACGGGGACACGCTGGACACCCTGCCCGAGGGCCTCGCGGGG
Source organism: Nocardiopsis tropica (assembly GCF_042660575.1). Lineage (NCBI taxonomy): Bacteria > Bacillati > Actinomycetota > Actinomycetes > Streptosporangiales > Nocardiopsidaceae > Nocardiopsis > Nocardiopsis tropica. The sequence goes on from NZ_JBHSUF010000012.1 coordinate 45,688, forward strand.
ATCCGCGGACGCGCCGCGGGGGCCCCGGGGGACTAGGGCGTGTTCCGCGGGCGCCTTCGGCGGCTCGGCGCTCGCGCCGGTCGCCGGGAGCGGTCGCCGGGCCCTCTCCCGCAGGGCGGGCGGCGAGGGCCGGCCCGGGTCCGGCCGTCCGGGCGCGGGCGGTGCGGCGAGAGGCGGCCCGGCGGACGCGGGTCCGGCACGCCCCCGGAACACGCCCCGGGGCCTCCCCGGCTCCGCCGGCCGCCCCCCGCGTCCGCGGTTCCGGGGCGCCCCGTCCCGAGGCCTGGGGAACACACGCCCGGTGGTGCGGCCGCGCTTCCGCTCACGGGCCTCCGAGACGACAGCGGGTATTGACTTTCGATAGGAAACAATCGATTATCGATACATGCACAGGTATCTCACCCTCCTCCTCCGCGCCGCGATCGCCATGGTCCTCCTGCTCGGACTCTTCGGACAGTTCGTGGTCATCCCCGGGGCGGCGGCCGACGAGGTCGCGTACTTCCCGCCCTACGCACCGCTCCAGGTGCCCTACGTGACGGTGGCGATCCTCGGGGTCGCCTGCGTCCAGGTCGCGCTCATCGCGGTGTGGACCCTCCTGGGCATGGTCGAGCGCGACGCGATCTTCGACGGGAGGGCCTTCGTCCGGGTGGACGTCGTCATCGGGGCCACCGTGGTGGCGACGCTGCTCACGGCGGGGGTGACCGTGCACCTGTTCGTGGCCGAGATCCCCTCGCCGGACGACGGCATGGACCTGTTCGCCGCCCTGGGCGCGGCGTTCGTGACCACGTGCGCGGGCACCGTGTTCTCGATGGTGCTCGTCCTCATGCGCGGCCTCCTGCGCAAGGCGACGGACCTGCGGACCGAGCTCTCCGCGGTGGTCTGATGGGGATCGTCGTCGACCTGGACCTCCTGCTCGTCCGGCGCGGCATGTCGGTCGGGGAGTTCGCCGAGGCCGTCGGGATCACGCCGGCCAACATCGCCGTGCTGAAGAACGGCCGTGCCAAGGCGGTGCGGTTCACCACCCTCGACGCGATCTGCCGCACGCTGGAGTGCCAGCCCGGCGACGTCCTGCGCTGGGTGCCCGACGACGGGGAACGGGAGGCGGGCCAGGGGTAGCGGGGCCCTTCGCGGGCCCCGCGACGCCCCCTTCCGGGGCGGCCCCCGCCACCCGCCCTGTGAGAGGCGGCCGGCCGCCGGCGCGGCGTCCTCAGCCGATGACGATCGCCCCGGCCAGGACCGGGTCGCCGAAGGTGACCGTGCCGTGGCCCGAGGCCAGGGCGCGGCTCCCCTGGCAGCTCGTCCCCGAGAACAGCGCGAACTTGACCTTCGCCTCGGTCGAGACCTCGGTGACGCCGCCCTGCCCCGTCTTGAGGGTGCGGCACCCGCCGTTCTCCACGGTCTGCTGGTAGCCCGACTCGAAGGTGACTCTGACCGGGGGCACCTGGTCGTCCCTGCTCGACAGCCCGGCGATCGCTCCGGCGATGGTGGCGGACATGGTGGCGAGGTTCGCAGGGCGGATCGGCACGGGACTCCCCTTTTCGACCGGGTTCGCACGGGCACGACGGCGCCTGGCGAGTGCGGAGATGGTTACTCCGTGTCATTTAGCTACAGGGCCCCGCGAAAGGTGAGGAGCCCCGGCGGAGTGTCGGCGGATTTCTCGGGCCCGGTCCGGGGCGTTGTCGGACCGTACCGCCGCGGATAGGATGCGTCCCGACCGGCATGTGCGGAGAAAACGGGGAAGGAGGCCGGTATGGGGCTCCTGCTCGCGTTCTTCGAGTTCCTCATGGTCGGCTTCGTGCCCTCCGAGCTCCTGCCCGCGCCCGGCTCCCTGGCGCTGCTGGTCGCCGCCGTCGGCGCGGCCATCGCCCTGTTCGTCCTCCACGGCACCGCGCTGTGGCCCGTCGGCGACACCGCCACGGGCGCCGCGCACGCGATGCGCCGCAGGTCGGCACGCCTTCCCGTGCTCACCTTCCGGGACCCCGACGCGGCCGGTCGGCCCCGTCCCAGGGCTCCCGGCGCGGCCCTTCCGGCCGCTCGCTGACCGTCACGGCACACCCGTACGACGACCGTTCCACGCGTGTGCCCGCGCCCCCGGGCGCGGTCCGAGCGGCCTGACGTCTGTCTCCCACCCCAGACGAAGGGCCGACCCACCTTGTACAGCTTCGGGCCGATCGCGGCCGGCATGACCCTGCTCTCGGCGATCCTCGCCACGTTCACCACCCTGCTCACCCCGCTCACCGGGGGCCTGGCCACCGGGCTCGCGGTGGTGGCGCTGACCGTCGTCGTCCGCCTCCTGCTCGTCCCGCTGGGGGTGATGCAGGTCCGCGCGGAGAAGACGCGGGCGCGGATCGCCCCGCGCCTGGCGGAGATCACCGCCAAGCACCGGAACGACCCCGAGAGGCTCGTCGCCGAGCAGCGCAGGGTGTACGGCGAGGAGGGCACCTCGCCGTTCGCGGGCTGCCTGCCCGCCCTCGCCCAGATGCCCGTGGTCATCGCCCTCTACGGGGTGTTCATCGGGGCGGGGGGAACGGAGGACCCGATGCTGGCGCACACGTTCGGCGGCGTCGGGCTGGGCGCGACGATGGCGTCGAGCGCCGACGGGCTCCTGGTGGCCCCGGTGTTCGCGGTCCTGGTCGGTCTCATCGCGCTCGTGGCGTGGGCGAACCGCCGCTACCTCATGCTTCCCGTGATGCGGGCGAACGCGGCGGCCGACCCCGGGATGCCGCAGATCACCGGCCCGCTCACCTACATGCAGTACACGACCGTCGTGATCGCCGCGTTCGTGCCGCTCGCCGCGGTCCTCTACCTGCTGACCTCCACGGCGTGGGCCCTGGGGGAGCGGCTCCTGCTGCGCCGTCTGCTCCCGGACTGACGGCCGGCCCGCGTCCCGCGGGTCAGAACTCGACGGTGACGCAGGCGAGGCGGTCCCCGGCGGTGCCCGCCTCGCCGTGCCCGGTCATGGTGTGCTGCTCGTGCAGGACCAGGGACCGGGCCTCCCCGTCGCGGAACTCCCAGTCGACGGTGGCGGTGGACTGGGCGCTGCCGCCCTCGTCGGTGGTGAAGTCGAGCCAGACCTCGTTCTCGGGGTTGGCGTAGGCGGGGTCGGAGGAGGGCTCGTCCTCGGTCGCCGCCGGGTCGGGCTCGTTCTGGTAGTGCGGGCCCGCGTCCTCGGGCCGCTCGCCGCAGGGCCGGGTGTGCACGTGGGCGCCGAACTCGCGGTCGGCCTCCAGGCTGGTGCCCGTGAACTGCACGTGCGTCTGGCCGTCCTGGACGCGGACCTGCACGTCGGAGGTCGCCCCCTCGGGCACGGCGGTCTCGTCGTAGGTGACGGCCCCCACCCCCTCGGCCGGCAGCATGAAGATGGACGCGGTCACGCTGGGGGAGGCGGTCGGCTGGGCGACGGGCGGCTCCGAGCCGGCCGATCCGCCGTTGGTCCCGGACTCCTCCTGCGCACACCCGGTGGCGAGGATCGCGGTCAGGGCCAGGCCGATGGTGAGCGGTGACGTGCGCATGACGGAACTCCCGGTGTGTTCTCGACGGTCGTCCGCAACATTACCCAAGGTGACAAAGGTATGACCAGCTGTGCGGAACGCGATGCGTCGGAGGCGGGAAGGCCGTCCTGGGTGTGAGGGCCGCGGGGGAGGGGCCGTTCTCGCGCACCAGGTCGAGACGCCTTCCGGTCCCCTGACAGTGGGGATCGTACCGCCGGGAGGCCGCCGCGGAACCAGGAGCGCCTTCCCGGGGTGTGCGCCCCGGTGCGCCGGGCGTCCCGCGGGGGCGGTGCGCCGCGGATCGGGGTGCCCACGGGCCGCGCCCGGCGTGCGCCGGTGCAGGTCGGAGACGGGTTCATTTGTCCCGAAACGGACAGTATGAGACTGTCGCCACAATGAGAGCCATCACCGGAGGACTGATTTGTGAGCAGTGAAACCGGCGCGTCCCCCCGGACGTCGCCAGAATCCCCCACCGTCGACGAGAACACGACCGACAGCCGGCGCACCGTCGTCCGCAAGGTCGTCGGCCTCCTGCTGGGCCCCGTCCTCGGCTTCGCCGCCTACCTCGCCATGCCCGGCATCGCCCTCCCCGTCGACGGGGGCGACGGCGTGATGGTCCCCGAGGGCGAGGTCTCCTCCAACGCCGCGATCGTCGCCGCCGTGGCCGTCGTCATGGCCGTCTGGTGGATGAGCGAGGCGCTGCCCCTCCCCGCCACGGCGCTCCTCCCCCTCGTCCTCTTCCCGGTGCTCCTGGACGGCGTCCCGATGGGGGACGTCACCGCCCCCTACGCCAACGAGATCATCTTCCTGTTCATGGGCGGTTTCATCATCGCCCTGGCCATGCAGCGCTGGAACCTGCACCGGCGCGTGGCCCTGGCGATCGTGGCCGCCGTCGGCAGCGGACCCGTCACCATCATCGGCGGGTTCATGCTCGCCACCGGCTTCATCACCATGTGGGTCTCCAACACCGCGACCGCCATGATGATGCTGCCCATCGGCCTCGCGGTCATCGGCCTGGTCGCCCAGCTGCGCGGCGGCAAGGCCGACCCGAACTTCGCCACCGCGCTCATGCTCGGCATCGCCTACGCCGCGTCCATCGGCTCCGTGGCCACCCTGATCGGGACCCCGCCCAACGCCCTGATGGCCGGGTACCTGGCGCAGGAGCACGACATCCACATCGGCTTCGGCCAGTGGATGATGGTCGGAGCGCCGCTCGCCGCCGTCTTCCTCGTCGTCTGCTGGCTCCTGCTCACCAAGGTCGTCTACCCGCCGGCCGCCGGGGACATGGGCGAGGCCAGGGAGCACATCCGCCAGGAGCTGCGCGAGATGGGGCCCATGTCGCGCGGCGAGTGGACCGTGCTGGCCGTGTTCGTCGTCACCGCCGTCGCCTGGGTCACGGTGCCGTTCCTCGCGGACAGCGCGGCGGTGAGCGCCGCGCTGCCGTGGCTCGCCTCCGTCACCGACGGCGGGATCGCCATCGCCGCCGCCATCGTGCTGTTCATCGTGCCCGTGGACGGGGCCCGAGGGGTCCGCGCCATCGACTGGGAACAGGCGAGCAAGCTGCCCTGGGGCGTGCTGCTGCTGTTCGGGGGCGGTCTCAGCCTCTCGGGCCAGTTCGGCTCCAGCGGCCTGAGCCTGTGGATCGGCGACCTGGTCGCGGACCTCGGTGACGTGCCCGGCTGGGTGTTCGTGCTGATCGTGGCCGCCGTCGTGCTGCTGCTCACCGAACTCACGAGCAACACCGCCACCGCCTCCATCTTCATCCCCGTGATGGCCGGCGTCGCGCTGGGACTGGGCCTGCCCATCATGACCCTGGTCGTCCCGGCCGCCCTCGCCGCGTCCATGGCGTTCATGCTGCCGGTGGCCACCCCGCCCAACGCCATCGTGTTCGGCACCGGCCACATCCGGATCGGCCAGATGGTGAAGGGCGGTGCGCTGCTCAACCTCATCGCGCTGATCCTGATCGTCGTGAGCATGTACACGACCGTCATGTGGGTCTTCGGCGCCTGACGGGGCCGCCGGGGCCCGGCGCGGCCGGACCCCGGCCTCCGCCGCGGCCCCCGCCCTCCGGGCGGACGGGGCCGCGGCGGGATGGGACACTGGTCGCAGACCACGACCCCTGCCGAACAGGCGACATGCGAACGATCAGACGCGGCGGCGAGCACGAGCTGGAGATCAAGAGGTCCCGGTTCGTCTGCGCCCTGGCCAGGGCGGACGGCGAGGACGCCGCCCGCGCCTTCATCGCCGAGCGGCGCAAGGAGCACTGGAACGCCTCCCACAACTGCACCGCGTACGTGCTCGGCGAGGACGGCGGCGTGCAGCGCTCCAGCGACGACGGCGAACCCGCGGGCACCGCGGGCGTGCCCATGCTGGAGGTGCTCCGCCACCGCGGGCTCACCGACACCGTGGCCGTGGTCACCCGCTACTTCGGCGGGACCAAGCTCGGCGCCGGGGGGCTCATCCGGGCCTACGGCGGCGCCGTGTCCGCCGCGGTGGACCGGGTGGGGGTCCTGGAACGCCGGCGCCTCCTCCTCGTGGACGTGTTCGCCGACTACGTGCTCGGCGGACGACTGGAGAGCGACCTGCGCGACTCGTCGCTGACCGTGCGCGGGGTCGCCTACGAGGACCGGGTCCGCATCGAGGTGGCCCTCCCCGAGTCCGACCTGGACGGCTTCGGGCTCCGCCTGGCCGAGATGACCGGGGGCCGGGCCGAGTTCGAGGTGAGAGGCGCCACCGTCGTCGAGGTCGAGCCCTGATCCCGCCGGACGCCACGTTCACGTGGCTGTAACAGTGGCGGTCCACGTGTATCGGCGGACGACGGGGCAGCTTAGGATTTGCCGTATACGTCGTCGTTCCCGGGGAGAAACCGTCCATGCGCAGCTCACGGGTGCCCCAGGCCCTCACCTGCGGCCTCGCGGCGCTGCTGGCGGCCGGCTGTACCGGCGACCCGGAACCCCCCGCGCCCTCCCCCGAGGCCGAGCCCGCCCCGCTCCCGACCTCGTTCGCGGGTGAGGCGCCGCCCGGGGTGGAGGGCGAGGTCCTGCGGTACCTGCACGGCGACTCCGCGCAGGCCCACGACATCCTCGACGACCCTCTCGGCGTGCGGATCAGCCCGGTCGGCGAGTCCTTCCTCATCAGCTCCGGCGGCGAGGACCGCCACCTCCTGCACGACGCCGCGACCGGCGACACCCTGTGGGAGGGAGAGGCGCGCTTCCGCGGCTTCGACTCCGCCGCCGACGGCGCCCGGGTCCTGTCGATGGCGGGCGCCGACGGGGTCCCGTTCGTCCTGGACTCCCGCGGCGAACCGGTGTGGGAGCCGCAGGAGGAGGGCGACGCCTACCTCGACGGACTGGCGGTGCGGCGCCCGGAGGGGTGGAGCGCGGAGGAGCCCCACGGGGAGTTCACGCTGCTCGACGCCGACGGCGGCGAGCTGTGGTCGTACGAGTTCGCCGAACCGGAGGAGTCCGAGGAGCCGGAGGAGTCGGAGGAGTCCGCCGAGGGCGGGGACGGCGCCGACGGGGACGGTGGCGCGGGGGAACCCGTGCTGGGCGTGCCCGTGGCCGCCCGCGGCGACATGGTGGTGCTCGCGTCCGGCGGCCCCTCGCTCCAGGCGCGCTCCGTGGCCGCCGCCACGGCGGGCGAGGAGCTGTGGACGGTCGAGGGGGAGGACGCCGGCCTGGACTCCTCCGGGCCCGTCCTCCCGCCGCAGGTGATGGGCGTCTACCCGCTGCCCGGCCCGGAGGAGGGCGGCGGGGCCGACCCCGCGGACGGCGGGGCGGACGGGGCCGGGGACGAGGAGGCGGGGGAGGGGGACGGCGCGGACGAGGCGGTCGTGCTCCTGCGCTGGGCCCAGCCCGAGGCCCCATCCACGCTCTCCGCCCACGACCCCGCCACCGGGGACCTGCTGTGGACCCTGGAGGAGCCGGGCGCCAACCCCACCGCGGGCGCGTTCGACCCGGCCGGAACCGTCGGCAACCTGTACGACGCCTCCACCGGCGTCCTCCTGCTGCCCCAGGCGAGCGGGGAGGCCACGACGGTCGCCGTCGACCTCGCCGGGGGAGAGGTCCTCTGGGGGCTGGAGGAGGAGGCCGGATCGATCTCCCCCGCCTTCGCCTTCGACGGCCTCGTCTACGGCGACTCCCGGGGCAGCACCGGCGCGGACGAGCAGCTGGTGCTCGACGCCGTCACCATGGACGTGGTGGGCGACGACCTGTCGGCGTACGTGGAGGCGGTCACCGAGGACGGGTACGCGATCCTCGTCCACGACCGGCAGCGCTTCGTGTACGGCCCCCCGCCGGAGGAGGGCCCCTCGGAGGCGCCGGCGGACGACCCTGAGCGGGGCGGCGACCCGTCCGGGTCCCCCGGCGACGGGGGCTGACCGGGCCGGGCGCTCCGGCCGGAGGGGAGGGGCGCGTGCGGCAGGAGGCCGCCCGCAGGAGCGCGTCCCGGGGGCGCGCGCCCGGGAGGGGCTCCGGCGCCGGTGACCGTACAGAACACCACGGAACGACATTGACTGTGCTGTCGGTGCCCTGGTAGACATTCTGTGCCTTCATCCCCTCCCCGGCCCCTGAACCGCGCCGAATCCCCCGTCGACGCCTCCGGCCCCGCCGGCCGACGGGATGGTGAGCCACTCGCAAACGGGAGCCAAGCATGGTGGACCCCTCCTCCGACCCGGCGCCGCCGGCTCCCCGCCCCGCCCTCCTGCGGCGCTGGGCGCGGGCGGCCGGCGAGCGCACCCGCTCCCACGCCTCCGGGATCACCGTCACGCTCCTGGCGGCGGCCGTCGTCAGCTCCGTCCTCGGGACCGGCGCCGTCGGACGCGCCGACGAGATGTCCGACGGCACCGTCTGGCTGTGGACGAGCCCCGTCGGCGAGGCCGTGCGGGTCAACGGGAACAACGCCGCGGTCGACCTCGTGGCGTCCCTGCCCGAGGCCGCCGGCGTGGACGTCCAGGTCGTCCAGAACGACGAGTACCTCCTGCTCTACGACCCCGCCACCGGCAAGGTGACCTCGGTCGACCTCCGTCGCATGGGGTACTCCGGCGTGCTGGAGCTCGGGAGCGGGGGCGACTTCGGACTCGTCCTGGGGGAGGAGACCGCGGCGGTGATCGACCGCGCCACGGGCGAGGTCAAGGCCGTCGATCCGGCCACCCTCCAACCCACCGGGGCCACGCTCAACGTCCCGGCGCCCCTGACCGGCGGCGCGTTCGACGACTCCGACACCCTCTGGCTCGGCGTGCCCACGCAGGGCACGGCCGTCGGCGTGCGGATCCAGGGCGAGGACGCCGCCATCACGGAGACGCTGGCGGTGGCGGAGCCCGGGACCGGGATCGCCATGACCGTCCTCGACGACGGCGCCCTCGTGACCGACCCCGGGGACGGGCGGGTGGTGGCCGTGCGCGGCGACGGCGACCCCGTGGTCACGGACGTCCCCGTGGAGCTGGAGGGCGCCGAGATGCCCGTCCGCACCCACGGCGACGTCGTCGCCGTGACGCTCCCCGGGACCGGCGAGGTCCTCACCGTCACCGACCCGGCCGGATCCGCCGGGATCGGGCACTTCCCGGCGGGCGACGGCGGGGGCACGGCGACCGCCTACGAGGGCCGCGTCTACGTGCCGTTCCCCGAGGAGGGGACGGTCCGCGTGTTCGACGCGCAGGGCGCCGAGCTCAACCCCGTCTCCCTGCCCGGGGCCGAGGGCCCCCTGGAGCTGGAGGTACGGGAGGGGCGCCTGTACATCAACTCCCCCCACACCGGGGTGGCCGCGATCGTCGACCCGGACGGCGGGGCGACCGTCGTCGACAAGGCCGATCCGCCGCCCGGTCCGGGCGACGCGGACGGCGGGGCCCCCGCACCGCAGCCCCTGCCGGGCGGGAACGTGGGGGAGCAGCCGGAGACCGGAGGCGCCGCCCCCGACCCGGGCCCCGGGACCCCGGCTTCCGAGGAGCCGTCCGCGCCGGCGTCGGAGCCCGCCCCCGCGGGGACGGACGAGCCGGACCCCTCTCCGGACGGGGAACCCGACGCCGGGGAGGCGCCCGGCGCGCCCACGCCCGTGTCCGTCACCGCCGGGGACGGCTCCGCGTTCCTGAGCTGGCCCGAGGCCTACTCGCCGGACGCGCCCGTGGACGAGTACCGGATCACCTGGGAGGGCGGCAGGGTCACCGTCGGCGGGGAGGAGCTGGAGGCCGAGGTGACCGGCCTCGCCAACGGAACCACCTACCGGTTCATGGTCCGCGCGGTGAACTCCCACGGCACCGGCCCGGCCGCCCAGACCTCCGAGATCGTGCCGGGCCCGCAGGCCCCGGACGCCCCGGCCGACGTGACGGCCACGGCGTCGGGCAGCGGCACGGCCACCGTCTCCTGGAGCGCGGTCGAGGGCGCCAACGACTACCTGGTCGCCACCAGGGCCGAATCCGGCGAAAACCCCAGCGACCGCACCTCGGGCCAGACGTCCGTGGACGTCGCGGGCCTCTCGCCCGGCGAGACCTACACGTTCACGGTCACCGCCCGCACGGAGGGCATGGTGAGCGGGGGGTCGACCGACAGCGCCCCGCTCACGATGCCCGAGGTGCGGCTGGGCGCCCCGTCCGGCGTCTCGCACACGGTCTCCGGCGACAACGTGACCGTGACCTGGACCCAGGTCGACGGCGCGGCCGAGTACACGATCACGCCGCGCGGTGACGGGGGGCTCGGGGCCGTGACGGTGACCGGGTCCTCCGCCGGGGGCGGGCAGCTCTCCCACACCCTCGGGCGCGGGGGGACGGGACGCTGCTACTCCTTCACCGTGGTCGCCGTGGGGGCGGACGGGACCGCAGCCGATTCGAGTACCAGCAGCCAGTCCAGGTGCGAACAGGAGTTCAGATGAGCCTCCGCCGGAAGCGGGCCCGCAGGACCTGGGCGGGCGCGGCGGTCGTGGCCGCCGCGGTCCTGGTGATGTCCTCGGCCACCGCTGCCCAGGGGGCCGACCCCATGGCGCTGTGCAACGCGGCCACCCCCGAGGGCGCGCTGGAGTACACACAGAACGCCGAGGGGTGGCCCCAGCCCCTGCCCAACGGGCAGGGCGACGTCTACCTCTACTACGAGGGCGCGACCGGGTACAACTGCGCCGTGACCGTCAGCAACAGCGGCTACGCGGACGTCGGGCTCAGGCGCTCGGACGGCGCGGGCGGCGCGAACTGGAAAACGGGTAACGGGACCTCCGGAGCAGCCATCGTCCAGGCGAAGAACGTGTGCGTCGACGTGTCGGGGGCCGCCGGGGACCGGTCGAACACCTGGTTCGGAACCAACTGCGGCGCCTGACAGGGCCGGGGCCCGGACCGCGGCGCGCTCATCGCCGCAGCCCGTCCCGTCAGTCCGTGCCTCGCTCCGTGCACACCTCCTCGGAGGGCGCGACCTCGTCCGCGCTCAGCACGGCGATGACGACGAAGCAGTACTGCCCGGCGGCGTCGAGGCCGCTCACCCGGGCCTCCGCCGCGCCGGGCTCCACCTCGGCGAGCGCGGCGTAGGCCTCGCCCGCCGGTCCGCCCACCACGTGGTGCGGTGTGCCCTCTCCGGCGTTGTCCGTCCACGTGAGGACCACGGTGTCACCGGAGTCCTCCATCGCGACGTCCGAGGGGGCCGCCTCCCGGGAGATCGCGGCGTGCGGTGCCGAGGACGGGTCCACCGGGGCGGGGGCCGGGTCCGCCCCGGGCTCCACCAGTCCGACGGAGGCCAGGAGCGCGGCGACCGGCCCCGGGTACACGAAGGCCGCCAGCCCCAGGGCGATGACGACGATCGCCGTCGCGGACACGGCCACCTGGACGCGGCGGAGCCACCGCGACCGCGTCTCCCCGGCGTCGCGGGCCCCCGGCGGGGGCACGGGGGCGCGGTCCGCGGCCGGTCCGCCGGTGGCGGGCCCGAACGGCGCCTGCGCGGCGGGGGCCGCGTACGGCGTGCCCGCCCCGAACGCCGGGGCGGGCGGCGCAGGCGGTGGTGCGGGAGCGGCACGGGGCGGTTCCCACTCCACGAGCCCCTGCCAGGGGTCGGCGGTGTCGTCGCCCGCGGGCGGGGCGGTCCCGGGCCCGGGGGCCGCCCCGGGGGTGACCGTACCCGGAGCCGCCACGGGAGGCGGGGGAGGCGGCACCGCCCCGGGCGCGTCCGGGACGCCGCCGTGCGCCGGAGCTGCGGCGACGGCCGCCCCCGCCGCCCCGCCGCCGTCCGGGGCCAGGGCCGCGGCGAAGCCCTCCGCGTCGGCGTAGCGGTTCCCGGGGTCCCGGTCGAGCGCCCGTGCGAGGGCCGCGACCAGCGGGGCGGGCAGGCCGGGGCGCGGCGGTCCCGGGGCCCCGCCGCCGAGCACGCGCTCCCGGTATCCGAAGGGGTCGGCGGCGGCCTCCGCCCCGTCACCGAACGGGGGCCGTCCCGCCAGCAGCTCCCACAGGGTGGCGGCCAGTCGGTAGACGTCGGAGGCGGCGGTCGGCGGTCCGCCCCGGACCGCCTCCGGCGGGGCGTGGAGCAGCGCGCCGGTACGCGGCCCGGCCGGCGGCGGGAGGGAGCCCGCGGGCAGCGTCGCGCCCGCGTCCGCGAGGACGGCGCCGCCCTCTCCCGCCAGCACGTTGGACGGCTCCACGGCGTGGTGGAGCAGGCCGAGCGCGTGCACGCCCGCCAGGGCGCCGGCCACGTCCAGGCCGACGCGCACGACCTCGTCCACCGGGAGCGGGTGGCGGTCCGCCAGGACCCGGCCGTAGTCCCCGCCCGCGTGGAGCTCCATGGCCACGAACGGGCGCCCCGTCGTGGTCGAGCCGTGGCCGAGGATCCGCACCACCCCCGGCACGCCGGACAGCCGGCGCAGGCGCTCGGACTCGGCCCCGCCGTCCGGGCCCCGCAGGACCTTGACGGCGACCGGGTCGCCGCCCGCGTCCGGGACGGCCCGGTAGACGGTCGAGGAGGCGCCGCGGTGCAGCACCTCCAGGGAGTGGAACCCCGGGACGAGGCTGGCGCCGGACCCCGTATTACTCATGGAACGCCCCTTCCCCGCCGTGCGGCGGGCGACGGTCGGAGGCGGGCGTCACGGTGCCCGCCAGAACAGGGGACGGGGATCGAACCACCAGGCCAGCCTCCTGCCGCGGCCGAGCGTGCGCCGCAGCGCGCGGGACTGGCGGCGGACCCCGTCGGTGATGTGCGCGGCCTCCGTCGCGGAGACCCCGGCGCCCGGGGCGAAGCCGACCCGGTTGACCGCCCCCGCGAGGCGCCGCAGGTCGACCCGGGCCCACTCCCGCCCCTCCTCGGGCAGGAGGGCCTGGACGAGGGCCACGGTGTCGCCGACGGTGTGGCCCGGCGGCGGAGGGGCGCCCGCGCACTGGCGCAGGTGGTCGCACAGCTCCCGCCAGGAGCCCAGCACGCGCCGCTCCGGGGCGCCCGGCCTCAGCCGCCACCGGCTCCGCGCCAGCCGCAGCGCCGGAACGGCGGCCGCGGTGGCGAGCAGCAGACCCCCCGCGGTCAGGAAGGGCCACAGCGGCGCCGCACCGGGTTCCCTCTCCGGCGGCGCACCGGGGCCGGTGTCGTCGTCCGCGCCGTTCGCGTCGTCCGCCTCCTCGGGGGCCTCCGCCTCCGCCGCGCCGGAGGAGGCCTCCTCGGCCCCGTCCCCGCCCTCCTCCCCCGGGGTGACGGAGAACGGCACCCATCCGACGCCGTTGAAGTAGACCTCGCCCCACGCCAGCGCGTCACCGGTCGTCACCGTGCGCACGCCGTCCCCCTCGTCGGCGCCGGAGCCGAACCCCACGACGACGCGGCTCGGCAGGCCCGCCGCGCGGGCGAGCATGGCGAAGGCGCTCGCGAACTGCTCGGAGGTCCCGCCGCCGCCCTGCTGCCCCGGCGGGGCCAGCACGTCCGCGACGTTGGCGTAGCCGTGGCCGCCGGGGGTCTGCGCCGAGAAGTAGTGGGACTCCCGCAGGTACTCCGAGAGGAGGACGGCGCGCTCGTACGGCGACCCCTGCCCGGCGACGGCCGCCGCCACGTCGTTCAGGACCGGCGGCGCCCCCGGGGGCAGCTCGCGGTAGCGGTCGAAGACCGCGTCGGCCGGAACGGACGCGTCCGCGAGTTCGACCGCCCTCCAGTCCGCCACGTCGCCGGCGACCTCGTAGCGCGCGCCCGCGATGTCGCCGTCCGCGCTCACCACCGTCCCCGAGACGGCGTCGTAGCCCAGGGGCTGGAGCCCGACCCGCCGCGGAACCCCGACGACCGGCGCCCAGCCGCCCGGGAGGTCGTCGCCGACGGAGATCTCCGCGCGGACGCCGGTGGCGTGCGGGGGCGGCGGCACCGGGTCGGGGAGCACCTCCCCGGCGGCGCGGTAGCCGCCCTCGGGCAGCCACGTGGTCCCGGTGAACTCCGCGAGGGCGACCCACCGCAGGTCCACCGGCTCCTCGGAGCGCACTGTGAGCAGCGGGTCGTCCGGTTCGGCGGCCCAGGCCGCGAGGTAGCCGAGCGGGTTGAGGGCGGCCTCCGGCGCGAGGGGCGGGCGCACGGCCTCGCGCGGGTCGCCCGGGGCCGCCTCCCAGGAGGAGAGGAGGACGGGACCGCCGAACACCGTGGCGGCGGCCGCCAGCGCCGCCGCGACCGCGGTCACCAGGATCCGCCCGAGCCGTCCGAGGGTCTGTGTCTCCGGTGCGTCGACCTCGATCCGCAGGTCCTCCGACCCGGCGCGCGCCCGCGCGGCCGTCCGGCCGTCGGAGGACGCCGCCATGAGCAGGACCGCGGCGACCGCGACCAGGCCGATGGAGGGGAACCCCGGCGGGGCCACCGGGCCGTTCAGGACGACGGCGCCGACGAGCGCCAGGAGGCCGGGGAGGACGGCCAGCGCGGGCCGGGTCCCCTGCCAGAGCAGCACCGAGGCCACACCGGTGATCCACGTGGCCAGGAGCGGCAGCGTCAGGGTGTCCGCGTTCAGGGGGGTGGGCGCCGCACTCGTCAGGATGCGCGCCCCGGAGTGGAGGAGGGCCTCCACCGTCCCTCCCAGCACGCCCGTCCCCTGGCCGGGCAGCCGGGCCGCGCACACCACCACGCCCGCCAGGGGCAGGGGGAGACCGACGAGGATCCCGGCGAGCGGGGACAGCCGGGCCCGCGCCGCCAGGGTCACGGCGACGGAGAGCAGGGCGCAGAGCGGCAGCACCGCGTAGACCGGCGCCGGGGAGGCGTAACCGGGCGCGAGGGCGACGCCCCCCGCCGCGGCGGCCATGACCAGCCCGACGGGGGCCAGGGCGGCGCGGAGCGGAGTGCCGGGCCCCCGACCGGGGGCGGGCGCGGTCTCCGGGGGGCGCGGCGGGGTCAGCGTGGCCATGACGTCTCGTTCCAGCGTTCGACGAACCCCGCCGCGTCGCCGGCGGCGAGCAGGGTGACCGGAGCGGGGGCGCTGGGCCGGTCCTCCGTGCCGACGGTCACGGCGACCAGGGCCGAGTAGTGGTGTCCGAGCTCTCCGAAGGACCGCAGGTCGGTGGTGGTGAGCGCGCCGCTCACCAGGACGGCCGTGTCCCCGGAGGGCCGGGTCCGGGCCAGGCGGAGGGCCTGCGGGAGGTCGGCGTCCGGCGTCGGACGCGCCTCGGCCAGGAGGTCGAGCAGCGGGGGGAGCCCTCCGGTGCTGTCGCGCCCCCGACCGCTCACCAGGCTCACCTCGCAGTGGAGCGACGCCTGCACCCCGGTCGCCAGCACCGAGGCGGCCGCGCTCGCCACCTCGTCCAGCCGGTCCTCGCCCCCGGCCGTGGGCCGGTCGTCGACGATGACGTGGAGGCGCGGCTGCGAGGTGTCGATGTACTCGCGCACGACGAGCTTGTCCAGCCGCGCGGAGCTGCGCCAGTGGACCAGCCGCAGGTCGTCGCCGGGCACGTAGTCGCGCAGCGAGTGGAAGGTCTGCGCGCCCGCCGGGGCGCCGTCGGCCGTGCCCTCCGGGTCGGCCACCCGGCCGGCCGGGACGGTGCGCAGGCGCTCCCACCGGGGATGGACCCACACCCGGTCGGCGCCGCCGGACTCCCGGTACACCGCGGCGAGCCCCAGCGGGTCCGCGCGCCCGACCCGGAGGGGGCCGAGGGAGACCACCCCGCGCCGGGCCGCCAGGACGCGGTACTCGGCCCCGCCCGCGGCACGCGCTCCCAGGGACGGCAGCCGGACCGGCCGCTCGCCCCCGTGACCGCGCACGGGCTCGACCACGCCGACGGAGCGCCGGCCGGGGTTGCGCATCTCCAGGCGCACGCGCAGGGCGGACCCCGGCGAGGTGCGCGGGGAGGGGAGCGAGCGCCGGACCGCCACGGCGGCCGGACGCCCCACCGCGAGCGACGCCGCGGCGACCGCGGTCACGGCCACGCCGCCGAGCAGCGCCAGTTCCTGGTACTGGGACACCACGCCCACCGCGAGGAGGACCAGGCCCGCCCCGGCGACGAGCCACCCCCGGACGGTCGGCATCAGCGGACCGCCGGGACCCCGGCCGCGCCCGGGGACGGCGCGGGGGTCTCACGGAGGATCCCGTCCAGGACGTCGGCCCCGGTGCGCCCGCCGACCGAGGCCTCCGGGGACAGCACCAGGCGGTGGGCCCAGACCGGCTGGGCCAGGAGCTTGACGTCCTCGGGCTCCACGAAGGGCCGGCCCGAGACGAGCGCGAGCATCCGGGCCGTCCTCGCCATGGCCACCGTCGACCTGGTCGACAGGCCCACGCTCAGCTCCCGGTGATCGCGTGTGGCGTGGGCGACCCGGAGCACGTACTCGTAGACGGAGTCGTGGACGAACACCCGCCGGGAGTCGCGCCTCATGGCGGCCATCCGCTCGGCGTCGACGGTCGGCTCCAGGTCCTCGGGCGTGACGAGCCGGTCTCCCCGGATGATCGCGAGCTCGGAGGCGGGGTCGGCGTAGCCGAGGGTGAGGCGCATCAGGAACCGGTCCAGCTGGGCCTCGGGCAGGCGGTACGTGCCCGACATCTCCACGGGGTTCTGCGTCGCCACGACGAGGAAGGGGGAGGGGACGCCGTGCCGGACGCCGTCCACGGTGACCGCCCGCTCCTCCATGACCTCCAGCAGGGCCGACTGGGTCTTGGGCGAGGCCCGGTTGATCTCGTCGGCGATGACGACGTTGGCGAACACGGGACCGGGACGGAACTCGAACTCGCGGGTCCCCTGGTGGAAGATCGTGACGCCGCTGATGTCGGAGGGCAGGAGGTCCGGGGTGAACTGGATGCGCCGCCAGTCGCCGTTCGCGCTCGCGGCGATGGCGCGCGCCAGGGTGGTCTTCCCGGTGCCGGGGACGTCCTCCAGCAGGATGTGGCCCTGGGTGAGCATCGCGACCAGGGCTAGGCGTACGACGTCGGACTTGCCCAGGACCGCGGCCTCGACGGAGGCGGCGATGCCGTCGAACTCGTCGGCGCGGATGACCGCGTCGTCGGAGGACAGGGGGGCGTCCGAGGGGGGAGAGACGTGGGTGTTCATGGAGAGGGCGTCTTTCCGCGTGAAGTGCTGGGGGTGGAGCGCCACCGCCGTTCACGGCGGCGGGGAGGCGGGCCGGGAGCACTCGGGGCAGGCGCTCACCGGCGTGAAGATAGCGCGATCGCGGCCGAACCGCACGAACCGGTACCGAGGGGACGGACCGCTCCCGGGGGAGCGGTCCGGGGGAGCGGGGTGTCAGGCATGGAGCGGTGTGGCGCCCCTGCCCTTTCCCCTCAGCATCGGTCCGGACATGCCGTAGCTCTGCCCGGAGCCCGCGGTCTCGAAGGCCCCCGCCAGGGCGGAGAGCAGGCCGGTGGCGCCGCCCACCGCGGCGCCGGCCGCGCCCATGACGCCCGAGGCGGCGCCCATGGCCAGGCCGCCGAGGGCTCCGAGGCCCTGGACCCCGGCCTTCGCCCCGAACTTGAGGGCGCCGAGGGAGAAGGCCCCGGCGCCCTTGGCAGCCCCCTTCATCAGGCCCTTCCAGCCGCCCCTTCCGGCGAGCCAGGCCCCGCCACGGGAGGCGACGGCGCCGCCGAGCCTCTGTGCCCCTGCACGCAGGGCTGCGCCTCCGAGGGCGACGACGACAGGTGCGACCATGGTGGATCATCCTCTCGATGGGTTCGTGGAACGCGGGGACGGGCCGTCACGCCGCGAAGCTGTCCTCGCCGCCCGAGGAGTCGGGGCTGATCCGGACCGCCCCCACGAAGGAGGAGCGGTAGTACCCGGAGTCGATCGACACCTCCTCGATCGGCTTGCTGGGGTTCGCGGCGTGGATCATGCGGCCTCCGCCGGAGTAGATGCCGACGTGCGACGGGCTCGCGTACCTCGGACTGGTGTGGAAGAGGAGGAGGTCGCCGGGCTGGAGGACGGAGATGTCCAGGTCCCCCTCCAGGACGCGCCGGGCCGTCCCTCCCCGGTACTCGGCGTTGCCCGGATCCCACTGCGTCGTCGTCACCCAGGGGATCGTCACCCCCGCCGCGCGCCAGGCGGCCTGGGTGAGCCCCGAGCAGTCGTAGGAGTCGGGCCCCCGGGCGCCCCACACGTAGGGCTTGCCGATCTGCTGTCTGGCGAACTCCACCGCGGTGCGGTGCTCCTCGCCGACGTCGCCCAGGAACGCGGCCTGGGACGCGTTGCCGCCCTGCTCCTCGCAGTCCCGCCCCTGTCCCGGGGTCGAGGAGGCCTGTTGGAGTTCGAGGGACGGGGACGTCGGGGCGAGGCCGGAGCCGCTGTAGTACTCGGCCACCTCCAGCACCTGCGCGACGTACCACCGGGCGGGGTTGTGCTTGTAGACCGTGCACTCGATCGGGGTCAGGTCCGTCCGCCCGCTCCCGCAGACGGAGCCCGACCCCCTCTTCTCCGCCTGGTCGGCGTAGTAGGCGATCCGGAAGGCCCCCGAGGCGATGTTGTCCCACGGGTCCCAGACGTTGACCATGCCGTCGTCGTTGCCGTCGATCCCGAAGTAGGTCGGGTTGCCCGGCATCTCGCCCACCTCGTAGTGGAAGCGGCGGTCCTCGACCGGCTCCTTCGGCTTCCCGCCCCACGAGTTGCCCGCGCTGCCGAGTCGGCCGCCGACCTGTCCGGTCCGCAGGTCCTGGACGCCGAACTGGACGATCCCGGCGGCGCCGTAGGGGTTGCGCTCACCCTCCCGGAGGCCGGAGTGCCAGTTCGGGTCCGTCGAGACGTACTGGCCGTTCTGGGTCTCGATCGCGCCGATCGCGGCCATGAGCTCCCAGGGCAGGCCGTAGGCCTCGGCCGCCATGCGGTGCGCGCGGAGGACGTTGTCGGGGATGTCGACGCGGACGGACTTCTGCGAGGAACCCGGCTCCCCGTGCGCGCTGATGCTGATCGTCTCGCTCGACGTGTTCGAGGACGCCTGGACGACGCCCCCCGACGAGCCGGCCCCGTCGGCGCTGCTCGGCGTGGCTCCGCCCGCAGGGCCGCACACGGTGGCGGCGTAGGCGATGCCCCCCATGACCGCGAGCGCCGTGACGCCCCCGCCCACGCGCGCGGTCGCGCTGCCCCGGTCCCCGCCGCGTTCGCGCCGGGGGAGGAGGAAGGCGCGGGCCCGCTCCCACAGGACCCCGGCGGCGCCGCCGGAGGCGCCCGTCACGCGCCCTCCTCGGCGATGTTCCCGACCGCCGCGTCCTGGAAGGCGTAGACCGTCCAGCCCTCGCCCTCGGGTACCACGGTGACCGCGTACGACGCCGGCTCGGCCCCGCCGTCGTCTCCGGTCTCCGTCATGAACCGCGCCTCCACCTCGACGATGACCGACCCTGAGCCGACGTTGCGGATCGCCGTGGCCGTCGCCTCCGCGGTGACGCGCCGCGGGGTCCCCCGGGAGGCCCCGCTGTTGGGCGTGCTGAGGACGAACTCCTCGACGGCACCGAAGAAGTCCTCGGAGAGCAGGGGGGAGAGGCGGGCGAGGCGCTCGTCGTCGCTCTCCCCGGGATCGACCTCGCTGTAGGCGGCGACGAAGGCCGCGGCGGTCTCCGCCCCGGCCTCCAGTTCGGCCTCCGAGTACGGCATCAGCGCCATGACGTCGCCGACGGGCTCTCCTCCGCCCCCGCTCCCCCCGGATCCGGTGGACGCCTCCGCCGGGGGCGCGGCCTCGCCGTCGTCCGGACCGGAGAGCAGCTGCTGTGCGAGGACGACCAGGACGACGACCAGGACGGCGAGGATCCCGAACACGATCGTCTTCTCCCGCGAGCCGCCGGCGAAGTCGCTCATGACGGCCACGCTGTTCTGATCATGGGTACCCACCAGTCGTGAGGGCGGACAGATGCACCCATGCGTACAGGGAGCGCACCGGGAGCGCAATGGGGCCTGTGCGACAGAAGGGTCACGAAGGGTGATAATCGATAACGTTTCGGCCGGAGACCTGCGGGTTCTCCTATGGAAAAAGGTCGAGATCCCCGAGGCGGCGGTGCGCAGCAATGGCATTGATCAAGGCTTATCACGCAGAAGAGCGGGTCGGCTCTTTTGCGTTCGTGAAATAAGGTCGACCTCGTTCACTTTCCAGTGTTTCCAATGTCCGGCCGGTCACGCAAAGTAGCAGGAATGAAAACGGTCACTTGATCGGATTCGATTCGGTGCGGTATATATAGCCTGCTGTTCGGCCCCCGAACCCGGTTCGACGGCGCCACCGCATTCTCGCGTCGTCACGCGAAACCCCCCGGTGCGGCGGGACTGCCGGAGGCATCCGAGGGCGGACGACCGCTCCCAGGGCCCCGGACGCCCAGCCCGGCGCGGCGTCCTGGAACACGGCCGCGCGGGGAGCGCCGACCCCGCCGGGGAGGCGGCGCCTTCACGACACGGACGAGGGGACCACATGGGGAGGCGACAGGCCGGCGGCACGGACCAGGGCGAACCCGCGGGCCCGCCCCTGCCCGACTGGGCCGGGGAGGCCGTCGTGCTCGGCTGCCACGGCGGAGCGGGCACCACCACGCTGCGCGTGCTGCTGAACACCCCCTGGGACCTCGGCGCCTACTCCTCCGACCGCGGCGGTGTCGGCGCCTTCGGACGGCCCCTGGTCCTCGTCTCCCGGAACAGCGTCGCCTCGACGGCCCGCGCCGCCGAGGTCATCAACGTCCTGGAGGCCGACGGCATCCGGCCCGCGGCGCTGGTGGTCGCGGCGGACGGCTCCGGGCCCGAACCCGCCGAGTCCGCGGCGCGCCTGGGCCTGGTGCGCGACCGGGTCGGCCTCCTCGTCCGCTTCCCGTTCGTCCCGGCCCTGCGCTACGTGGACGCGGTCGAGGCGGACCGGGTGAAACTTCCCGCGAGGGCGAGGCGGGCCCTGGAGCGGATCAGGAACGCGTGCCTCGCAGCGGCGAGCGAGACCCTGGCGCGTCAGGCCTCAGGGTAAGGAGAACTGGATACGCATGGACGTTCTGAACGCCACCAACGACCTGGTCGCCCACATGGCCGCCGTCCCGATGGACGGCGCCTTCGGCTGGGACACCAACCCGGACCTGCCCGCCTTCGAGGACGGACACGATCCGATCCAGCAGGTGTTCAGCTGGGGCCAGGGCATCATCGTCGTGATCGGCATCATCGGCATCCTCTTCGCCGCGGGCAAGATGGCCATCGGCAAGTTCGGCCGCTCCGACCTCGCCGCCGACGGCGTCGGCGGACTGGTCTGGACGGTCATGGGGATCTCCCTGATGCTCGTCGCCATCCCGGTCATCCTGGCGGTCGCCAACGTCGCGGGCGGCTGACGATGCCGCTGGAACTCCTGTCGGCGGCGGCGGACGCGGCGCACCTGGCCGCGGCCCTTCCCGCGGAGGTGACGTGGGACGTCCGGCCGCGGATGCCGGACTGGGGGGTCGGGGGGACCCAGGACCCCGACGGGGACCCGATCGGGCGGTTCCTCAACATCGCCCAGGGCGTCGTCGTCGTGATCGGGGTCATCGGCATCCTGTACTCGGCCGCGAAGATGGCCGCCGGCAAGCTGGGCCGCTCCGAGGTGGCCGCCGAGGGCGTCGGCGGCGTGGTGTGGACCGTCATGGGCGTCTCGCTGATGCTGGTCGCCGTTTCCGTGGTCACCACGCTCGTCGGGTAGTGGACCGGGTCGTGAGAGGTCGGGGGGAGAGCGGAATGGTGTACGAGCGGATCCTCGCCGCCGACGCGGCGCGGAACCCGGTGGCGATGGCGCAGTTCCAGCAGTCGGGGAACGAGGTGCTGGGATATGTCGCCTGGGCGGGGGCCGTCGTCGGCGTCCTCGCGCTGATCATCATCGGCGGGCGCATGATCCACGCCAACTTCACCGGCGACCCCTGGATCGCCGCGCGCGGCATGGCGGAACTCCCCTGGGTGGTCCTCGGGGTCGTTCTGCTGGTCGCGTCCGGAACCCTCGCCGGGACGCTGCTCCAGGGCTCCTACCACGAGACCGAGGACGACCTCGGGTCCCTCATCCAGGGGGTCGCGGCCGAGCAGGACGAAACCGAGCGGGAGGCGGCCGGTTGCGAGGGGGCCCTCCGGGACCCCGACACCCGGGATGTCCTCTGCCCCGACGAGGACGGGTGGGACCGGTTGCACGACACCGTTCCGCTGACCGGCGCAGACGACGAGCGCTGCACGCGCGACGGCAAGGCGGACTGCTACGACTACTGCTTCGACCCCGGGTTCCACGACGGGAACACCTACACGCGTTCCCCCTGCACCCCGGGCCGGGACGGCATGGACCTCCTGAACGGCGGCGACTGGATCTGGGCCGAGTACCACTGCCCCAACCTGCCCTCGTCCCTGTGGGACCAGAGCGATTCGTGCCCGGACAACCCGGTCGACCACTTCGACGACGTTCCGCGCGAGTACGCCGCCGCGGGGCGCGGTGAGCCCGCCATGCACAAGTACTACATCTGCACCGAATTTCCCGAGTGGGCGAACGGTAACAAGCGCGAGGAACAAGTCGGGGACGATTACTGCAACGTCGGATAGCGCAGTGCCCTGTGCAAGGGAATTCGTTCGGACGACGGAAAAGGGGGGTGTTTGAATGGAGAACGAGGCAACGGCGAGCTGGATCACGGAAAGCCTTCAGGGCATCATCGAGCGGATGTTCGGTCTGCTCATCAGCAGCGGCAGCGGGGCGCCCCTCCAGCGGGAGTACGGCAGCAACCAGCTCGTCGTCGACCAGGGCGTGCTGCAGCTCCAGAACGTCTTCAACCCGCTGATCCTGTTCCTGGCCACGCTGGGCATCCTGCTCGCGGCCATCCGCCTGCTCTGGACCCGTCGGCTCGACCCCATGATGGACCTGGTCCGGGGCCTGCTCACCGTCATCATCACCACGTTCGCCGGACTCTTCTTCGTCTACGTCCTGGCGGGCTTCAGCAGCGGCCTCACCCAGATGATCCTGGACACCGGGACGTATTCGGCGCCCTACGAGAACGGCAACGGGTCGCGGCAGGTCAGCTTCCTCGTCGCGGCGCAGGAGGTCTACCCGAGCATCATGCGGGTGGGCGTCGGCGACAACGACCTCGGCTTCGCGGAGGACTCCGCGCGCGAGGCCGTCACCTACCTGGTCAGCCTCGCGGTGATCCTCGGGCTCATCGCGCAGATGATCGTCCTGGCGATGCTCAAGTCGATCGTCTACCTGCTCGCCTGCCTCCTGCCCCTGGCCGCGGCGAGCTCCCTGGTCCCCGGGCTGAAGATCTTCCCGAAGGTCATCGGCTGGCTCTTCGCCTGCCTCCTGTACAAGCCGCTCCTGCTGCTCGTCTACCTGTCCGGCCTCGTCCTCATCGCGACCACGGACACCGATGCCGAGGGCGGCCTGTCCAGGTACCTCCTGGGGGCGGCGGTCATGCTCATGGCCACCGGCGCCCTCCCCGTCCTGATGAAGCTCATGAGCTCGGGCAGCGTCTGGATGATGGCCCTCGCGGCGGGCGGCATCAGCTCCATCGGCGGCGGGGGCGGCGGGGGCGGCGGGGGCGGCGGAGGGAGCGGCAGCGGCGCCGACGCGTCTCCCTCGTCGGCGTCCGGTTCCCCTTCCGCGGGCAACGCCCCGTCCGCCGACGGCGGGGCCCAGGCCGCCGCTGCGGCCGGCGCCAACGAGCGCGCCGCCGGAGTGGCGCGCAACCTCGACGAGGGCGGCGCAGGACAGCCCGCCGGGGGCGGGTCCCCGGCGTTGGCGGCGAGCGCGGCCGGCACGGGCGCCGTCGACACCGGCCCCCTGGGCACGCAGGGCGGACTCGGCGCCGGTGCGGGCGGTCCCCTGGGCGGCGCGGGCGGCCTCTCGGGCGGCGCGGACGGGACCGCGAGCGTGGACGGCGCCATGGGCGGCCCCGAGGGCGGCGGCGCGCAGGACGGCGGCGCCGTGGCCGCCGCGGGCGCGACGGAGTCGGTCAGCTCCACGACCGTCAGCGGTTCGGAGCAGGGGTACAGCCAGACGGTGGCGTCGGGCGCGGGCGGTGACGGCGGCTCCGACCCCGGCGCGGTCGGGGACGCCCCCGCGGGCGCGGGGGCGGCCGACACCGGAGCCGTGTCGGGCGGCGCCTCGGGCGCCGGGTACCCGGGCGGCGCCGGAGCGGTGTCGCCGGAAGGCGCGTCCGGGGCGCAGTTCGCCGACGGAGCCGACGGAAGGATGGTCTAAGTGGTCCGCACGTACGGAGGGTGGCGCCGCCGCCGCAGCATCGGGCTGTTCGGGCTCGGCCTCACCGCGACGCTCGTCCTCCTCGGAGGCCTGGTCGTCCTGATGCTGGCGGGCATGTTCGCGCCCGGCCTCGCCCTCTACCTCCTGCCCGTCATGGCGGTGGCCTTCGTGTTCGCCGCGGTGCCGGTCCAGGGGGAGTCGCTGCTGAGCTTCCTGCTCACCCGCCTGCGGTGGTGGTGGGCCAAGGTGCTCGGGCACACCCGCTACCGCGCGGGCGTCATGGTGGAGCACCCGCGGGCCTTCCAGCTGCCCGGCATCCTCGCCCCCGTCTCCCTGCTCTCCTGCGAGGACGGCAGGGGAGGGCGGTTCGGCCTCGCCTGGAACCGGCGGCTGGGACACATGACCGCGACGGTCCTGGTCTCGTCCAACTCCGTGTGGCTCGCCGAGCCGGCCGACGTCGACACCTGGGTGGCGAGCTGGCACCAGTGGCTGGCCTCCCTCGGCTACATGCCGTGGGTCCAGTGGGTCACGGTCACCGTCGAGTCGCGCCCCGACCCCGGGAGCGCGCTGCGCACCAACGTCGAGGCGGACATCGACCCGAAGTCCCCGGCGGCGGCCCGCAAGATCATGCGCGACCTCGTGCTGAGCGCCCCCACGGTGAGCGCCCAGGTCGAGACCCGGATCAGCATCACCTACGACCCCCGCAAGTTCCCGGTGGCCCCCAAGGACCGCATGCAGGCGGCCGTGGAGATCAGCGGCTACCTCAACCAGATCGAGTCGAGCCTCGCCACCACGGGGGTGTCCGTGCTGGGGCGCGCGACGCCCGAGCAGCTCGTCGCCATGGTGCGCACCGCCTACGACCCGACGGCCCTCAACGACCTCAGCACCCTGCTCCACTCGACGCCCGAGGACATCGGGACGCTCGACTGGACGGACGCGACCCCCGTCGAGGCCGAGGCGCACCACGACCGCTACACCCACGACAGCGGCACCAGCGTCTCGTGGATCTGGCAGGAGGCGCCGAGGACCCACGTCACGAGCACGGTGCTCGCCGAGCTCCTCTCCCCGACCCGCTGGGCCAAGCGGACCACGCTGCTGTTCCGGCCCTGGCCGGCGGCCGCGGCGGCGCGTGCGCTGGAGAGCCAGAACTCGGCGGCCCAGTACAAGAGCGAGCTGTCCTGGCGGGTCCGCCACCGGGTGAGCGCGAGGGACAGCCAGGACCTCGCCTACGCCAGGCAGGCGGCCCAGGAGGAGACGCGCGGGGCCGGGCTGGTGCAGGTGAGCCTGTACACGACGGCCACCGTCGACGACGAGCAGAGGCTCAAGCAGGCCGTCGCGCACACCGAGTCGGCGGCCGAGACCTCCCGGATCCGGCTGCGCAGGGCCTGGGGGAGCCAGGACGTCGCGTTCGCCACGACCCTGCCCCTCGGCGTGTGCCCGCCGTTCCTCGTCCAACGCGGTATGGGTTAGAAGGGGGCACCGATGGCGATCGTGGACCGGCAGAGCCGGCGCGAGGAGCGCCGCCAGCAGCGGGCGGAGCGCAAACGCCTCAAGCAGAGGCAGGAGCAGAAGGAGAGGGCGGAGCGGCCGGACCGGTCGGCGGAGAGGGACAGGGAGGTCATCGCCCCCCTGCTCGGCTGGCGGCACCGGGGCGGCGGCGCCTCGCCGAACATCCCCAACGCGGTCGAGTACCAGGCCACCACCGCCCAGGCGTGCGGACTGTTCCCGTTCGTCACCAGCAGCAAGCCGCCCTCGATCGGCACCCCGATCGGACGCGACCTGCTGTCGGGGGAGGTCGTCTGCCTCGACCCGATGGCCTGGCTGCGCGCGGGGCTGATCACCAACCCCGGGTGCTTCGTGCTGGGACAGCCGGGCACGGGCAAGTCCACGTTCGTCAAGCGCCTCGTCACCGGGGCGGTGGCCTTCGGGTCGCAGGCCATCATCCTCGGCGACACCAAGCCCGACTACACCGACCTGATCGGCCACCTCGGCGGGCAGGTCGTGCGGATCGGGCGCGGGCTGGACCGGATCAACCCGCTCGACGCGGGACCCCTGGGCGGGGTCATGGGCCGGCTCACCGAGGTGGAGCGGGAGAAGCTGCGCTGGGAGGTGCGCTCCCGCCGCATCTCCCTGCTGATGGCCCTGTGCACGCTGGTCCGCGAGGACAGGATCGCCAACGCCGAGGAGGTCGTCCTCGGCGCCGCGGTCGACCTCCTGGACGAGCGGCTGGCCGGGACGCGCCAGCCCAACGTCATCGACGTCCTCCAGGTCGTCGAGGAGGGGCCCGAGTCCCTGCGGTCGTTCGCCCGCGCCGACACCAGGGACCAGTACGACAAGCGCGTCGACGACCTCGTCTTCACCCTGCGCCTGCTGTGCACCGGCTCCCTGGCCGGGGTCTTCGACGGCGAGACCACGAGCCCGCTCGACATGGAGGCGCCGGGGATCAGCGTCGACATCTCCCGCGTGGGGGCCGCCGGCGACAAGCTGCTGACCGCGGCGATGCTGTGCACGTGGAGCTACGGCTTCGGGATGGTCGACGCCGCGGCCGTGCTCGCCGAACACGGCCTCATCCGTCGCCGGTCCTACATCGGCGTGATGGACGAGCTGTGGCGGGCCCTGCGCGGGGCCCCCGGCCTGGTGGAGTTCGCCGACTCCCTCACCCGGCTCAACCGCTCCAAGGGCATGGCGTCCGTCATGGTGACGCACTCCCTCGGCGACCTGGAGGCGCTGGCCACCGAGGAGGACCGGGCCAAGGCCCGGGGCTTCGTGGACCGCTCCGCGATCACCGTCCTCGCCGGACTACCGCCGCGCGAGCTGGCCTCCGTCAACCGGATCACCCCGATGACCGGCCCCGAGCAGGGGCTGGTGGCGTCCTGGTCCTCACCGGACTCCTGGCAGCCGGGCGCACGCCACCCCGGGCGCGGCAAGTACCTGATCAAGACCGGCGCCGAGCGGCTCGGCATCCCGGTGCAGATGACGCTCACCCGTGACGAACTCACCCTGTACGACACGGACCAGGCCATCCGGAGGGAGTGAGGACGACCATGTCACGTGAACGCCCGAAGTACCAGGTGAAGGGCGGGGCCGCCGCCGCGGGGGCGCCGCCCCTGCTGGTGCTGATCGCCCTCTGGGGCACGGTGGGACTCTTCTTCCTCTTCTGGCTGGCGGCGCGGATCGTCGCCTCCCTGACCGGCGGGACCGTCGGCGGGTTCGGCATGGCGTGGGTCGTCTCCCTGGTCGTCTGGGACACCGGCACGGTCTGGCCGGGTACGCCGACCCTCCCCGTCGTCCTGCTGTTCGGCGTCTTCGCCGCACTGTCGGCGGCGCTCCTCTGGTGGGTCCTCCACCGGGTCCGGAACGCCCTGTACGGGCAGCCGGACGCGATCGGCGCACTCAACAAGGACAACGAGACGGTCGCGGAGCTGGCCCGGCCCGAGGCCGCCGACAAGGCGGTGCGGCTGCGCAGGACATCGCTGGCCGGACGCAGGGGCAGGGGGCTCAAGGACGCGGACGTGGGCCTCACCATCGGCGACATGCGCGGCGACGGGAACCGGACGGGCGCCCGGCTCTTCGCGTCGTGGGAGGACACCGTCCTGGCCTTCATGGCCCCCCGCGCGGGCAAGACCACCGCGATGGCCATCCCCTACGTCCTGGACGCGCCCGGACCGGCGCTGGCCACGAGCAACAAGGCCGACGTGTGGTCGGCCACCGCGCGGATCCGCGAGCACACGACCGGCGAGCGCGTGTGGCTGTTCGACCCCCAGCAGGTCACCCACCAGGGCCAGGAGTTCTGGTGGAACCCCCTCACCGACGTCCGCGGCGTCGAGGAGGCCTACCGCCTCGCCGGGCACTTCGTCCTCACCATCGACGACGACTCGAAGAAGGACATGTGGGGCCCCGCGGCCCGCGCGCTCCTCTCCCAGCTCATCCTCGCCGCCGCGCTCTCGGGCAGGTCGCTGTCCACGGTCGGGGAGTGGCTGCACGACACCAAGCTCCCGCAGCCGGTGGACGTCCTCTTCGAGCACGGCTTCACCGCCTACGCCGAGGCCCTGCGCGAGACCCAGAACATCGTCGCGGAGACCCGTGACGGCATCTACACCACGGCCCGCACGGCCGCGCGCTGCCTCGACGACCCCCGGATCATGGAGTGGGTGACCCCTCCGGGGGACCGGCCGCTCCCCGAGTTCGAGCCGCGGTCGTTCGTCACCAGCAAGCAGACGCTCCATCTCCTCAGCAAGTCACGCGCCGCCTCCGCGCCGCTCATCGCGGCCCTGACCGACGCGATCTTCCTGGCGGGGGAGGAGGCCTCCGAGGCGCAGGGCGGGCGGCTCGACCCGCCCCTGGTGGCCGTCCTGGACGAGGCCGCGAACATCTGCAAGATCGCGGACCTCCCCGACATGTACTCCCACCTGGGGTCCCGCGGCATCGTCCCGGTCACCATCCTCCAGAGCTACCGGCAGGGCGTGCGCGTCTGGACCGAGAACGGCATGGAGGCGATGTGGTCCGCGGCGACGGTGAAGGTGTTCGGCGCCGGGCTGGACGACCACAAGATCGTGGACGCCCTGTCCAAGCTGATCGGCCAGCACGACGTCTCCACCACGTCGTTCAGCTACGGGGA
Source organism: Nocardiopsis tropica (assembly GCF_042660575.1). Taxonomy (NCBI): domain Bacteria; kingdom Bacillati; phylum Actinomycetota; class Actinomycetes; order Streptosporangiales; family Nocardiopsidaceae; genus Nocardiopsis; species Nocardiopsis tropica. The sequence goes on from NZ_JBHSUF010000012.1 coordinate 74,310, forward strand.
GGGCAAGGGCAACCACTCCGTGCAGCTCCGCAGGCAGGAGATCATGCAGGGGTCCGACATCCGCCAGATCGACAAGGGCGAGTGCCTGCTCTTCGCCACGGCCGCCCGGCCCACGATCCTGCGCATGCGCCCCTGGTACAGGACCGACAGGGCCAGGCTGGTCACCGCGGCGATCAAGGACGCCGAGGAGCTGATCACCGCCGGGGCCCGTGCGAGGTACGACGCACCCCGGGGCGCGTGAAAAGGCGTCGGCGACCGACGCGCCCGACCCGGTCGGCGAGGACGAGGAGAAGGACCATGGCGGAGACCAGTCGCAGGACCAGGGTGCTGAACACGCTGTTGCCGCACTCCCTCACCCCCCTCCAGCGGGACATCGCGAACCGGCTGGACGAGATCGACGCCCACCGGGAGAAGGCGAAGCAGCGGTGCGCCGAGGTCTGCGCCGCCGCCGTGGAGTACCAGAAGGCCGTGGGGCCGAGTGGCGGGGCCGCCGCGGGGGCAGCCCGGGACCTGAGCGGCCAGGTGATCGCGGAGGTCGAGAAGGCGCACACCTACTTCTCGCTCGACCTCTCCAGGAACCGGAACAGGATCACCGACCTCGAACTCGGGTGGAGGACCGGTCGTCGGGGAGCCGCGGCCGACCTCCACTCCGCTCTCCGGACGGACAGGGACCGGGGGGAGAGGGCGCTCACGGGGTTCCTCACCCTCCTCGACCAGAAGGAGGGGCTCGTGCGCCCGGCCCCCGCCCGGGAGGAGGGGGACCCCCTCGTGCCCCCTGGCGCGTCCGCCCCGGGAGCCCGCGCGGCGGACGCCTCCGCGCCGCTTCCCCGGACCGAGCTGCACGACCGGTCCGGGAGGGCGCCCCGGGCCGCCGCCGACAGGACCGCCGTCCGGCCCGCGGCACGACGACGGGGCCCGACGGAACGGCGCGGGAGGGGGACGGGTGCCTGAGCGCACACCCTCCGCCGCGCGCACCGTGACCCGCGACCCAGCAGCACCGACCGGTAAGGAGCGGGACCATGGCCTCCCCGACAGCCACCGCTGAACCGCCCCCTCCCCGGGTGGGGAACGAGCCCGCCGCCAGGCAGCACACCGCCCACGACCGGCGGAACATGTCGGCCGGCCCGCCGGACGCGCCCCAGAGCGCGAGCGGGGCCGGCGACGTGGCGTCGGAGACCCAGGCCGCGCTCTCCTCCGTCACGAGGTTCGCCGCGTGGGTCCTGGACTACCTGGTGCGGATCTTCCAGGCGCTCCTCCAGGCGGTGCTGGGCCTCGCGATGGCGGTGCTCCGCCCGGTGGCGGGGCTCGTCGCGGCCTTCGTCCGGTGGCGCGTCCGCAGGGGCCGCATCCCGATCCGCACGCGGGTGGCGGCGCGCAGGGCGAGGGCCGTGCTCGCCAGGATCAGCGCGGGCCGGGCCCTGGAGGGCGCCCGGCGGCGGGCGGAGGCGTACGTGGCGAACGCGAGGGCCCGGGGCGAGGGCATGGTGCAAGCCGCGGAGCAGGCACGCGATCGGACGGTCGACCGGGCCGGGGCACGGGCCGCGGCGGAGCTGGGGGCCGCCCGGGACAGGAGGAACGCGCGGGTCACCGGCGCCCGCCAACGGGTCGACCGCGTGACTGCGCGTGTCAGGGCGTCCGCGGACGCCGACGTCGAACGGGCGAAGGGGCGGCGGCGGGAGCTGGTCGACGCCGCGTCCGGAAGGGGCGCCGTCGCCGAGAGGGACGCCGGGCGCCGGGGGGACGCGCTCGTCCGGGCTGCGGAGGACCGGCGCACGAGCCGGACGGCCAGGGCCACGGCACAGGGCAACCGGGCGATCGCCGCTGCGGTGAGGGCCGGCGACGCGGACGTCCGCAGGACGGACGCGGCCGGAGCGGCACGGGTGGCGGACGCCCGGCGGCAGGGCGACGCCCTGGTGCGTACGGCCGAGCAGAGGCGTGACGGGCTGGTGAGCAGGGCCGAGGACCGGGGACGCCGCGCCGTCGACGCGGCGCAGGCCGCCCACGACACCTACGTCGGACAGGTCGACGAACGTGTGAACGATCTCAAGGGCCACGCCAGGAGGGGGACCCCGAAGGACGACGCCAAGCAGCTCCTCCGCTGGAACGGGGCCAAGGCGACCGTCCAGCGGCGCCGGTTCAACGAGCGCATGGCCGCGGCCGACCCCGCGAGCCGGAACCTGCCGAACGCCTCCGCGAACAGCGCCCGCAACGCGTCGGCGCCTCCCGCCCCCTCCTCCGCCGCGTCTTCCGCCGGTGGACGGAACGCCAGGGCCGCTCTGAGGACCCGTGCCCTCCGGAGCGCGAGCGCCGGGCAGGCCCGCCCCGCCGCCGCGCCCCGCCACGTCCGGAGAGGGCTCAGGACCGGGCAGAACGGCAGGGCGACCCCGTGACCGGACCCGACAGGAGGACCGTATGAGCCCGAAGCGGCCGAAGGGCCAGATCAGCGGGAAGAAGGCCGACGAGCTGCGCCGCAACCGCGCGCGGCTCGCCGAACTCCTCGCGTCCTCGGGCGCGGGGTCCGGCGGCGGCGGTGACGCGGACATCCGCGAGGCCCTGTTCCTCGCCGCGATCGGCTCCTCCGTCGGCCCCGGCGGGATCAGCAACTCGGGGGCCCTCGCCAGGGGCTCCCTGTACCACTTCCTGAGGAAGCGGAGCAGGCAGAGCAGGGGGGAGCAGTTCTTCGCGGAGGAGCACGTCGGGTACTCGCCCGGGGTCGCGATGGGCGGCCTCGGCCTCATCCGCCGGGCCGACGCGCGCCTGGTCGCCGACGTCCTGGGCGCCGACGTCCAGCGGGTCCGCGAGGTCCAGCGGAACACGGTGCTCCAGGACGTGGACGCGGTGCTTCGCGCCGACTACCGCACCGGGCGGATCGAGCAGGCCCTGCGGGCCGGCATGCGGGGCCAGGGGCCGGACCCGGACACGCCTCCGGAGCACCTGTGGCGGCGCGGGCTCGACGAGACCCTGGACACGGGCAGGATGAACCCCCGTGAGCTCGCGCTGCACTGGCTGAGCGCGGCGAACTCCAACGAGCCCGGGGCGCGGGAGGCGCAGGAGAGGTTCTTCGCCGAGCTGGCGGAGAAACACCCGCAGCTCGCGGAGTCCATGGAACGGCACATGCTGCGGGACCCGAACCACACGGGCAGCACCGCGTCCTCCCGGATCGACGCCAACTCCGTCATGGCGGGCGCCTCGCCGCAGGCCGACGGGCGTCCGCTGGAGACCATGGAGGAGTACTGGGCCAAGGCGGTCCCCTGGTTCAAGGACAGCCGGGCCGACCTGAACAAGCTCCGCGACGACGCCGAGTCGCTGTCCGCGGCCGTCCTCGACGGCAGGGTCCCGGTCACCGTCCTGGCCGACGTGCGCGCCGGCGCGGCCGCCAACAAGAGCCTCCCCGGGTTCGGCGAGGACCACGACAGGAACCTGGAGAAGGCGCGGGCACGCGTGTCCGGGGGCGCGGCGGACGCCTTCCCGCAGGGGGACGCCCTGCTCGACACGCTCGACCGGGCCCGCGGCTACCCGGTGAACAGCCTGCCGGACCGGGCCGGTTCCGTCGCCGCGGGCAACGCGGTCAAGGCGGACCTGCGCGCGCACGACGCCACCAGGGCCCTGGGCCCGGCCCTGGTCCTGGGTGACTCCCGGCTCCCCGTGACCAGTGCTCAGCTGGGCCGGGCGCGGGACGAGAACGGGGGCGCCGTCCTCCGTCCGGACGGGGTACGCGACCTCGGGGCGCGGGACGGGGAGGGGATCGCGCCGGGCCGCGGTCCCGGGGCACGCGGCTCCGAGGCCCGTGCGGCCGAGCAGGGTGAGCGCCGGGAGAAGCGCACCGAGCTCGCCCGGACCCGCGCGCAGGCCGCGCTCTACAGGCGGGGCGAGGCGGCCCGTGCCGCCGCCGGCGACTCGCCGCGCGGGCTCCCCGCGCAACGCGCCCAGCGGGAACGCGCGGTCGGGAGACTGACCGCCGTGCACGAGAGGCAGCGCAGGCGCCGCTCCACCACCACCGCGCACACCCGGACCGCCCGCGCGCGGTGACCCGTAGCGGCCCGACCGCCCCTGCGACCCCGAACGGCCCCACGGTCCCCGACACGACCACGAACGCGAAGAAGGACGGCGCCGACCATGAGCACCGAACCCCACGACCACGCAGCGGACCTCCTGGAGGAGGAGCCCCGGGAGACCCCGTCCGCCGGCGGGGGCCTCACCGCCGAGGCCCCGGACGTCACCTCGGCCGTCGCCGGGGTCGACGGCGGCGAGGGGGACGACGGAGAGCCCGCGCCGGAACCGGTGTTCAAGAACGTCGAGGAGTTCGTGCGGCTGCGCTTCCTCCCGGTCTACGTCCGACCCGAGGGCGGCCAGTTCCGCTGGTGCAAGGAGTGGTGGCGGCACGCCGAGGCGGTGTCGCGCTTCCAGGCGCTGTGGCATGCCTGGGAGGTGCTGCGATGGGAGGCGGGCACCGGGATGGCGGTCTGGTACCGGGACCACCTCGACTTCCAGATGGGCATCCTCCTCGGGGACAACGGGCCGTTCCGCGAGTGCACCTCGCGCCGCCACCAGGACCCGCGCCCCCTCCCCGCCGACCCGTCCCCCGAGGGCTGGTTCGAGGACGAGTGGTGACCGCCGCCCGAGCACGGTGACGTACCGGGGAGGGGACCCGCCCACACCTGCGGCGGGTCCCCTCCGTCCTGTCGGCGCCCTCTCCGGGCGGCCCCGGACGCCTGCCGGCCTGTGCGCACACGCCGGGTACGACTCCGTCAGAGGACCATGGAGACCCCGAGGACCGGGCTGACCACCATCAGCGCCGCCCCGGCCACGACGAGGACGATGTCGGCCACCCGCGCGAAGGACCTCAACCGCTCCTTGCGCGGAAGCTCCCCCCGGACGGCCTCGGCCGCGCGTTCGGCCTCGGCGCGGACGGAGGAGAACGCCGCGTCGATCCGCTTCCGCTCCTCGGCGGCCGACTCCCCTCCCGGGCCCGGGCGCCGCTCCTCCCACGCGTCCAACAGGGCGTCCACGCGTTCCAACCCGGCCAGTTCCGTACGGGCCCGCTCGTGCTCCGCGGCGAGAGCGGTGTTCATGCGCGGTGCGTCGAGCTGGTGCTCCATGACCCTGCGCAGGGACGTCGAGAAGACGAACGCCCCGGCGAAGAAGCAGAGAACGAGAACCATCGTTGTCACCCAACCTGTCTAGGAACCCGTGGCCCGGCCGGGCGAGGGGGGCTGCGGGCGGTTGCCGGACGCGGGCGCGGTACGGGGCGCGGGAGCCTGGCCCGACCTGTTCTGGAGCGCGGTGGAGATGCCCCGCCCGGGACCGAGCTCGGCCAGGAAGAGGGGAGGCAGGGCGCTCGTGCTGTCGGGGTTCGCGAAACCGTGCTCCGTCCGGGCCTTGGCGACCTTGCCGGGGCGGATCTCCAGGCCTTCCCGCAGGGCGTCCTCGACGAAGGAGTTGAGGTGGTTCCCCTCCTTGACGAGCCTTTCGAGCGTGGCCAGATCCACGCCGGAGAGGGGGTTGTCCGGTTTCACCTCGTACTGTTCCACCACGAGCCCTGAGGAGGCTTTCTTCCGCAGTTCCCGGGTGGCCTCGGTGGTGTCCTCCCCCGCGGCGGCCAGCGCGGCGCGCTCGCCGATGGCTGTGGCGATCAGCCCGCGGTCCGCGTCGGCCGCGGTCCCCTTGTCGGTGAGGACGAAACCGATGGTGAGGGCCCCCGATTTCTCCATGAGTTCGGCCAGGGGAAGGAATTCGTCCCGCTTGCGTGACGCCTCGTTCGCATGAAGGTTGGCGCTGTTGACATTGATGGCCTGGTTGTCGAGGATTTCGACCCGTTTATCGCGCTGGATCTCGGGTTCCCGCTGCAGGTCATCGATTTCTGCCAGCTTCTTCGTCTTGTCCGACGCGCTCATCTTGGCCTTGAGGTGGTTGCCCCTCTGTTTGACCCTCGCACTCTTGATGGCGTCTCTGATCTGTGTCGAGATTCCCCACATGAGTCCGCTGAAAGCGGCCGTGAGGATGGAGGCGACCAGAATGGGTACCATGCGTGTTCCTCGCTGCTACCAGTTGAATACGGCGGACAGGGCGATCAGGAGCACCAGGGCGGGCCGTGTCAGCACGCCGGCCTGGAAGCCGGGCCGCGAGGGGGCCGGACGGTCCCTGACGAGCGCGGCCCGGGCCCTGGCCTCCGTGAGCCGTGCGTCCTGTTCCCCCGGCGCGGTCGGCCGGTCTCCTGGCGCGCTCCCGGGAACGGGCCCGTCACCGGGGGGTCCGCCGTCCCCGGCGAAGAGGCGGTGGAACCTCTCGCGGAGGAGGGACCGGTACTCCAGCAGAGTCCTCCGCTCGTCGGATGAATCCGGCTCCGACGGGGTGCGGTCGGACAGGTACACCCCGGCCGCGGTCAGGAAGAGGTGGATCAGGCCTTGGGCGATCAGGATGAGAACCGCGACGCCGGCGACGGCCAGCACCCGCTCATCGATCATGGTAAGAACCTTTTCTTCGGAATTGCGGTGGTCACGACATTCCTAGAGGGAGGGGCCGGTGCTCCTGTTCGGGGGGCGGTTTCTCCGTTCGCTGCGCACGACGACCAAACCGGACGGGCGGGCCCTCGCCTGTCCGGCCGACGGTGTCGCGGCGCCTTCCGGGGTGCTCGTGGACTCCTTGTCGCCGTCCACCCCCAGGGCCTTCAGGGCCAGGCGCGAGTCCTTGAGCAGTCCGTCATACCTTTTCGAGGTCCCGTCGAGAAAGGTGGCGAGGCTCTTGGCCCTGTCGCCGTGGACCCCCATCTGGCGGGTCTCCTCCTGGGTCGGACGCAGGCTGTCACGGAGGTCGGCGATCCGGATGTCGAGCGCGTTCAGTTCCTCCCTGGACGCGATGTTCAGATCGCCGATCTTCTCCTTCGTCGACGGGAAGTTCTGATTCTCCTCGCCCGGAAGAGGTCCGCTCTGGAGCAGTCGTTCGCTCTTCGTGTTGTTGATGTTCAGGCGTGCTCGAATGGAATAGCTGAGCATGAGGCCCATCCCCGCGATGATCGTGTAGGACCAGAGCATGAGTTGCAGAGGAATCGGGAGGAGGCTCATGAAAGATCCGGTGGGCACGAAAGGATCTCCGCTCTTTATCCTTGGTCTGGGCTTCTGTGGCTCACGGGGTCCAAGCGTAGGGTTTCCCAGGTGGGCTCGTTGTGTGACTTGCATCACAGTCAGTTGAATTCAGAAATTCCGGGGCCGGGAGGTCGGCGGCGGGTGCGGTAGGTGCCGTCCCGTGTGCGGAACGTCGGCGGGGGAGAGCGGTCCCCGCCGACTCGCCGTTCCGTGCCACGGGCGCCGGGATTTCGCGCCGGAAGCAGGAGCGGAATGCTTCTGTTTCTGCGGCCGACAGGCGAGGAAGGGGAGCGGCGACTCCGTTGAATATGAATGGATAAGTTTTCGTCTCACCTATGGACAATGGTGTCGACGCCCCGTGTCCGGCCGTCCCGGTCCGTCCGCCGCCTTGTCCGGCCGTCCCGGCGGCGCACGCCGCGATCAGGGCGGCGCGCGGCCGGGCCGGGGCCTGAGCGGTGGCCCGGTCCCCACGGAGCGGACCGCCTCCGTCGGCAGAACCGGGGGAGGGGTCAGCCGCCCGCCGCGCCCCGGTCGGTGCAGACCTCCTCCGAGGGAGCCATGACGTCCGTGGACCGGACGGCGACGACCCGGAAGCAGTACTCGACCTCGGGGTTGAGGCCGCTGACATCGACGGTGGAGGCCCCGGCCGGGACGTTCGCCATCGACGTGGTGCGGGCCCCGACAGGACCGCCGACCACGAAGTGCGGGGCGGAGCCGCCGGTGTTGTCCGTCCAGGACAGCGAGACGCCCACGAGGTCGTCGGCGACCTCCACCCCCGTCGGGGCGATGGCCGACGGGTCCGCCTCCTCCGCGGGCCCGTCCCCTCCCGCGGCGCCCCCGGGAACCTCCGGAGCGGCCCCTCCGCCCCCGGCCGGAGCAGGCGCCTCCGCGGAGGGGGCGCCGGAGTCCCGGCCGGTGACCAGGAGCGCGCCGACGGCCACGACCGTGACCAGGACGAGGCCGATCAGGACGGGGAGGAGCACCGCCGTGCGGTGGCGCTCCGGCTGAGGGGCCGGGGCCCACGCCGTGGCGTTCGCGGGCGCGTGCCGCTCGTCGGTCCAGGCGGAGCCGGCGTCGGCGGTCCGGGGCGCGCTCGGGGCGCTCCACGCGTGGGCCGGCGGTGCGGACCGGTTGGTCAGCGGTTCCGCCCCGCGTGTGATGGCCTCGAAGGAGAAGGGGGAGGGGGCGGTCCTCTCCGCCGACGGCGGACGGCTGCCCGGGAGCGGGCCCCCGGTGGCCTCCCCGACGCGTCCGGGGCCGAGGACCGGGGTGGGAGCGGAAAGGGGGGACGAGTCGAGGGGGACGGACGCCGGGCCCCCGGCCCCCGCGTCCGAGTGCGGCTCGTCGCGGTCGGGAACCGGTGGCGAGGAGGTGCGGGGCGGGGGCCCGGTCGTGGAGGACGCGACCGGCGCCGGGGGGTCGGTCGGGGCCGCCTCGTGCACCTCGGAACCGTCCGGGAGCCCGTCGCCCGGGTCGGCCGCCGCAACCGGCTCGCCGGTCTCCCCCGGTCCGGCCGCCGGGTCCGGGACCGCCTCGTGCGTCCCGGAGGGGCTGTCCGCCGCGAGGGGTGCGTCCGACTCGGGTCCGCTGTCCGCCGACGACGGTTCCCCGGCGTCGTCCGGGGCCTCGCCGTCCCCGTGTTCGCCCAGGACGTCGTCGACCTCGTACCAGGCGCCGTCCTCGTCATCGTCGTCGTACCAGGCGCCGTCGGTGTACCCGTCGTCGTCCGGGCCGTGGCCGGTGTCCTCGTCGGGTTCGACGGTCTCCTCGGCGAAGACCTCCGACCCGTTCACCGTCCCTTCCGCACCGGACTCCGGTTCGGTCGTCCCGGTCGCGGTCTCCGGTTCGGCCTCTTCCGCCCCGGCGTCGTCCGAGGCCGGGTCCGCGCTCGCCCCTGTGCCCGCCTCCGCGGGAAGCGCTGCCGCCGCGAGGGGGACGGGCGCGACCGTTGCCTCGGACTCGGCCGCCGACGCCTCGGGCCCGTCGTCCGCGGACCCCGCAGCGGCGGCGGTCCGGTCCAGGTCCGTGTCAGGAACGTCCTGTGCGACCGGCCCCGGCTCCAGAGCCCGGCCGAACTCCGCGGCGGTCGGCGTCCGCCGCCCGGGTTCGGTGGCCAGCGCCCGGAGGAGGACGGCGCGCAGCCGGTCCGGGACGTCCTCGCGGTCCATCTCAGGCGGCGTGCCCGACAGCAGCCGGGAGCGGTACTCCCGCGGGCCGGTCTCCTCCTGCCCCGGACCGGCGAACGGGGCGTGCCCGGCCAGGAGGGTCCAGAGGGTCGAGGCCAGCCGGTACACGTCCGACGCGGGGGTGGGACGGGAACCGGCGACCTCCTCGGGAGGGGCGTGGTCCAGGGCCGCCCGCGTGTAGTACACGGGCGGGAACGGGTGGTCCAGGGGCAGGGTCGAGCCGAAGTCCGTCAGGGTCGGCCCGGACGCCCCGCGGAGGATGTTGGCCGGGGTCACCGCGTGGTGGAGCAGGCCGAGCTCGTGCATGCCCTCCAGAGCCCGCGCCACGGTCCGGCCGACGGTGAGGACCTCGTCCACCGCGAGCGGCCCGTCCTCGGCCAGGGCGCGGGCGTAGTCGCCCTCACCGCGGTACTCCGTCACGGCGAACGCGCGGCCCGCCCCGGTGACTCCCGAGGACAGGAGCGGCTGGACACCGGGCACGGGGGTGAGCCGGTCCCAGAGACCGGCCTCGTCGGGCCCGGCCGTGCCGGGACCCCGCCCCAGCAGTTTGACCACGACCGGGGCGCGGTCGGACTCGCGTTCGGCGCGGTAGAGGAGTGCGCTCCTGCCGCAGTACAGCGTCGTCAGGTCGCGCATGCCAGGGAACGGCGGCGGCGGTTCGCGGCGGCTGGTCCTTCTCATGGCGTCCCTCCTGGTGGAGCCCGTGCCCTCCGTTCTCCGCCCCCGGCGTCACGGGGACCTGGGGAGGGGTGGCACGGCGGAACACCACCGGCCCGTCCGACGGGAGCAGGGAGAGGGGGCGGGACGGGGCGAGGATGCGCCCTGTGAGCCCCGGTGGTGCGTGGGTGAGCCTAGTGCACGGCCTGTTCACCCGGAAGCGAGCGTACGCGGGCCGGGACGGGGCGTTTCCCCACCGGGCCCGCGCCGTTCAGGCCCGACGGGCGTTTATGCGCTCTTGCCCTTCTTGCGGGACAGCCTGCCGGACTTCTGGCTCCTGCTCGCCCTCGCCCCGCTGCTGCCCAGGTCGCTCTGCCCGACGGACTTCACGGAGCGTTTGAGGTGCGCGGCCAGGGAGGTGGGCGCGTTCTGCTCCTGGATTCTCTTCAGCTCGTCCTTGATCTCTTTGCGTGTGGCCATGCCGGGTTTCTCCTGTTGCGAAGTCGTCGATGTGCGTCAGGCGCTCAACGGAGCAGGGAGAGCAGGCGGCTCTGCGACCGGTCCGGGAGACGGTACCGGCCTTCGAGACGGGCGGGATGCTAACACGGCGCCAGGACCGGCCGAAAGGGCGCCGTGCGACGTACGGGCCCTGGACCGCCCCGCGCCCTGCGGCCCGGTCGGCCCCGGTCACAGGACTCTTCTCGCAGGTGGGAACGCCCTGCCGTACCGCCGCTCCGGGCGCGGCGCTAAGATGCCTTGTCCGGTTGATTCTCCGACGCCCCCTGCCTCCGAAGCGTCGATCCCGGCCCCACGCACCCTCACCTGTGAGCCACCATGTCTCCCGCACGCCCCTCCGCGTCGCTTCCGGCGACGGCCACGAACCTGCTGCCCCAGGACCCCGCCTCGGTCGGTCCCTACACGCCGCTCAAGAGGCTGGGCGCCGGGGGCATGGGTGTGGTGTACGCGGCCCGCGCCGACGACGGCGAGCTCGTCGCGGTCAAGGTCGTCCACCCCGAGTACGCGGCGGACCCGGAGTTCCGGGACCGCTTCGCCCGCGAGGTGGAGATGCTCTCGCGGGTCGGCGGCGCCTGCGCGGTCCCCCTGCTCGCCGCCGACACCCGCGGGGAGCAGCCGTGGCTGGCCACGCCGCTCATCCGCGGCCTCACCCTCTCCGCGTACCTGAAGGAGAACGGGGGGCCGCTGCCGGAGGGCCTCCAGTACGGCCTGGCCGTCGGCATCGCCGAGGCGCTCGCGCAGATCCACGCCTCCGGGGTGGTGCACCGCGACCTCAAGCCCGCCAACATCATCCTGTCCCCCGAGGGCCCGAGGGTCCTGGACTTCGGCATCGCCCGGGCCCTGGACCAGACGGCGCTCACCCGCACCGGTTCGCTGCTGGGGTCGGCGGGCTGGATCAGCCCGGCCCACTACCGGGGCGAGCCGATCAGCACCGCGGACGACGTCTTCGCCTGGGGCGCCCTGGTGGCCTACGCGGCGACCGGCCGTCCCCCGTTCGGCGGCGGCGACCCGGCGGCCGTCGCGCACCGGGTGCTGAGCGGGGAACCCGACATGGAGGGCTTCTCCGGGCCGCTCGCGGACCTGGCCCGGCGGGCCCTGTCCAAGGACGCCGGGCGCAGGCCCGGAGCCCTGGCCCTCGTGACCGGGGTGATGGCGGCGGCGAACCTGGGCGGAACCCCGGTCACCCGGCCGCAGGGGGCGGGTGACGCCGTGGCCACCACGCTCCACGCGGGCTGGCACGGTGTGCACATGCCGCAGGAGCGCGAGGTCACGGTTCCCCGCAGGACCTCCCGGGGACGGCGTTCCGGGGCGTGGTCCGTGCTCGCCGTCGCCGCGGCCCTGTTCCTGCTCGCGGGGGCGGCCGTCGGAGGCGCCGCCGTGGCGGGCAACTGGGACTCGCTGCCCCTTGCGGCCTGGTTCGACGGCGGTCCGGCGGAGGCGACCGGGAGCGACGACGGACCCTCCGGGGGCGAGCGCCGCTCCGGCGCGGCGGTCCGGGAGGACGGGGAGGACCCGTCGCCCTCCGAGGAGCCCGCCGCGGGGGCTTCGGACGACGCGGCGGGCGCCGGTGAGGACGGCTCCGGCGGCGGGGGAGAGACCGCCACCGCGACCGCCGTGGTCGGGGCCGGGGTCGGCGCGAGCGGTTCACAGCCCTCCGGGGACCACGTCGTGGCCTTCCAGCCCTCCGGCGGCTCCGCCCGTTACGCGCTCCTCGACGGCGCGACCGTGCTGTGTGCGTGGAGCTTCTGCCAGGACGGGGCCGGGGCGGTCGGCGACGGCGAGGCCGGGACCGTGTCCTCCAGCCCGTCGGCGCTCACCGGCTACGTGAACCAGGGCAGCCGCACGATCCGGGCCGAGGTCACCTACACGACCGCCGACGACGGCACCGTCACCATCACCCGCCTGGTGGAGCAGCACCGCGCCGGCGGTTCCGGCACGCCGCCGTGGTAGCCGGGCAGATCGCAACCGTGAGGAGAGACATGTCGAGGCCCCTGGTCCGCAGGGCCGCCGCCGCGCTGGGGCTGGCGCTGGCGGCGACCGCCCTCACCGCGGCCCCCGCCTCGGCCGCGTACGGCGGCCAGTGCGGGAGCGGCTACAGGGAGGTCAACAAGACCTCCATCAGCGGGGGGACGGTCCACCTCACGTACAACAACTCCAACGGCCGCAACTGCGTCGTGGTCGCGCGGTCGAACCCCGGCTCCGCGATGGACATGGACGCCGCCCTCAAGCGCAGCGACTCCGCTTCGTGGCAGACCGACCCGGGGAACTTCACGGAGTACGCCGGCCCGGTCTACCTGGACGCGGCCGGTCAGTGCGTGGACTGGGGCGGCGTGATCGGCGGGGAGTGGGTCGTCCGCACCGGCACCAACTGCGGCTGACCCCGGCACGGCGGCTCTCCCGAACGGGCTCCCGCGCGAGGGGCGGTTCCCGTGTCAGGGGCCTCCCGCCCGTGTCGCCGGGACGGACCGCCCCCACCACGCGGCCGTCCACGCGGTGAGACCGAGCGCGGTGCCCGTGACCGCGCCGACGAGCAGACAGCGCACCAGGTCGTAGCCGCTCGCCGCCGCCCGCTCGGACAGGCCGTTCAGCACGGCGCCCGCCATCGCGCACACGGCGACGGCGGCGAGCGCGGCGGTGCGCACCCGCGGTGCGGGGAGGCCACGCGTGCGGTCCGTGCCGGGTCCGCACGCTCCGGGGGAGGCGTCCCCCTTCCCGGGCCGACCGCGCCTCCGCCACGCCCACCACGCCAGGACCGCCAGGCCCAGGGCGGAGCTCGCGTACATGAGCACGTTGTAGAGCAGGTGCGGACCCACGACCTGTGCGCTCAGCAGCGGCCAGGCCCGGACGAGGGCGCCCCCGGTCTGTGTGAAGGCGTCCCAGGCCATGTGGGTGGCCGCGCCCACGGCGAGGGCGGCCGCGGCGAGCGCCGCCGCGTGTACCGGCCGCCCGGCTCCGGCCCCGCCGGCCCCCGACGCCCGGCCCGCCAGGGCGTGCAGAGGGGGCCGGAGGGCATACGTGTACACCGCCAGCACGGCGCCGCCGAGCAGGACGTCCAGCCACAGCCCGGCGGGTGTGTGCGTGGTCGTCGCGGAAAGGGGCAGCGGTAGGTAGTAGGGCAGGTCGGGCACGACCGATCCGACCACCAGCGCGGCCGGGGGGAGCCGGGTGCGCGCCAGGGGCAGCACGGCCGCGACGTGGCTGAGGGTGAAGGGCACGGCGGTAGGCTACCGGGCTCCCTCACGGGCTCCGGGGCAGGACGACCGGTCCTCCGGAAGGGCGGCCGGGCAGGTGGGGCCCGGTGTTCCGGCGCCCCGGGGGGCGGGCGCGGTCGTGCCGCCCGGCCACAGGGGACCGCGCCCGAGCCGCGCCCGATCCCCGGCGGCCCCGGCCGCCGGGGTCAGAGCTCCACGTCCTCGCCGAACCACGGTTCGACGATCCCGTCCCAGGTGCCGTCGTTGAGGGCGATGTTCAGCCACTGGTCGACGTAGTGCTTCAGGACCTCGTCGCCGAGGGGCAGCATGAAGGCCTTCTCGAAGTAGTCGAAGGGCTCGTCCGGGTGGACCGCGCACAGCTCCTCGTGCTCGTTGGCCGCCCAGAGCGTCTCGGACGCGTCGGTGGTCATGACGTCGGCGTTGCCCGCGATGATCTCCTCGAAGACGGTGTTGTTGTCGTGGCGGATGAGCTCCCCCTCGGGGTAGTGCTCCTCGGCGAAGACCTCGTTGGTCCCCCCGCTGGGCATGATCGAGCGGACGCCCGGCTGGTTGATCTGCTCGATCGTCCGGTAGTCGTCGACGTTCTCGCACAGGGTGATGGGCGTCTTGCCGTCCTCCATGAGCGCCGCGGAGAAGTACACCTGCCGGGCGCGCTCTGTGCTGATCGAGATACCGCCCGCGGCGATGTCGCAGGAGCTGAGGAAGTCGCCCATCAGGTCGTCCCAGCTGGTCCGGACCCACTCGACCTCCACGCCCATGTCGTCGGCGAGATCGCGTGCCATGTCGACGTCGATCCCGGTGAAATCGTCCGTCGCGGGGTCGAGGTAGGTGAAGGGCCGGTAGTCGCCGGTGGTGCACACGCGCAGCGTGCCGCTCTCCAGGATCTCGTCGAGCCGGCTACCGGAGACCTGTTCCCCGTCGGGGGCGTTCCCGGCGCCGCCGGTGTCGGCGGCGGAGCATCCCGTGGCGAGTGCGACGGCCGCGAGGGCGGTGAGGGTGGTGGCGCGGGTCTTCACTGGGTCTCCTCCGTGTTCCGTCCCGCGGACCGCGGGGGGCGGCCGCGCGGGACGCCGTGTGACCCGCGTCATGCTACCGACGGCGGTCTCCGCCCGGCCGCCGCGCCCGGCCGCCGCGCGGACACGCCCGGCACGGGCCCCGGAGCCCCGCGACCGAACGCGGTTCTCTACCATCCGGTGTATGGACGTCCCTGAGAGCGGGGCCGCCGGAACCGGCGCCCCGAACCTGGCCGAAGGGTTTCCCGACGCCACCCCACAAAGGTGGCGGGAACTCGTCGCGGGGGTGCTGCGCAAGAGCGGTGTCCCCGAGGAGAAGCTCGCCGACGCACCCGAGTCGGCGCTGGCCACGCACACCTACGACGGGTTCGACATCGAGCCCCTCTACACCTCGGAGCCCCCGGCCGCGGACCCGGGCTTCCCGGGACTGCCCCCCTTCACCCGCGGCTACCGGCCCGGCGGCAGTGGGCCCGACGGCTGGGACATCCGCGCCCGCCACACCGACGCCGACCCGGCCGTCCTCCGCCGCCGGCTGCACGCCGACCTCATGAACGGTGTCGGCTCGCTGTGGATCGCCGTCGGCGGCGCGGGCCTGCCGCCCCCGGCGCTCGGGGAGGCCCTCGCCGACGTCCACCTCGACCTCGCGCCCGTCGTCCTGGAACCCGGCGCCGACCACGCCGACGCCGCGGCGGCGCTGCTCGGCGCGCACGCGGACGCGGGGGTGCCCGACGGCCGGATCGTCTCCCACCTCGGTA
The DNA here is from genome assembly GCF_042660575.1 of Nocardiopsis tropica. Classification (NCBI taxonomy): domain Bacteria; kingdom Bacillati; phylum Actinomycetota; class Actinomycetes; order Streptosporangiales; family Nocardiopsidaceae; genus Nocardiopsis; species Nocardiopsis tropica. Next base: position 89,731 of record NZ_JBHSUF010000012.1, read on the forward strand.
TCGACCCCCTGACCGTGGCGGCGCGCGCGGGCGAGCGGCCCGACGTCATGGACCCGGCCCGCCTCGCCGCCGAACTCTCCCGGGAGCGTCCCGGCCTGGGCCTGTTCGTCGCGGACGGCACCCTCGTCCACAACGCGGGCGGCTCGGACGCGCAGGAGCTGGGGTTCGCGATCGCCGCGGGCACCGCCTACCTGCGGGCCCTGCACGCGGCCGGGCTGGACGTCGCCGAGGCGGCCTCCCGGATCGGCTTCCGCCTGGCCGCGAACGCCGACCAGTTCAGCGTCATCGCCAAGCTGAGGGCGGTCCGCGGCATGTGGAACCAGGTGCTCGCCGCCAGCGGGGTGCCCGCCGGCCGGCGCTCCATGAGCCTGCACGCCGCCACGTCCGAGGCGATGATGACCCGCCGCGACGCGCACGTGAACATGCTGCGCACCACCGTGGCGTGTTTCGCGGCCGGGGTCGGCGGCGCGGACGCGGTCACCGTCGCCCCGTTCGACTCGGCCGTGGGCCTGCCGGACGACTTCGCCCGCCGCATCGCCCGCAACACCCAGTCGCTCCTGATCGAGGAGTCGCACCTGGCGCGGGTGATCGACCCGGCCGGGGGCTCGTTCTACGTGGAGGCCCTGACCGGAGACCTGTACCGGACGGGCTGGGGGTTCTTCCAGGAGCTCGAGGCGGCGGGCGGCGCGGCCGAGGCCGTCGCGGACGGCTCGCTGCGCGAGCGCGTCGACCAGGTGTGGGAGCGCCGCCGCCGCGACCTCGCGCACCGGAGGTCGCCGCTGACAGGGGTCAGCGAGTACCCCGACCCGGCCGAGAAGCGCCTGGTCCGCGAGCCCGACCCGGCCGCGGTGGCCGGGACCTGGTTCCCGGTCCGCCGGTACGCCGCGGACTTCGAGGCGCTGCGGGACCGCGGCGATGCCCAGGAGGCGAGGACGGGGACGCGTCCGACGGCGTTCCTGGCCACGCTCGGGCCCGTCGCGGCGCACACGGCCCGCGCGTCGTTCACCGCGAACCTCCTCGCCGCGGGCGGCGTGGGGGTGCATGAACCCGGACCGCTGGCCGACGCCGACGCCGCCGCCGGGGCGTTCGCCGCCTCCGGGTGCAGGGTCGCGGTGATCTGCTCCGCGGACAGGGTGTACGGCGAGCAGGCCGAGGCGGTCGCGCGGGCGCTGAAGGGCGCCGGGGCCCGCAGGGTGCTGCTCGCGGGACCGCCGCGCGACGCCTACCGAGAGGCCGGGGTGGACGCCTTCGCCCACCGGGGCTGCGACGCGGTCGCCCTGCTCACGGACCTGGTCGACGTCCTGGCCACCGAGCCGCCCGTTCCACCCGCGAAAGCCCAGGGGGCGCACGCATGATCCCCGACTTCTCCGCCGTCGCCCCGGAACCGTCCGGCGCCGTCCCCACCGCTCCCGCCGCCTGGCGGGAGGCCGTCGAGTCCGCCACCGGCAAGGCCGCGGACGCCCTGGAGTGGGAGACCCCCGAGGGCATCGCCGTCAAACCCCTGTACACCTCCGCGGACCGCGCGGGCCTGGAGTTCGTGGACGGCCTCCCCGGCATCCCGCCGTACCTGCGCGGCCCGTATCCGACCATGTACGTCAACCAGCCCTGGACCATCCGCCAGTACGCCGGCTTCTCCACCGCCCAGGAGTCCAACGCCTTCTACCGGCGCAACCTCGCCGCCGGGCAGAAGGGGCTCTCCGTCGCCTTCGACCTGGCCACCCACCGCGGCTACGACTCCGACCACCCCCGGGTGGCGGGCGACGTCGGCATGGCGGGCGTGGCCATCGACTCCATCTACGACATGCGCCAGCTGTTCGACGGCATCCCGTTGGACCGGATGAGCGTGTCCATGACGATGAACGGGGCGGTGCTGCCCGTCCTGGCGCTGTACATCGTCGCCGCGGAGGAGCAGGGCGTCCCCCCGGAGAAGCTGTCCGGGACCATCCAGAACGACATCCTCAAGGAGTTCATGGTCCGCAACACCTACATCTACCCGCCGCAGCCCTCGATGCGGATCATCTCCGACATCTTCGCGTTCACGTCGCAGCGGATGCCGCGCTTCAACTCCATCTCCATCTCCGGCTACCACATGCAGGAGGCCGGGGCCACGGCCGACCTGGAACTGGCGTACACCCTCGCGGACGGCGTCGAGTACATCCGCGCCGGCCGGAGGTCCGGGCTGGACGTGGACGCCTTCGCCCCGCGCCTCTCGTTCTTCTGGGCGATCGGCATGAACTTCTTCATGGAGGTCGCCAAGCTCCGCGCCGCGCGCCTGCTGTGGGCGCGCCTGGTCAGGGACCTCGGCGCGACCGGGGACAAGTCGCTGAGCCTGCGCACCCACTCCCAGACCTCGGGCTGGTCGCTCACCGCCCAGGACGTGTTCAACAACGTGGCCCGCACGTGCGTGGAGGCGATGGCCGCCACCCAGGGGCACACCCAGTCGCTGCACACCAACGCCCTGGACGAGGCCCTGGCCCTGCCCACGGACTTCTCCGCGCGGATCGCCCGCAACACCCAGCTGCTGCTCCAGCAGGAGTCCGGCACCACGCGGGTCGTGGACCCGTGGGGCGGCAGCTACTACGTCGAACGCCTCACCCAGGAGCTGGCGGCGAAGGCGTGGGCGCACATCCGCGAGGTGGAGGGCGCGGGCGGCATGGCCGCCGCGATCGACGCCGGTCTGCCCAAGATGCGCATCGAGGAGGCCGCCGCGCGCACCCAGGCGCGCATCGACTCGGGCCGCCAGCCCGTGATCGGCGTCAACAAGTACCGCCCCGACACGGCCGACGAGATCGACGTCCTCAAGGTCGACAACTCCAGCGTGCGCGCCCAGCAGCTGGACAAGCTGCGCCGCCTGCGCGAGGAGCGGGACGAGGACGGGGTGCGCCGCGCCCTGGCCGCCCTCACGGAGGCGGCGGGACGCGAGTCCAGGGCGGACGAGTCCCTGACGAACAACCTCCTGGCCGCGGCCGTGGACGCGGCACGCGCCAAGGCCACCGTCGGCGAGATCTCCGACGCCATGGAGAAGGTCTTCGACCGCCACTCGGGGCAGATCCGTACGATTCAGGGTGTGTACAGGAACGAGGCCGCCGGCAGCGCGGACGCGGCCGGGCTCATGGAGCGCGTGAGCCGGAGGGTGGACGAGTTCACGGAGGCGGAGGGCCGCCGCCCCCGGATCCTGGTCGCCAAGATGGGGCAGGACGGCCACGACCGCGGCCAGAAGGTCATCGCGACCGCGTTCGCCGACCTGGGCTTCGACGTGGACGTCGGTCCGCTGTTCCAGACCCCGGCCGAGGTCGCCGCCCAGGCCGCGGAGGCCGACGTGCACGTGGTCGGCGTGTCCTCGCTGGCGGCGGGGCACCTGACCCTGGTGCCGGCCCTGCGCGAGGAGCTGGCCGCCCTGGAGCGGGAGGACATCATGGTCGTGGTCGGCGGGGTCGTCCCCCCGCAGGACTTCGCGGCCCTGCGCGAGGCGGGCGCAGCGGCGATCTTCCCCCCGGGGACGGTCATCGCGGAGGCCGCCGTCGACCTGCTCGACCAGTTGGAGGAGCGGCTGGGGGGCCACGGGGAGGGGCTGTAGCGGGCCGTCGGCAGCGCGGGCGGCACGGCGACGGGGGCCGAGGGGCCGGAAGGGGAGAAGGCGTGGGCGACGAGGGATCCGTACCGGGGGCGCGCGGAGGCGGGAGGCGGCCGGTCGACGTGGCCGCCCTCGCAGAGGGGGTCCTGTCCGGGCACCGGCCGACGCTGGCACGGGCGATCACCCTGGTGGAGTCACGCCGTCCGGACCACGCCCGGTCCGCCCAGGAACTCCTCGTCCGGCTGCTCCCGCACACCGGGAAGGCCCACCGCGTGGGGATCACCGGGGTGCCGGGCGTGGGCAAGTCCACCTTCGTCGACACACTGGGCACCCGGCTGACCGGCGCCGGGCACCGCGTGGCCGTCCTCGCCGTCGACCCGTCGTCCACGCGGTCGGGCGGGAGCATCCTGGGGGACAAGACCCGGATGGCCCGCCTGGCGGTCGACCCGAACGCGTTCATCCGGCCCTCGCCCACGGCGGGGACGCTGGGCGGCGTCGCCCGGGCGACCCGGGAGACCATGCTGCTGATGGAGGCGGCCGGGTTCGACGTGGTCCTCGTCGAGACGGTGGGCGTCGGCCAGTCCGAGGTGGCCGTGGCCGCCATGGTGGACTGCTTCCTCTTCCTCACCCTGGCCCGCACGGGCGACCAGCTCCAGGGCATCAAGAAGGGCGTGCTCGAACTGGTCGACGTGGCCGCGGTCAACAAGGCCGACGGACCCCACGCCGACGACGCCCGCAAGGCGGCCCGCGAGCTGTCGCGCGCGCTGCGCCTGCTCCAGCCGGTGCACCCGGGGTGGCGCCCGCCGGTGCTGACGTGCAGCGGCCTCACCGGGGACGGGTTGGACGAGGTGTGGGAGGCGGTCCTGCGGCACCGCCGGACGCTGGAGGCCGACGGCGCCCTCGGGGAGCGCCGCCGGGAGCAGGGCGTCAGCTGGATGTGGGACCAGGTGCGGGACAGGCTGATGGACTCGTTCCTGCGGGACCCGGGGGTGAGTTCCCTCATCCCGGGGACGGAGGACGGGGTGCGCTCGGGGGAGACGACGGCGACCCTCGCGGCGCTCACCCTGCTGGAGGCCTTCACCCAGGGTGACGCTTCCCCGAAGGGGTGAACACACGGTGACCGGACCGGGGGTCTCGGCGCCGGTGCTCGACGCTGGTGCGGCCGCAGGGGCTCCATGTCGTGAAATGACCCAGCGTAAACGGGTGATACCACCTGGCCGGAGGGAGGTTCGTGCCCACGAGGCGAAAATTTCTTGCCCTATGCCATTCCCGAACGGGCGGTTCGCTTATACCGTGTGTGTCCAACGACCTACCAGACTCGCGGACGCGCAAGCGTCCTGCCCCCGGTGGTCCGGTTCTGTGGGAGTGGCGCCGGGCCGGGTGGGCGCGACTCGCCTGTCTGCGTATGGTTAAGCGAGGGACCCCTCACCATCTCAATGTGGGGCCGGGAGGAGTGAACGTGCACAGGCTTGGGCTGAGCACGCGGGTAGAGAGCCGCAGCGTCATCGTCGCGATCGAGGGAGAACTCGACATCGCGACCGCCGCCGACCTCCAGGAACACGTCCAGTCCGCCGTCAAGGACCACGGTCCGTGGCTGATCCTGGACCTGTCCGGTCTGGACTTCATGGACTCGAGCGGCCTGAACGTCATTATCAACGCCTACCGGACCGTTCGCGAGATGGGCGGATCGCTGGCACTGGCCGCCCTCAACGAACGCGTCACCAAGGTCGTCCGCCTGGTCGGCCTGCACCGCCAGGTCCCGGTCCACCAGACCGTGGCCACCGCCGTCGCTGCCATGGAGGCGCTGGAGGCCAAGCGGCAGGCCGGGTAGTCTCCGGCCGCATGAGCCGGTTTCTCCCCCCGGGTCCCGTCGACTTCTCGTGGGACCACAACAGCCACTACCACGATCACCTCCTGCGCCAGGTGCCCGGGCACGGCCCGCCCGCCGGCCGCCGGGGCGCCCCGGGGCCCTCGCGCGACGCGCTCCGCGCGCGGCCCCGGGCCCTCGACGTCGGTTGCGGCGGCGGCAGGTTCGCCCGGGTCCTCGCGACCCGGGGGTTCGCCGTGGACGCCATCGACCCGGCGAGCCGGATGATCGACCTCGCACGGACGCTGACACCGCCCCGGCTGCCGGTCGACTACAGGGTGGCCTCCCTGGAGGAGGCCGAACTGGACCCGGCGGGGTACGGGTTCGTCAGCGCGGTCTCCAGCATCCACCACATGCCGTTCGGGCCGTCCCTCGAACGGATGGCGTCCGCCCTCGCCCCCGGCGGGACCCTGGCCGTCCTCGGCCACTACCGGGAGCGCGGCGGGACCGACGCGGCCGTGGGCCTGGCCGCGCTCGGCCCGCAGTGGGCGATCGGCGTCGGCCTGGGACTGGCACGCGTCCTCACCGGCACGCCCGACCTGCACAAGGTGGGGCCCACGGCCGAGATGCCCGTCCGCGAGCCCGACATGGACATGGGCCAGATCGCCGAGGCGGTCGGCAGGCACCTGCCCGGGGCCCGGCTGCGCAGGCTGCTGTTCTGGCGGTACTCGCTGGTGTACCACCGCCCCGCCTGAACCCGGGGCCCGGCCCCCGGCACTCCTCCCGTCCCGGCGCCCGTCCCTCCTCCGGCCGCGGCTCTCCACCCGGCCCCGCCCCGGCCGCTGCAGGAGCGGACGGGCCCCCGAACTCCCTTGCCCTGACGCCGACGTCAAGGTCTAGCGTGGCGTCCATGCGCATCGGAGAGTTCGCGGAACGCGCGGGGGTCAGCACGAGGACCCTGCGGTACTACGAGTCCCGGGGGCTGCTCCCCACCCGCCGCGCGGTCAACGGCTACCGCGTCTACGACGACGAGGACCTGCGGTTGGTGGAGCAGATCCGCACGCTCCAGGACTTCGGCTTCGGACTGGAGGAGACCCGGCCGTTCGTGGAGTGCCTGCGGGAGGGCAACCCGACAGGGGATTCCTGCCCCGCCTCGCTCGACGTCTACCGGGACAAACTGGCCGAGCTCGACGCGCTGATCGGACGGCTGGGGGCGGTACGCGCCCAGGTGGGCGCACAGCTGGCCCGGGCCGAGGCGGACAGGTCCGCCGCGCCCGAGCCGCTGTGCCAGACGAGGGGACACGGATGAACGGTACGACGGGGCTGGACGAGGTCACGGACGCGACCTTCGACGACGAGGTGCTGGGGGCGGACCGGCCGGTCCTGGTGGAGTTCACCTCCGACCACTGCCCGCCGTGCAGGCAGATGGTGCCCGTGCTGGACGCGGTCGCCGCCGAGACGGCCGGCCGGATCAGGGTGGTCAGGCTGGACGTCGGCGCCAACCCCGGGACCACGCGCGCCTACCGGGTGATGGGGACGCCCACGATGCTCGTCTTCCGCGACGGCGCGCCCGTGATGACGATGGTCGGGGCCCGTTCCAGGCGCCGTCTCCTCCAGGAGCTGGAGGACGTGCGGTGAGGCCGGGCCGCCCGTACCCCCTCCGGTACGGGCGGCCCCGGTCCGTCCGCGGCTCCCGCGGCTCCCGCGGCTTCCATGGATTCCGCGGTGTCGTGCCTTCCGGGCCGCCGCCCTCCCCTCGCCGTGCGCGGCGGAGCCGCCCCCTCCCCGGGGAGCCGGGGGCGGGGCCCTCCCCTCCCGTCCCGGCCCGCCCGGCGACGGGGGAGGGGGCGACGCCCCGAACCCGTCCTGTGGAAAACCCGGTGCACCCCCCTCCCGCGGGGAAGGATGGAGGAGGACGGGAAGACGGAGGTGACGGCCGTGCCGGTGATTCCACTGGATCGGATCGACGCGGACCCGGCCGGGCCGGTCGGCGGCAAGGCCGCCGGGCTCGCCGAGGTGATCAGGGCGGGTGAGAGGGTTCCACCCGGCTTCTGCGTGACCGCCGCGGCGCACGCCTCCGGGGCGGTGCCCGAGGACGAGGTGGCCGCCGCTTACACGGCACTCGGCGGCGGGCCCGTGGCCGTCCGGTCGAGCGCCACCGCCGAGGACCTGCCGGAAGCCTCCTTCGCCGGACAGCAGGACACCTACCTCGACATCGAGGGCGTCGAGGACGTGCTCGACGCCGTCAGGCGGTGCCGGGACTCCCTGTGGACGGACCGCGCCGTCGCCTACCGGCGCGACCTCGGCATCGACGACGCCTCCGTGCGCATGGCCGTCATCGTCCAGCGCATGGTGCGCCCCCGGGCGGCCGGGGTGCTGTTCACCGCCAACCCGGTCACCGGCACCCGCGGGGAGACGGTCCTCGACGCCGTGCCGGGGCTCGGCACGGCCGTCGTGGACGGCACGGCCGAGCCCGACCACTACGTCGTCCGCCCCGACGGGAGCACCGACGGGCCCCCGGACGGCTGCCTCTCCCCCGGGGAGGTGGACGGGCTCCGGGCCGCGGGCACACGGCTCCAGGCCCACTTCGGCGCTCCGCAGGACGTCGAGTGGGCCGTCGACCACGACGGGACCGCCTGGATCCTCCAGTCCCGCCCGATCACCACCCTGTTCCCCCTCCCCCCGCCCTCCGACGGGCCGCGCGCCTACCTCGAGTCCGGCAACATGCAGGGCATGCTGCGGCCCTTCACCCCCATGGGGTTCTCCGGGCTCAGGGTGGCCGGCCTCGCGTGGTTCCGCGCGGTGGGGGCGTCGAGGGGCGGCGCGTGGGAGCGGTCGGTCGCCGAGGTGGGCGGGAGGTTCTACCTCGACCTCACGCCGTTCCTGCGCAACCGGGTGATCCGGGGTCTCCTGCCGGGGCTGATGAACGTCTACGGCCCCCGGACCGCCGCGTCCGTGCGCGCGCTCCTCGCCGACCCCCGGTTCGCGCCCCGGCGCGGCGGGCGCGTCGACCCGCGCGCCGTGGCCCGGATCGTCGCCGGGGTCGCGCCGCTCACACGCGACTTCGTCGCGGGGGCGGTGACCGCCCTCGCCTTCCCCGACGACGCCAGGCGCCGGGTCCTGCGGGCCGGGCCCGAGATCCGGCGGCAGATCGCCGAGTCCTCCAGGGGCGTCGTCACGCCAGGTGAGCGCCTGGCCTTCGCGGAGGGGGTCCAGGTCCCGGTGATGACGGGCGGTATGACCCCCATGCTGGGGGCCCTGTACACCGGCATCCTCTCCGCCAAGGCTCCCGAGCTCCTGCTCCGGGGCGTGGCGGACCCGGGGGAGGTCGCCACCGTCCTCGGGGGCATGCCGCACAACGTCACCACGGAGATGGACCTGGCGCTGTGGCGCCTCGCGGAGGAGGCCGGCCCCCACCGCGCCCTGCTCGGGGAGACGCCCCCCGGGCGGCTGGCCGAGCTGTACCGCGCCGGGGAGCTGCCCGAGCTCGGGCTCGGCGGCTTCCTGGAACGCTACGGCCACCGGGGCGCGGCCGAGATCGACGTCGGCGTGCCCCGCTGGGCGGAGGACCCCGCGCCGCTGTTCGGGGTGATCGCCAACTACCTGCGGGTGGACGACCCCGACCAGGCGCCGGACCGGCGCTTCGCCCGCGCGGCGGCGGAGGCCGAACGCATGCGGGACGAGCTGGTGTGCCGCGCGATGGAGTCCAGACCGGTGCGGGCCCGGTTGGCCGCGTTCTTCTTCGACCGGGCGCGCGCACTGTCCGGACTCCGCGAGTACCCCAAGTTCGTGTGGCTGTTCGCGATCGGGGAGATGCGGCGCCAGCTCCTCCTGGTCGGGGAGGCCCTGGTGGCCGAGGGGAGGCTGGACGCTCCCGACGACATCATGTTCCTCGATCTGGAGGAGGCCCGGGCGGCACTGGACGGGGCGGACCGGCGACAGCTCGTCGCCGAGCGCCGGGCGGTGTACACGCGGGAGCGGCGGCGCCGCAGGGTGCCCCCCGTGCTGCTGTCCGACGGGACGGACGTGGAGACGACCCTCCCCGCCCTCTCCACGGGGGACGCGGGAGACGGTGTGCTGGTCGGGGTGGCCGCGTCCGCCGGCACCGCGACGGGTGTGGCCCGGGTGGTCCACGACCCGGTCGGGGCGTCGCTGGGGCCGGGGGAGATCCTGGTCGCGCCCACCACCGACCCGGGATGGACACCGCTGTTCATGACCGCGGGCGGGGTGGTGGTGGAGACCGGTTCGACGGTGGCGCACGGACCGACCGTGGCCCGGGAGTACGGCATCCCCTGCGTGATCTGTGTGCCCGGCGTCACCGAGCTGGTCCGTGACGGAGGGACCATCACGATCGACGGCGGCGCGGGCACGATCCGGCTGGAGGACTGAGGAACGGGGGGCGGGGGGAGGGGAGGGGGCGGGGGACCCCCACCCCCGTGGCCGGCGGCGCACGGGGCCCGCTTCACCCGCGCCGGGCCCCGTCCGCCCCGTGAGGCCGCTCCCCCACCCGGACGACGAGCGCGGCGAGGGCGGCGGCGCCGTCGAGGAGGGACCTCGACCGGGCATCGATGCTCGCGTCCCGGGCGTCCAGCGCGGTCGCCACCTCCTCCCACCGGCGGGCGCGCCGCAGTTCGGGCATCATCGCCCGCAGCGTGGCGACACGGTAGCCGGACAGGCGCAGCTGATGGACGATCCGCGCGTCACGGACGTCGTCGGGGAGGTACCGCCGCGGACCGCGCGGTGAGGAGCGGGGCGGCGCGACGAGGCCTTCGGCCTCCCAGTGCCGCAGCGTCGAGGGGCGCACGCCGAGTGCGGCGGCGAGCTCGGAGATGCCCATGGCGTCCGAGGGGCGCACGTCACCGATCGGTTCGGCGGAGATCAGGCCGGCGGCCGTCCTGGCCAGAGCGAGGTCCCGGCGCTCGGTGTGGAGCCGCGCGTGCGCCGCGTCGAGCAGTGCGAGCGGTTCCGAGCCGGGGTCCGCGTGCACCGCCCGCATGATCCTTTTGGCCTCCACGGGCCCCGTGCCGTGCGCGAGAGCCCGGTAGGCGAGAGCGGAACCCGCGTGCGACGCGCCGTAGACCCGGTAGCCGGACCCGGTGCGCGGCACCGGCGGCAGCACACCGTCCCGTTCGAGGTTGCGCACCTGTTGGACCGAGTACCCGGCACGGCGTGCGACGTCCACGGTTCGCAGAACAGCCGACTTGCGACTTCTCACCGGACTGCCTGGGCTTCCTTGGGGTCAAGTCTCCACACGCACATGAAGTAAATACTAGAAGGCATGACCACAGAAGAGATCATGGAATTCGTCGGAGGCCTCGACGGGGTTCTGACCCTCCGGCCCGGGCCCGGGGACGGTTCGCCCGAGCTCAGCTGGGGCGACACGTTCTTCTACTACGCTCCCGACGGCGAGGTCCCGCGGACGACCCAGCCGTTCGCGACGATCGTGACGAAGGACTACCCGGAGGACACGTCGTCGCGCCTGGACCGCCCCGGCGCCTTCCGCCTGAACATCTCCGCCGGCAAGGACGCCTTCGTCGAGCGGACGGGACGCCAGCCGCGTGACGCGGCCGCGGACGGGGCCGACCCGAGCGAGACCGACGCCCTGGTCCCCCACCCCGTCTACGGGGCACTGGGGTGGCTGTCCGTGGTCGAACCGGGTCCGCGAACGGAGTCGGCCGTGCGGGACCTGCTGGTCACCGCCCACAGCCTGGCCCGCTCGCGCTACGAGCGGCGTGCCGGAGAGGATCCGGCCCGGTAGCGGTCACGCCCGCCCCCGGCAGCGGACCCGGCGGCCGGAGGAGGGGTGCGCCGGTCCGTCGGCGCGGGTGTCCGGGGTCGGCCGGGGCGGAGCCCGGCCGGGGGACGTCACCCGCTGCCCCGGCCCCGCACCCGCTCGGGGGCGGTCACATGCCGCCTCCTCCTCCGCCACCGCTCCCGCCGGTGTCCGTGCCGCGTTCGCCGTACGGCACACCGCGGTCGGGGCCCGGGACGCCTGGGTCCGGAGCGCCGTACGCCGGCTGCGGGCCGTACCCGGCGGCGGCCGCACGGCCCGCCTCCTCCGCGCCGGGCGCCGGATTCGCCCCGGTCCACCCCGGAAACACCGGCTCCGTGCCATGATGGCGTGGCATTGCGCCGGTTCGGCGCGGTGCGTAACATCTCTTCGAACCGGTTCGACGATGGACGGGACGGCACTTGCGGATCTCCGATGTGGCCCGGCACGCCGGAGTGTCGCCCAGCACGGTCTCCTACGTCCTCAGCGGCAAGCGTTCGATCTCCGAGGCCACCACGCGCCGGGTGCGGGAGAGCATCGACGCGCTCGGTTACCAGCCCCACGCCGGCGCCCGTTCGCTCGCCAGCCGCCGGAGCAACGTGATCGCCCTGGTCATCCCGTTGCGCGAGGACGTCCACGTCCCCGTCGCGATGCGTTTCGCGGTCTCCGTGGTCACCGCGGCCCGCGCCTTCGACCACGACGTCCTCCTCCTCACCCAGGGGGAGGGGCCCGACGGGCTGCGCCGGGTCGCCGGCAGCGCGATGGTGGACGGCGTGATCGTCATGGACGTGGAGGCCGACGACGCACGCGTGCCCGTCCTGCGCTCCCTGGACCTGCCGTCCGTCCTGATCGGGGTCCCCGAGGACACCGAGGGTCTGACCTGCGTGGACCTGGACTTCGCGGCCGCCGGTGCGGCATGCGTGCACCATCTGGCGGACCTGGGACACACCGAGGTGGCGTTCGTCGGCCAGCCCCCGTCGGTGTACGAGCGGCGCACGGGGTTCGCCGAGCGCACCGTCGCCGGATTCGAGGAGGCGGCGGCCGAGCGCGGGGTCGTCGCCACCTCGCACCCCTGCTCCCCCGACACCGTCCGCGAGGTCGTCGGCACGCTGGTCGGGGAGCACCCCGGGGTCACCGGCCTCATCGTGCACAACGAACCCTCGGTGGGCCCGCTGCTCGAGGCGTTCGCGGAGCACGGGCGCACCGTCCCGGGGCTGTCCGTCGTCGCCATCGGGCCGGTGCCGCCCGGAGTCCCGCCGCTGACCTCGGTGGACCTCCCCGCCGAGGAGGTCGGCGCCCGTGCCGTCGGCCTGCTCATGGACAAGATCGAGGGGCCCGCGCACCCGGGGGTGACCCTCCAGGTGCCGAGGCTGACCACGAGGCAGAGCACCGCGCCCCGGCCCTGAACACCGCGCTCCCACCCGGGGCAGAACGGCGCCGAACGGTGCGGGCCGACAATCCTTTCGGGTGAAAGGGGTCGGGCTCGCCGTCCCCGGCGCCGGGTGCCGATCAAACGCGGTCGGGGGCATTGTGCGGATGGGGATGCCTGTTCGGTCACAGGATAGAGGAGAAAGGCGAGGGGGAGGCTGCTTTTCGTGGAAGAGGCGAAAAAAATCATGCCCCTTCGGATTCTCGCAGTTCAGGGAGTTCGGAAAAGAAGGAATGGTTCTCCCGTCCCTGCCCCGGCAATGCTTGGTGTCGGTATTGGCCACTTTTGTTAACAGTGTGGGGGATGGGGACCTTTTCCGGCTGTGGGCCCCGGCCACGGCCCGGGCGATGCGGCAGCGGGGCCCGGTGGTACGTGTTCCCGCCCGGCGCGGTCAGCGGTGGCCGGTGCGCAGGGTTTCGATGAGGGCCGCGATGTGTCCGGCGTCGCCCACCGCCCCGACCTCCAGTGCGAGGGCGTGGACCTGCTCCAGGGCGCGGACGACCTCGCCGCTGCCCGTCCCCGCGTGCAGGACGTGGGTGATCTGCGACCTGGGGTAGCGGCGGTGGCCGCCCAGGGTCTTGACCGAGGACAGGCGGCCGTCCTTCTCCCAGCGGGCGACGGTCTTGGGGTCCACGCGGAACAGGCGGGCGACCTCGCCGGGCGTGAGGAGGTCCTCGGCGGTGTCCATGAGGTCGGGCAGGGACGAAGGGGCGGGCACGGAGCGGTCTCCTCGGTCGGTGGGCGGTGCGGGTGCGGTTCCCGCGTCTGCGGGTGCGTCGGTGCGTGGGGATGCGGCGGTGGGGCCGTGGGGGCTCGACCGCCGCACCCGGCTCAGGGGGTCTCGACCACGGCGCGGATCGTGAGCGGGCCCATCGTGGTGCCCCGCCACTCCCACTCCCAGTCCCAGTACACGGTCAGCTCCTCGACCAGGCGCAGGCCGGCGAGCGGGGCCCGGCCGGGCTCTCCCAGGCGCGGATACGGCACTTCCGCGCCGGGCCTGGGGCCGTCGTCCGTCACGCGCACGGTGAGCAGGAACGGGTTCTGGTCGATCACGATGCGTACGCTTCCGCCCGGTTCGCCGCTGAGGGAGTGGCGGTGGGCGTTCGAGACGAGGGCGGCCGTGACGCGTGCGACCCTGTCCGAGGCGGGGCCGAGGACGGTTCCGCGCACCCAGGAGTCCAGGGTCCGGTAGTCGGGTTCGGGGCCGAGGACGATGCCGCTCCGGTGGCGCTCCTCGAAGCGGAGGCGGTGCGGGTACGGAACGGGTTCGGGGTCCGGGCCTGGAGGCGCCGGGGGTGCGGCGGCAGGCTGCATACGTCTCACCTCGTGGTCTCTGTCATCAGGTGGGCCCTGGTCCCGGCGGCCGTCTGCGTCCCCGGCCTCCGGGCCAACTCGTGCCGGGGGGCCGCCCCACCCTGTTCCTCGGTGGACGAAGCGGCCCCGCGTGTCCGGTCCTTCCGGCTCGGATGCGCACCTCCCGACCGGTGGACGGGTGGCCGGGAGCACCCCGTGCCGCCGCATCGTGGCCGGTCCGGGCCCCTCCCGGCGACGACTCTTCCACTTGTGGCATTTCCTGGTCTACATTCATTAGGAAAGACGTTGCCTTTCGTATGCCGCGCGATGACAAACGATAATCCAGCGATATGAGCGATGAGGTGTGGAGAAGTGGATTCCGCACGCGAGCGGTTCGGTCTACTGGTGCGCAAATACCGCCTGCAAGCAGGTATGACGCAACACGAACTGGCTCGGGCTGCCGTGATCGCCCAGAGTACGGTCAGCGAGTTGGAACGTGGTATCAAAGGGACACGGCGTGAGCAAGTGGTACGCATCGACAGGGCGCTTATCGCACACGACGTTCTCGTCAATTCCTGGGACACGGCCTTCTCACCGTCCGGGATGAACACCTACTTCCGCGATGTCGCCGAGGCGGAGCAGGTCGCGGTGGAGATCCGGGAGTACGCGCTGGGGCTGGTGCCCGGCCTGTTCCAGGTGGCGGAGTACGCCCGGGCCGTCATCCAGATCGGCTCGCCGCACGCCTCCCCGGACGCCATCGAGCAGATCGTCGCGGCGCGGCTGAAACGGCAGGAGATCCTCAAGAGACCCCATCCCCCCAGGGTGACGGTGCTGTTGGACGAGACGCTGCTGCTCCGCCGCTTCTCGGACCCCGGCGTGATGCCGGCCCAGATCACCCATCTGATCAAGGCGTCGCACCGGCCCCGGATCACCCTCCAGGTCGTCCCGATGTGCACAGAGGGCCACGCCGGTCTGGGGGGCGCGTTTATGCTTAGTTCTGCCCCTGACCGTGGCACTTTCGCCTACGTCGAAGGCCACAAAGCGGGCATGTCCCTCAAGGAACCGGAGATCGTGGCCAGCTACGACCGGACCTTCGCGGAGCTGAGGAGCGCCGCCCTGCCGGTTCCCGCATCACGGTCTCTGATGGAACAGATTCGAGGCGATAGCGCATGATGGGCCAGAGCTGGCAGAAGTCCAGTTACAGCAACGGCGACGGCGGGAACTGCGTGGAGGCACGCGTTCACGCGATGGGCGAGACCTGGAAGAAGTCCAGCTACGGCAACGGCAACGGCGGCCACTGCGTGGAGGCCCGGACCGTTTCCGCCGCCTCGCGCGTGCTCCTGCGCGACACGCAGAACCGCGGGTCCGGCCACCTGTCGGTGCCGGTCCGCGAATGGGACGCACTGCGTCTCGCACTCAGCGGTCAGTAGTCCCGCACACAGTTCCGCCCCCTGCCAGGGCTGTTGGCAGGGGGCGGTCGTGTTCTGCTCGACCAGGCTACCCGCAGGTCACCGCCTGTGCCGGTGACCAAAGTCCCCTCCCGGAGCGTCAGGGCGCGGTCGCTTCCCGTACTCGCCCGAGGTCACGCCGCCCCTCTGCCGGACGGCCGCCCCGGTCGGCCCGGTTCCACCGCGAACACCCGTCGGCCCGTCCGCGACAGGAGCCCTCCGCACTCCGCGGTGCCCGGCCCGGGGCCGCGTCAGCGGACGCCGAGGAGGTGCTCCAGGGCGAGCTGGTCCAGGCGCTCGAAGTGGTAACCGCGCTCCCCGACCTCCGCCAGGTCGATCTCCTCCGCCAGGACGTCGGCCAGGCTCTCCTCCCGGCCCAGCGTCGGCACCGACAGCTCCGGCACGCGCGAGGCCTCCAGCGCGGCCACGACCTCCGGGTCCGCGCGGAACGCCGCGGCCTTCTCCTTGAGGATCAGGTAGTTGCGCATGCACGCCGAGGCGGACTCCCACACCCCGCTCATGTCCTCGGTCCGGGGCGGCTTGAAGTCGAAGTGCCGGGGGCCCTCGTACCCGGCGCTCTCCAGCAGGTCCACGAGGAAGAACGCCTCCTTCACGTCCCCCGCGCCGAACCTCAGGTCCTGGTCGTACTTCACCCCGCGCTGCCCGTTGAGGTCGATGTGGAACAGCTTCCCGGCCCACAGCGCCTGGGCCACGCCGTGCGTGAAGTTCAGCCCGGCCATCTGCTCGTGTCCGACCTCCGGGTTCACGCCCACCATCTCCGGGTGCGCCAGCTCGTTGATGAACGCCAGCGCGTGCCCGACCGTCGGCAGCAGCACGTCGCCGCGCGGCTCGTTCGGCTTGGGCTCGATCGCGAACCGCAGGTCGTAGCCCTGGTCGATGACGTATCCGCACAGGATGTCGAACGCCTCGCGCAGCCGGTCCAGGGCCGCGTGGTCGTTCTTGCCCGCCTCCGACTCCGCGCCGTCCATGCCGCCCCAGCACACGTAGGTCTCGGCGCCGAGGGACACCGCCAGGTCGATGTTGCGGATCACCTTGCGGATCGCGTACCGGCGCACGTCCCGGCTGTTGGAGGTGAACCCGCCGTCCCGGAAGACCGGGTGCGTGAACAGGTTCGTGGTCACCATCGGCACCGCGAGCCCGGTCTCCTCCAGCGCGGCCCGGAACCGCTTGAGGATCGCCTCGCGGTCGGAGTCCGAGCTCCCGGGCGGGACGAGGTCGTCGTCGTGGAACGTGATCCCGTGGGCGCCGAGGCCGGCGAGCGCGCGCACCGCGTCGGCGCCGTCGAGGGGGGGCCGCACCGCGTCGCCGAACGTGTTGACGCCGCGCCAGCCCACCGTCCACAGGCCGAAGGTGAACCTGTCCGCGGGCACGGGCCGGTAGTCGCTCATGACGTGTCTCCTGGGGGTAGGGGCCTCCGATCAGTTTGTCTAGACAGACAACTAAATGTCAACGGTGCGGCGGTCCGGTGTCGGGGGCCCTGTGCGGTCCGGTGGCGGGGGCGGCGCCGGGGCGCGGTCCCGCCCCCGCCCCGGGCGCCGGTCAGCCGGTGACCGGATGCCCGCGCAGGACGGCGACCCCGCCCCCCGGCAGGTTCAACCCCTTCGCCGACGCACCCGACAGCAGGTCCACGGCGTCAGGCCCCAACCCCAGCCGGGCCGGGTCGATGCGCCGGGGCCGGTCGTCGTGGTTGGTCACGAACACCCACGCCCCGTCCGGGCCGACCCGGCGCACCACGTCCAACCCGTCCTCGGGGAACGGGCCCGTGCCCGCCGCCTCGGAGACCACCCGGCCCAACCCGCGGTCCGAGAGCCGGGCCGACACGTACCAGGCCTCACCGGCCCCGTAGCGCCGCCGCGTCACGGCCGGGAACCCGTCCAGGGGCCCGCCCGCGTACCTGGCCACGGCCTCCGCCCCGGCCAGGTGGACGTGCTCGCTCCACGTCGTCACCTCCTCGCGGACCATCCCCAGGTCCATGCCGACCGTCTCCCCGGCGAACATCGGGTACATCTCCTCCACCCGCACCCCCAGCAGGTCCCGCAGCGCCCCCGGGTACCCGCCGGTCCGCACCGTCCCGGAGGGGTCGGCGAGCCCGCTCAGGTAGGTCACCACGAGGGTCCCGCCACCCTCGGTGTAGCGCGCCAACCGCTCAGCGGCCGCGTCCGACAGCAGGTACAGGGCGGGGACCACCAGCAGCGGGACCCGGGGCAGCTCCCGGTCGGGGCGCACGAAGTCCACCGTGCGGCCCGACCGCCACAGCACCCGGTGCACCTGGCGCACCGACTCCAGGTAGTCCACGCTCCGGGAGGGCAGCGACGGGCTTCCCAGCGCCCACCAGGACTCCGGGTCCCAGGTGACGGCGGCGTCCGCGACCACCTCCGCCTCGCTCGCCTCCGCCACACGGGGCAACAGGCTTCCCAGCTCGCACACCTCGCGGAAGATCCGCGAGTCCGGGCCGGCGTGCGGCACCATCCCCGAGTGCCACTGCTCCGCGCCGCCCCGGGAGGCCCGCCACTGGAAGAACATCGCCCCCCGCGACCCCCGCGCCACGTGCGCCAGGCTGTGCCGCACCGTCTCGCCGGGGCTCTTCGGGCGGGTCAGCTCGCCCGTGTAGGTCACACCCGCCGCCTGCTCCATCAGCAGCCACGGCCTGCCCCCTCCCGGGACCCGGGCCGCCCACGAGCGCGCCAGGTCGGCCGCGAACGCGGTCTGCTCCGCGCCGCCCTGCCCCGTCAGGCTGGGGTAGTCGTCCACCGCCACCAGGTCCAGGTGCTCCGCCCAGCGCCACGGGTCCACCGGCACCCAGTCCCCGAACGCCAGGTTCGTGGTCACCGGCACGTCCGGGCGCACCTCGCGCAGCACGTCGCGCTGGTCGAGGAAGTGGTCGAGCATCTCGTCGGACAGGAACCGCCGAAAGTCCAGCACGTGCGCCGGGTTCGGCAGGTACTGCGTGGCGCGCGGCGGCAGGATCTGCTCCCACTCCGAGTAGTGCTGGCTCCAGAACGCCGTCGTCCACGCCTCGTTGAGCCTCCCCAGGTCGTGGTGGTGCCTGCGCAGCCAGTCGCGGAACGCCCGCGCGGTGTGGTCCGAGTGCGACCACGACCCGTACTCGTTGTGGACGTGCCACATCCGCAGCGCAGGATGGCCCGCGTACCTCTCCGCCAGGGCACGCGCGATCCGTGCCGAAGCCTCCCTGTAGGCCGGGGCGCACACGTCGTAGGTGTCGCGGCTGCCGTGCGTGAGCCGGGTGCCGTCGGCGGTCACCGGCATCGCGTCGGGGTACGCGAGGGTGAACCACGGCGGGGGGGACGCGGTCGGCGTGGCCAGCGCGACGCCGATCCCGGCCTCGCCGAGCCTGTCCATGGTCCGGTCCAGCCACTCGAACCGGTACTCGCCCTCGCGGGGTTCGAGGAGGCCCCAGGAGAAGACGCCCACCGTCACCAGGTTGACCCCGGCGCGGAGCATCAGGTCGACGTCCTCCTCCCGGACCTTCTCGGGCCACTGCTCCGGGTTGTAGTCGCCGCCGAACCACAGCGGGGACGACGGGGCGGTACGGAAGACCGGGGCGGAGGGCGCGCCGGGAGAGGCCGCGGGCCGGGCCGGGGGCGCCACGGGGGGTGTGACGGGCGGGGTCGTGGGCGGCGCGGCCGCGGGCCGGGAGGAGGGAGGGACCGCGGCCGCCGGGGCGGGGGGCTGCGCGGCGGGAGGCGTTGCGGGCGGGGTGGAGGGCGGTGCCGGCGGCGGGGCCCCGTGCGGGCTTCCCGCCGGGGCGGGACGGTCCGGGGGAGGCGACGGCGGGGTGGGCATGGGGGCTCCTCCTAGGGTGGGCGCGGGCCGGTTCGGCGCGCGGGCCAACAAAGTATGGCGATACCGCGTCCCCCGGCGACACCCCCACGCGAGGAGCCCGCATGTTCGCGACACGTCAGGTCCGCACCCGCCACCCGGTCGCGGACTGGGAGGACGCGCTGGTCACCGGCAGCGGGCGCCTGGGCGCGCTCGTGCACTCCACGGCCGGCCGCACCCGCGTCACCCTCAGCCACGAACGGCTGTTCCTGCCCGTCACGGAGTCCCTGCCCGCCCCGCGGACCTCCCGGGTCCTGCCCGAGGTCCGGCGGCTCCTGCTCCGCGGGCGCTCACGGGAGGCCGCCGCGCTCATCGTCCGGACGGCGGCCGAAGAGGACCCCGGGTACGCGCAGACCCGGTGGATCGACCCGCTGGTGGGGGCGGCCGTGCTGTCGTTCGTCCCGCTCAGGCCGCGGTCGGGTCCGGTGGAGCGCCGGTGCGACCTGGACACGGGCCTGGTCACCGAGGACCTGCCGGGCGGTGTCGTGCACCGGGTCCTCGCCTCCCGCCCCGACCACGCGGTGGCCGTGGAGATCACCTCCGCCGGGGCGCTCACGGGCGCGGGACCCGGTGACGGCCCGGGGGCGGGCGACCGCGCCGGAGGCGGTGCGGCGGACCCCGGGTACGTGCCCGCCGCGGCCGTTTCCGAGGGCGGGACCGGCGGGGGCGGACTGGACGGGCTGTTGCGTCTCACCCTCCTGGAGGAGAGCCCGCCGGTCCGTCTGGCGGTGGAGTCCGAGACGGCCCCCGGGCTGATGGCGCTGCGCGTCGGCTTCCCCGAACGCCCGCCCGGAACCCTGCCGGGGTACACGGTGACCTGCGACGTCGTCGCCGAGGGCGGGAGCGTCCGCGTCGTGGAGGACGGCCTGGAACTCCGGGGCGCCACCCGCGTCAGGCTGCTCGCCCGCGTGCACGTGCCCGCCCCCGGGCCGCCACCGGCGCCGGGGCCCCCGTCCCGCCCGGGGCCCCCGTCCGACCACGGGGCCGTCGGCGTCCCCGGCGGCACTCCGGCCTCCGGTGCCCCCGGCGCTCCCCCCGCCGTGGACTTCGAGGGGATCCTCGCCCGCAACCAGGACGTGCACGGTGAGCTGATGGACCGGTTCCGGCTCCGCCTCGGCGGCTCCGGAGGACGCCCCGCCCCCGGGCGCGCCGGGAACCGCGACGGCGCCGCCGTCGGCGGGGCCGGCGGAGCGCCCCTCGGCGAGGACCTCCTGGAGGCGGGCCCCACCCCCGACCTGATCGCCCGCCTGGTCGACGCCGGACGGTACGCCGTCATCTCCAGCTGCGGCGACCTCCCGCCCACCCTCCAGGGGGTGTGGAGCGGCACCTACGACCCGCCGTGGCGTTCGGGGTACACCTTCGACGGCAACCTCCCCTCCGCCGTCGCCGCCCTCCACGCCACCGGCACGCCCGAGCTGATGACAGGCGTGTTCGACCTCCTCGACGGCATGGCCGACGACCTCGCCGAGAACGCCCGCCGCCTCCACGGCTGCCGGGGGGCGGTGCTCCCCGCGCACGCCTCCACCTCCGGGCGGCACAACCACTTCGGCCCCGAGTGGTGCCTCACCTGCTGGACGGCGGGAGCCGCGTGGATGTCCCGCCTCTACTGGGACCACTACTCCCACACCCGCGACCGCGCCTTCCTGCGGGACCGGGCCCTGCCCTTCCTCACCGCGGCCGGGGAGTTCTACGAGGACTTCGTCACCGCCGACGGCCTCGTCCCCTCCTACTCCCCGGAGAACACCCCCGGCGACGGTGACGGCCAGGCCGCCGTCAACGCCACCATGGACGTCGCCGCCGCCCGCGACCTGGCCCGCAACCTCGTACGCGCCCACCGCGTCCTCGACGGGTCCGCGCCCGGAGGCCGTAGGAACCGCGGCGCCCGCCGCTGGCTGGAGCTCGGGGCCCGCCTGCCCGGCTACCGGGTCGCCCGCGGCGGTGAACTCGCCGAGTGGGCCGGACCCGCGGCCCCCGGGGCGGTCGAGCAGACCGAGAACCACGCCCACCGCCACGCCTCCCACCTCTATCCGCTCTGGTACGAGACCGACCCGGCTCTCGCCTCGCCCCGCCTGCGGGCGGCGGCGGTCCGCGCGGTCCGCGCCCGCCTCGGATGGTGGCGCGGCCAGGAGGCCGACGAGATGGCGTTCGGCCTCGTCCAGCTGGGGCTGGCGGCGGCCAACCTGGGGCTGGCCGGGGAGGCGCACGAAACCCTCGGCCTGCTCGCCACCCGCTACTGGCGGCCCACCCTGGTCCCCACCCACAACAGGGGAGCGCTGTTCAACGTGGACATCGGCGGCGGGTTCCCGGCGGTCGTCGCCGCGATGCTCGTCCGCTCCTGCGAGGGCCGCCTGGACCTCCTTCCCGCACTGCCCCCGGACTGGCCGGGCGGACGGGTCGAGGGCCTGCGGGCGCGCGGCGGGATCATCGTCGACAGCCTCGACTGGGAGGGCGGCGCGGCCCGCGCCGAGCTGCGCTCGGTGGAGCCGCGCACCGCCGTGGTCGGCCTCCCCGACGGGACCCGGCGCACGGTCCGGGTCGGACCGGAACGGGCCGTCGGGGTCGTCTTCCGGACGGGGGTCGGCCACGGCCCCGCGGGCGCCTCCCCGGGCCGCTCCGGGCCGCGCCCCTGAGGGGGAGGGGCCGGCGCCGGAGGCGCCCGCCGTCCCGGCGCGGGGCCCGCGGGCACTCCGTCCACGTGTCCCCAGGACCGGCGGGGCCGGGCGAGGGGAAGCGGTTCCGCGCCGTAGTCGAAGCGCTTCGAAATTAATGCCACAACACCCCTTGCCGCTACTTGGTCGCCTCATCAGACTCATGGTGAATTCGCGCCTGCCCCCGGGCCCCGGATTTCCCGGCGGCGGACGTTTCCCCCCACCGAGGAGCCCGCACATGCCTCCGCACCCGTCCGGACCCGCCGGACCCCCCGAACCGTCCGAACCCCCCGAACTCTCCACCCGCTCGCGGCGGTTCCTGGCCGCCGCCGCCGCGACGGTGTTCGCCGCGACGGCCGCCGCGGCCGCCGTGACCACCGCCGACGCCGCCCCCTCCGGGCCGTCCCCCGCACAGGACGCGTACACGTGGGACAACGCGCAGATCGCCGGCGGGGGGTTCGTCCCCGGCATCGTCTTCAGCGAGACCGAACCCGGCCTGGCCTACGCCCGCACCGACATCGGCGGCGCCTACCGCTGGGACACCGCCACCGAGCGCTGGGACCCCCTGCTCGACTGGGTGGGCTGGGACGACTGGGGCTGGACGGGCGTGGTGAGCATCGCCACCGACCCCGTCGACCCCGACCGCGTCTACGCGGCCGCGGGCACCTACACCAACGACTGGGACCCGAACAACGGGGCCATCCTGCGCTCCGACGACCGGGGCGAGACCTGGGAGGCCACCGAGCTGCCGTTCAAGCTCGGCGGCAACATGCCCGGTCGCGGCCTGGGCGAACGCCTCGCCGTGGACCCCAACGACAACAGCATCGTGTACTTCGGGGCCCGGGGCGGCCACGGGCTGTGGCGCAGCACCGACTTCGGTGTGACCTGGGCCGAGGTGGAGGAGTTCCCCAACCCCGGCGACTACGTCCAGGACCCCTCCGACGGCACCGGGATGGCGAGCGACGTCACCGGGGTCACCTGGGTCGTCTTCGACCCGTCCAGCGGCACGCCCGGCGAGCCCACCCAGGACGTCTACGCGGGCGTCGGGGACCTCGACGACCCCCTCTACCGGAGCCGGGACGGCGGACAGAGCTGGGAACCCGTCCCCGGGGCGCCCACCGGGTTCCTGCCCGCGCACGCGGTCGTGGACCACGAGGGCGGACAGCTCTACCTCGCCACCACCAGCACGCCCGGCCCCTACGACGGCGACTCCGGCGACGTGTGGCGGCTCGACACCGCCGGCGGCGGGTGGACGCGCATCAGCCCCGTGCCCTCCGACTCCGCGGACAACTACTTCGGCTACGGCGGACTCACCGTCGACCGGCAGGACCCGGACACGCTGATGGTCGCCACCCAGATCTCCTGGTGGCCGGACATCCAGATCTACCGCAGCACCGACCGGGGCCAGACCTGGACCCAGGCATGGGAGTACAGCTCCTACCCCGAGCGCGAGACCCGCTACGACATGGACATCTCCACCGCGCCCTGGCTCGACTGGGGAGGCGCCGGGACGCCCCCGGAGACCCAGCCCAAGCTCGGCTGGATGACCCAGGCCATGGCCATCGACCCGTTCGACTCCGACCGGTTCATGTACGGCACCGGCGCCACCGTCTACGGCAGCGACAACCTCACCAACTGGGACGACGACACCGTCTTCGACATCGAGGTGAAGGCCCACGGCATCGAGGAGACCGCCGTCAACGACCTGATCAGCCCGCCCGAGGGGGCGCCCCTCCACTCGGCGATGCTCGACCTCGGCGGCTTCACCCACGAGGACCTGGACACCGTCCCGGACCGGATGTTCCACGAGCCCCACTGGGGCGCAGGGACCGCTCTCGACTTCGCCGAACTCGCCCCCGCGACCATCGCGAGGGTCGGCGGCGGAGCGGACGACGCCGCCATCGGCCTGTCCACCGACGGCGGCGACAGCTGGTGGGCGGGACAGGAGCCCGCCGGGGTGACCGGAGGCGGCACGGTCGCGGTCGGGGCCGACGGCTCGTCGATCGTCTGGAGCCCGGACGGGACGGGGGTGCACGTGTCCACCACGAGCGGTTCGTCGTGGACGGCCTCCACCGGGGTCCCGGCCGGGGCCCGGGTCGAGGCGGACAGGGTGGACCCGGACGTGTTCTACGCGGTGGCCGGGGGGACCTTCTACACCAGCACGGACGGAGGGGCCGCCTTCACGGCGCGTTTCGACGGCCTGCCCGCCGAGGGCAACATCCGCTTCGGAGCGGTGCCCGGCCACACCGGGGACGTGTGGGTCGCCGGAGGGGCCGGCGACGACTACGGGATGTGGCGCACCACCGACACGGGCACGTCCTTCGAGCGCGTCGGGGCGGTGGACGAGGGCGACGCGGTCGGCTTCGGCGCCCCCGCGCCGGGGTCCGACTACCCGGCGGTCTACACCAGCTCGCGGATCGACGGCGTGCGGGGGATCTTCCGCTCCGACGACGCGGGCGCCACCTGGGTCCGGATCAACGACGACCGGCACCAGTGGGGCTGGACGGGGGCCGTGGTGACAGGTGACCCGAACGTCTACGGCCGGGTCTACATCGGCACCAACGGCCGGGGCATCGTCTACGGCGACCCGGCCTAGCGCAGGGGGCGCGGGGGCCGGGGAACGCTCCCCGCCCCGCGCCTCTGCCACACCACGACGGCAACGGATGTACATGCAGTACATTGGTGGCATGAACGAGCCAGTGACAGCCACGATGTCGGAGGTGCGCAGACACCTCGCCGACACCATCGACCGTGCCCGCCACGACCGCACACCGACCTTCATCACCCAGCGGGGCAGGACCACAGCGGTCCTGCTCGACGCCGACGAGTACCGCCGCATGCTCCACATCGTGCGGTCGGCCGAGGACGCGTGGCTCCACCGGCTCGCGGACGAGGCCGAACGCGAGGGACGGGAGCAGTCCGTCTCCCTGGAGGAGATGGCCGCTCAGCTCGCCCGAGGGGACACGTGATCAGGCACCTCACCCGCTTCACGCCCGCGGCCCAGCGCAGGATGCGCGGGATCCCCCGTGACGAGGCCGTCCGGATCCTGCGCCGACTGTCCGAGCTCCAGCACGCCCTCGACGACGGTGACACCAGTGCTCTGGACATCAGGCCCCTGTCGGGCCACCAGGGCCGGTGGCGACTGCGCGTCGGCGCCTACCGCGCCGTCTACACCCTGGACAAGGACGACGACGGTCAGCCGATCGTGTGGGTCTGGGGCATCACGGTCGGCGATCGCCGGGACGTCCACCGGCAGGACCTCTGAAGCCGCTCAGGGCTCTCGGGCGATCCGCGCCCGGCGCGCCCGTCCGGCCGGGACGGGCGCGCCGGGGCCCCGCTAGCCCTTGACGGCGCCGATGATGACGCCCTTCGTGAAGTGCTTCTGCACCAGGGGGTAGATGAACGTGACCGGCACCAGGGCCACCACCACGATGGCCATCTGGATGGCCAGGTTGGGCGCCGACGCCGTCCCCTGGACCGCGTCGCCGACCACCGAGCTCGAACTGATCTGCTGTCCCTGCTGGACGTACTGCCGCAGCACCAGCTGCAGCGGCCACCTGGCGTTGTCGTTGATGTAGAGGATCGCGTTGAAGAAGGCGTTCCAGTAGCCCACCGCGTAGAACAGCCCGACGACGGCGGTGACCCCCTTGGACATGGGCAGGACCAGGCGGGTCAGGATCGTCCACTCGCCGGCCCCGTCCACCCGGGCGCTGTCGGCGATCTCCCCCGGCAGGTTCATGAAGAACGCGCGCATCACCACCAGGTTGAACGCGTTGACCGCCGTCGGCAGGATCAGCGACCAGTAGCTGTCGATCAGTCCGAGGTCGCCGACCAGCAGGTACAGCGGGATCATGCCGGGTGCGAACAGGAACGTCAGCAGGACCGCGAACAGCAGCGGCCGGTGCCACAGCGAACCCGGCTGGGACAGCCCGTACGCGGCCAGGACCGTGGCGGCCAGGCTGACGGCGGTGCCGACCGCCGTCACCCCCAGGCTCACCAGCACCGCCCGGGACACGACGCCGCCGCCGAACAGGTCGGCGTAGGCCTGGAGGGAGAAGCCCTGGGGCACCATGACGAGCCCGCCCGCGGCGTTCACCGCGGAGGCGGGGGACAGGCTGGTCAGGACCACGACGTAGAGGGGGAAGACGATGACGGCCGCGATCGCCGCCAGCGTGGTGTTCTTCGCTGCGCGGGCGGGGAGGCTCGGGCGTTCCGCCCACACGGGGCGGTCCTTGAACAGTGTGCTCATGCGCGTCGGTAGATTCCGTTTTCGCCCATCTTGTGGGCCAGCTTGTTGGCCAGCAGGATCAGGACCAGGCCGACGACGCCCTTCACGAGGCCCGCGACCGCTCCCGCACTGAAGTTCCCCGTGACCAGTGTCTGGTGGTAGATGAAGGTGTCCAGCACCTCGGAGACCTGCGCGCCGAAGGCGTCCCTCTGCAGGTAGAACTGCTCGAACCCGACGTTGAGGATGTCGCCGATCTTGAGGATCAGCAGCAGGACGATGACGGGCCTCAGGCCCGGCAGGGTGATGTGCCACATGCGCTGCCAGCGGTTGGCGCCGTCCACGGCCGCCGACTCGTAGAGGTTCTGGTTGATGGCGGCCAGCGCGGCGAGGAAGATGATCGTCCCCCACCCCGCGTCCTTCCAGACCATCTGGGAGGTGACCACGAACAGGAACGCGTCGGGGTCGCTCATGATCTCCAGCGGCGCGTACCCGTTCTGCCGCAGGAGCTGGGAGAACAGCCCGGCCCCGCCCAGGATCTGCTGGAACAGGGTGACGACCAGGACCCACGAGAAGAAGTGCGGCATGTAGACGATGCTCTGGAGGAGCAGCCGCAGCCTCGGCGTCATGACGCTGTCCAGCAGGATCGCCAGCGCGATGGGGATCGGGAAGAAGAACACCAGCTGGACCGCGGCGATGACCAGGGTGTTGCCTGCGGCGCTCCAGAAGCGCGGGTCGGTGAACAGCCGCTCGAACTGGGCGAACCCGACCCACGGGCTGCCGAGGAGGCCGTCCCAGGGGTTGTACTCCTGGAACGCGATGACGTTGCCGAGCGTCGGCGCGTAGTGGAAGACGGCGAGCAGCCCGAGCGCCGGGACCGTCATCAGCAGGAGCTGCCAGTCGCGGCGCAGCCGGGCGCGCAGCGGCGCGCGGGTCGGGCGCCTCACGTCGGGGACGGTCCGGGCCCGTGCCCTGCCCCCGCGTTTCCGGGACGCGGGGGCCGCCGTCCGCGGCGTGCTCGGATCCCGGCCGGACCCGGGGCCGTGCGCGGCGCCGCGCCGGAGGCCGTCCACGGGGGCGCCGGTCCGCTCAGTCACGGCCGTGCTCCTGGAGGACCCCCATGTAGAACTCCCGGCCCTCGTCCCCGCCGTCGCGCCGCCAGTCCGCGACGGCCCGGTCCAGCTGTCCGAGGTCCTCGCGCCCGCGGATGATGTCCTCGACCTTGTCGGTCATGGGGGTCTCCGCACCGGAGAAGCGCTCGGGGCGCTGGATGCGGATGCCCGCGAACGGGTCCTCCTCGGTGAACTGGGCGGCGTGGTTGTACCAGGTGGTCTTCCACTCGACGAAGTCCGGGTACTGGCTCTCGGTGATCGCCTGGGGGCGCCCGCTCAGGAAGTAGTAGCCGTCGTTGACCTCGCCGTTGCCCAGGTCGGTCAGCTGGGGCGCCCCCCGGTCGGAGCGCTCGTGGTGGACGCCCTCCTCGCCGTACCGGTAGTCCATGTACTCCTGGGTGCCGAACGGCGCCGCGCAGAAGTCGAGGATGCCGAGGACCTCCTCGATCTGCTCCGGCTCCATCCCCCTGCGCACGAACACGGACTGGGCGGAGGGGTCCGCGGTGTGCATGACGGGGTCCCGGCCGGAGTCGCCGAACACCGGCATCAGGTCCAGGCGGAAGCCGGGGTGGTCGCCGAGCATCGCCGCGTACGCCTCGTGCCAGGCGCCGATGCCGTCCTGGTTGAAGACGATCTGACCGGAGTTGAGCAGCTCCTTGGAGTTGTCGGCCTGGGCGACGACGTCGGGGTGGACGAGTCCGGCGTCGAAGATCCTGCGCATGTACTCGACGCTCGCCCGCCACTCGTCCGTCTCGAACATGTGGATGAGCTCGCCGTTCTCGTAGCGCCACTGCTTGGGGGCGCCGAACACCTGGCGGATGCTGAGGTTGAAGTCGCCGAACGCCCACCGGTTGCCGTCGGGGTCGTTGATCTCCTCGCCGATCGCGAACAGGTCGTCCGGGCTGGTGGGCGGCTCCAGGCCGTACTCCTCCAGCAGGTCGCGCCGGTACAGGACCCAGTTGCTGAACGGCTCGGACGGCCAGGGCACGCCCTGGAGCTGCCCGTTGAAGACGTTCCAGCGCCAGGCGTCGCTCTCCAGGTTGGCCAGCAGGGGGTAGGCGGCGGCAGCGTCGCCGGCCAGGTACGGGGTCAGGTCCTCGAAGAGTTCGCCCACGGCCCGGTTGAACTGGGGGATCAGGTTGATGACCCAGTCGGGGAACATCGTGATGTCGGCGACGTCGCGTCCGGCGATCACCGCGTTCATCTTGTCGATGATCGTGTTGCCGTCCTGGAAGTTGAACCTGACCGTCGAGCCGAGCCGGCCGTTGACGTGGTCGAAGAACGAGTTGTTGCCCAGCCCCGGGGGGATCGGCCCCCACATGGGGGTCATCGCCGTGTACTCGCCGCCGCGTCCCCGCGGCTCGGACACCGCCCGGAGGAACGTGTCGGGGTAGGCCGTGAACCCGGAGGGCGCGCCGTGCAGCCCCTCGATGTCGGGGGAGACGCCCTCGAAGGGGATGTAGGTGGGGATCAGGTCGTCCAGGGAGGTGGCGGCCGCGGCGGAGCCGCCGCCTCCGCCGCCCGATCCCGACGAGCAACCGGAGAGCACGCCCGCCGAGAGGGCGGCCGCGGTGGAGGCTCCCATGAGGCCGAGGAAGCGCCGGCGGCCGGGCATGGGAAGCAGGGGGGTGGGGGGCATAGCGTCGTTCCTTCGGTCGAGCAGGCCGGAGCCCAGGGGGGTAGGAAACGAAGGGCCATTTTGCTATGAATTAGTTGGCCGTTTAGACAAACAAATTACTGCACTGTGATGTGGCACACAAGATCCCTTCGACGTCGAAGTCGAAGCGGTTCGATTTCGAGGGGCATTGCCTCCGCGCACGAGAGACGGAACCCCCATGAGCACGCATGCGACCGTCCCGCCCCACCGGGACCCCGGCCTCCCCGACGAACTCCGCCTGGACGACCTGCTCAGCCGCCTCACCACCGACGAGAAGATCGGGCTCCTGCACCAGCACCAGGCCCCCGTCGAGCGCGTCGGCCTCGGCCCCTTCCGCACCGGCACCGAGGCGCTGCACGGCCTGGCCTGGCTCGGCCCGGCCACCGTCTACCCGCAGGCCCTCGGCCTCGCCAGCGCCTGGGACCCCGACCTGCTCCGCCGGGTCGGGGAGGCCACCGCCGACGCGGTGCTCGCAAGCCTGGACCGGGGGGCCGGACGCAACGTGTGGGCGCCCGTGGTCAACCCCCTGCGCGACCCCCGCTGGGGGCGCAACGAGGAGGGGTACTCCGAGGACCCGTGGCTGACCGGCCTCCTGGCGACCGCCCACGCGCGCGGCCTCGCCGGGAACGGCGCCCGGCTCCGCACCGCGCCGACCCTCAAGCACTTCCTCGGCTACAACAACGAGGAGGACCGCTGCGTCACCTCCAGCGACCTGCCGCCCCGGGTCCTGCGCGAGTACGAGCTGCCCGCGTTCCTGCCCGCACTGGAGGACGGGGCGGCCGTCGCCGTCATGCCCTCCTACAACCTGGTCAACGGGCGTCCCGCCCACCTGAGCCCGCTCATCGGCGAGATCCTGCGCCCGGCCGCCCCGGACCACGTCCTGGTGGTCAGCGACGCCTACGCCCCCGCCAACCTGGCCGGGCTCCAGGCCTTCCACCCCGACCCGCCGACCGCCTACGCGCACGCCCTCCGCGCCGGGGTCGACAGCCTCACCCAGGACGACGACCGCCCCGACGGCCCCCTCGGGCACGTCCGGGAGGCGCTGAGGCGGGGACTGCTCACCGAGGCCGACATCGACCGGGCCGCCCGCCGCGTGCTGTCGATCCGGCTCAGGCTCGGCGAGTTCGACCCCGCCCACCCGGCGGGCCCGGACGGCGGGGGCGACCCGGGCGCCGGGGACCGCGCAGAGGGGGGCGGAGGCGCCGCGGAGCGGCCGGGCGGGGCCCAACCCGCCGGCGCGTACACGGACGACACCCCCGCGCACCGGGCGCTCGCCCGCGAGGCCGCCACCCGCTCCTTCGTCCTGCTCCGCAACGACGGGCTGCTGCCGCTGCGCGGCGTGCGCCGTGTCGCCGTCATCGGCCAGCTCGGCGACACCGTGCTGGAGGACTGGTACAGCGGCACCCTGCCCTACGCCGTCACCGCGCGGGCCGGCATCGCCGAACGGGTAGAGACCGTCTTCTGCGAGGGCGCCGACCGGATCACGCTCGACACCGACGGCGGACGGGTGCTCGCCCCGGCCGGCGGCGGGCCCCTGGAGGTGGCCGCCCCCGGACAGGGGGACGGAACCGGCTTCGACCTCCTGGACTGGGGCGGCGGAGCCCGCGCGCTGCGCTCCGCCGGGACCGGCCTGTACGTGGACGAGCAGCCGGACGGCACCCTCGCCTGCACCGCGCCCGGACCCGGGACCTGGGAGGTCCGCCAGACCTTCCGGTTCGAGGAGCGCGCCGACGGCCTGGCCTGCCTCGTCCAGGTCCACAGCGGACGCCGTGTCGCCGTCGGCGCCGAAGGGGTCCTCCGGCTCACCGACGACCCCGCCGGGGCCGCCGGGTTCCGGGTCACGGGGCTGGGCACGGGGGCGGCGGAGGCCGCCCGGGCCGCCGCGTCCGCCGACGCCGCCGTCGTCGTCGCGGGCGACCACCCGATGGTGAACGGGCGCGAGACCGAGGACCGGACCGACCTCGACCTGGCCGCCGCGCAGGAGCGGGTCCTGCGCGCCGTGCACGCCGCCAACCCGGCCACCGTGCTGGTGCTCAGCAGCGGCTGCCCGTTCGGCGTCACCTGGGCCGACGACCACCTTTCCGCGATCCTCTGGTCGGCCCACGGGGGCCAGGAGTACGGGAACGCCCTCGCCGACGTGCTCTTCGGCGACGCCGAGCCCTCCGGCAGGCTCACCCAGACCTGGTACCGGTCCGCCGACGACCTCCCCGGCCCGCTCGACTACGACATCATCGGCGCGCGCGGCACGTACCTGTACTTCGAGGGGGACCCCCTCTACCCGTTCGGTCACGGCCTCGGCTACACACACGTCGAGTACGCGGCCCCCGCCGTCACGGTCGACGGCGGCCGGGTCACCGTCACCGTCATGGTCGTCAACACCGGACCCCGCCCCGCGGACGAGGTCGTGCAGGTGTACACGCGGCAGCTGGCCTCCCGGGTGCGGACCCCGCTGCGCGCGCTGCGCGGCTTCACCCGTGTCCGCGTCGAACCCGGCGGCGGCGCCGTGGCCACGGTGTCGTTCGACGTGGAGGACCTCGCCCTGTGGGACACCACCCGCGACAGGTTCGTCGTCGAGGAGGCGCCGCGCGAGGTGCTCGTCGGGCGCTC
Organism: Nocardiopsis tropica; assembly: GCF_042660575.1. NCBI lineage: Bacteria > Bacillati > Actinomycetota > Actinomycetes > Streptosporangiales > Nocardiopsidaceae > Nocardiopsis > Nocardiopsis tropica. The sequence goes on from NZ_JBHSUF010000012.1 coordinate 121,162, forward strand.
CGCCACGGACATCCGGACCACGGCCGCCCTGAACGTCCCGGGGGAGGCCATCCCTCCCCGCGACGCGTACGCACCGTGGTCGGCCACCGGGTACGACGAGGCCCGGGGCACCGCGCTGTGCCCGCTCACCCCCGAACGCGGCGACGCGGTGCGGGCGCGGGCGGACGGCGCCTGGGCGGCGTTCCACGACGTGGACCTCGGCACGGGGGCCGCCGCCTGCCACCTGTCGGTCAACGCCGGACACGCCGCCACCGTGCGCCTGCGCCTGGACGACCCCGGCGACGGGCCGACCCTCGCCGTCGTGGACGTTCCGGCGGACCAGGACCGCTACGGCTTCACGGCCGTCCGCGCGCCCCTGGTCCCCGACGGCGTGCCCGCCCGCGGGATCCGCGACGTCTACCTGGTGTTCGAGCGCTCCGGCACGGCGGTCGCCACCCTGGGGTTCTCGCGGGACTGACACCGGGCGGGACCCGCCGCCCGGCGCCCCGGCCCGGGGACGGACGCGTCCGTCCCCGGGCCGGGCCGGGGCGGTCGCCGGACGCGTCCCCGCGGGGACGCGTCCGCGGAGCCGCCCGCGGGTCAGTGGGACCGCCTACGAGCCGCCCGGGACCGCCGCCGTCCGGGCGGCCCCCGGCGCGGGGAGCGGCAGCAGGCCGACGTCGAGCGCGTGGATCATCGAGGCGGCCGCGCCGCGGGCCGCCGCGCTCAGGCCCAGGGCCGACAGTTCGATCCGGCAGCCGCCCGCCCCCGGAGCGAACACGTTCGCCACGACCTCCGCGCGGCAGCCGGGCAGCAGCCACGGTCCCATCGGCACGAAGTACCCGCCCAGCAGCACCACGCTCGGGTTGGTGACGTTGACGAGCGTCGACAGCCCCCGGCCCAGCCACATGCCCGCCCGCTCCAGCGCGCCCACGGCGACGCCGTCACCGCTTCCGGCCCGCTCCACCGCCACCGACACCAGTTCCGCGACGTCGCTCCCCGACAGGGGGCGGTCCGGCACGCGGTCGGGCACGGCCTCGCGCACGATCGCGCCGATGCCCGCCAGCGACTCCAGGCAGCCGCGGCGTCCGCAGGCGCACTCCGGGCCGTCCGGGGCGAGCGCCAGGTGGCCCACCTCGCCCGCGAACCCGCCCGCGCCCCGCAACAGCTCGCCGCCGGCCAGGATGCCCGCGCCGATCCCCACCTCGCCGGTCACGTACGCCAGATCCGGCGTGCCCGCGAAGGACCCCACCCGGTACTCCGCCATCGCCGCCAGGTTCGCGTCGTTGTCCACGTGGACCGGCACCTCACCCGCCCCCGCCGTACGCAGCAGGTCCTCCACCCGGTCCCGCAACCGCACGCCCTGCCAGCCCAGGTTGGGCGCGCGGGTGACGGTCCCCGCGGGCGCGTCGATCAGCCCCGGCACGGCCACACCCGCCGCCACCACGGCGCGCCCGCTGAGCTGCGGGGACTCCATGGTCTCCCGCAGCGTCCGCGCGATGCGCCGCGCGCACGCCTCCGGCCCCGCCGAACGCGCGTCGAAGGGGACGTGGCGGCCCACGAGTTCGTTCCGCAGCAGGTCCACGGCGACCACCGACAGGTAGTCGACGTTGACCTCCAGGCCGACCGCGGCCACCGACGAGTCGTCCAGCGCCAGCAGCACGCCCGGACGGCCCACCCTCTGCCGCGAGGTCTCCCCGGTCTCCAGGACCAGCCCCCGCGCCATCAGGTCGGCGACCAGGCTGGACACGGTGGTCTTGTTCAGGCCCGTCGCGGACGCGACCGCCGAGCGCGAACACGGGGCCAGCTCGCGGACCGTGCGCAGCACGACGCCCAGGTTGGTCTCGCGGACCGTCTGGAAGCTGACCGTTCCCGAACCGACCGTCACCGGGTCCCCCTCGCGTCGCCGGCGCCGCGCGCCGTGCCCGGATCGTACAGGGGCCTCGGAGGGGGCGCGGAAAGCCGGTTGCGCCGTTCCCGGCCCTCTGGTGGAATCCCGACCATGGTTCCCCCCGACGTCTTCCGCGACCAGCCCGCGCTCCACGGGACGAAGGTCCGGCTCGTGCCCCTCGACGCCGAGAGCGGCGAGGCCCTGGTCGGTCCGACGGTGGACATGGACCCCGAGGTCCGCCGGTTCACGGGGACCCACCGCCGGTTCACCGAGGACGTGCTGCGGAGGTGGTACGCCACCCGCCCCGACCACCACGACCGCGCCGACTGGGTGATCGTGTCGCGGGAGGACGGGACGGCCGTGGGCGACTGCGCGCTCCTCGGACTCGACCCGGACAACGCCTGCGCCGGGTACCGGATCGCGCTCAACGACATGGCCTTCACCGGGAGGGGCTACGGGACCGAGGCCACCGGCCTGGTGCTGGAGTACGCGTTCACGGTGGCCGGTCTGCACCGGGTGGGCCTGGAGGTGTTCGCGTTCAACGCCAACGCCCAGAAGTCCTACGCCCGCTCCGGTTTCGTCAGGGAGGGCGTCCGGCGCAAGTGCCTGCGCTGGAACGGGGAGTGGCACGACGCCGTCCTCATGTCGGTCCTCGCCGAGGAGTACGAGGAGCAGCGCGCCTCCCGGGGGCGCTGAGGGGCGCGGGGCGTGCGGCGGCCGTCCCGGCCGGTCTCGTAGGCTCGTGCGCATGCCCGTACCTGACTTCCTCCTCGCGCTGCGCGACCACGTCGGCCACGGTCTCCTCCCGCTCGTGGGGGTCACGGGGGTGGTGATCGGCGAGAACGGCGACATCCTCCTGCACAGGCGCGCCGACGACGGCCGCTGGGCCGCGCCCGGCGGCATCCTCGAACCCGGGGAGCAGCCCGCCCGCGCGGTCGTGCGCGAGGTGTGGGAGGAGACCGGCCTGGAGGTCGAGGTCGAGAGGCTGGCCAGCGTGGTCGGCCAGGAGCCCCACACCTACCCCAACGGGGACCGGGTCCAGTTCCTCGACCTGGCCTTCCGCTGCCGCGTCGTCGGCGGCGCCCCCGACGCCGGTGGGGACGAGACCCTGGAGGTCCGGTGGTTCCCGCCGGACGCGCTGCCGGACATGTCGCAGCGCGTCCTCGACCGCATCGCGAACGCCCGCGCCGACGACCCCGCTCCGTACTTCGTCGTGTAGGGACTCCGGTCCCGGGCGCCCGGGCGCCGCGACACGCCGGAGGCGGGTCCACCGCCCCGGGCGGCCCGCGCCCCTAGGGTGTTCCGGGTCCGACACCGCCCGGCTGGGCGACCGTTTCGAGAGGCTTGACTTTCTCGAACAAGAGTTCGATAGGCTGCCCGCGTGAGTCTCCTGAACGAACACATCGACGTACGTTCCACCCGGGGCGGCACCCCCGCCCGGTTCACCTGGCGCGGTCGCACCTTCCGGGTGCGCAGGATCATCGGGGACTGGCCCGCCCGCCCCGAAGTGCCCGGAACACCCGCCACCCAGGTCCACCTGCTCCGCGTCTCGGCCGAGTCCGAGGCGGGGGAGCCCAGCATCATCGACATCACCCGCGACGTCGCGTCCGACCGCTGGACCATGCGCCGCCAGTGGAGCTAGGTGTACTGACCACGGAGGTTGGTAACACCCACCCCGCCTGACACATGACGAGAGGGCCTCCGGTGCCGGTGTGGACCGCGACGTCCGCACCGGCGTACCGGAAGGCCCTCGGCGCCCCACACCGCCTGTGGCGGCGCCCGTCCCACACCCGCCGGACGCCCGGCGTCGGCCCGATGCGCGCTCCTGGGCGGACGGCCGTCCCGACGGTCAGAGGAAGACGCGTCCGCGCCGGGTGCGGTCGCGGAGCGCCGCCATCCGCCGCGTGTTGCTGGGGCGGCGGATCAGCAGGTGGTACAGCAGCAGGGAGCAGCCCCGGTCGGTGCGGGCCCGGTCCGCCATCTCCCCCATGTTCACCCGGGTGTAGAGGCGGGCTCCCCCGGCGAGGAGCCTGACGGCGTGCGCCCCCTCGGGGAAGCGGGAGTAGGCGTGGTCGTCGGCGGTGTACTCCATCGCGCGGGACAGCGCCGAACCGAGCCCCGGGACGAGGTCCCCGCCGATCGTCGCCATCCGCCGCCAGAAACCGGTGTGGCCGGCGGCCACGTGGCCGAGCTGGTGGGCGACCAGGAACGCCAGGGCCTCCGGGTCGCGCAGCCCTCCACCGCCGTCGAACAGCGCGTCCGACAGCACGAGGTAGCGGCGCCGCCCGTGGCCGGAGGCGTCCGTCCCGCAGGGCCCGCCGCCGATCCGGACATACGCCTCGGGGGGTCTCGGCAGACCCATGTCGGCGGCCAGGGACACCACCGTCCGGTACGCCTCGGGGAACTGCGTCGGCGAGATCTTCACCGACTCCGCGCGGCGCCGGGCGTACAGCAGCCCCCGCGCCGCCCAGCACACCACGGGTACCGCCGCCAGCGCGCAGACCACGCACTCCCACGACCCCGTCGCCGACCACACGGTGCGGGCGAACACCGCGGCCATCACGAGGGTCACGGCCGCGCACGCCGCCAGCAGCGGTCCCTCCCACGGGTGCGCGGGTGTCGGCACGAGTTCCTCGTCCGCGTCGCACGGGACCAGGTCGGCGGAGCGGCCGGCCACCGGCGGGAGCCGCGCCCCCGCCCCGGTGGGCGCGGTGGGGCCGGGCGCGCCGCGGACCGGCCAGGCGGTGGCGCGGCCCTCCGGGCACGTCGGGTGGAACATCCTGCCTCCCCTCGGGTCACGGTCAGTGAGACAGCAGGGTCGACTACTCGCTGTGTTCAAATATTACTTTCCGCTTCCCCGGGGATGGGGTTCGTGCGCTACGGCGTGTCCGGAAGAGGCGGGTCGGTACTGGTTGCCCGGGCGTCACGTCCGGGCCCCGCCCGGGACATGCGCCTGCCGCGGGCCCCGTCCCCGCGCGGACCCGCCCGCCGGGCGGGACCGGCCCCCTCCACGGGCCCGCCCCCGTCCGCGCCGCCGGGGACCGGAGGGCACGCGCGGCCGGTCCCGCCGGCCGGGCTCCGCCCCCGCGCCTCGCGTCCGGTGTGCGCCAGGACCGCCCCGACTACTGCTGCTCGTAGCGGCGCAGCTCCTCCGCCAGCGCGTCCAGGAACCGGTCCACCTGAGCCGGGTCGTACCCCGGACGCGCCCGGGTGGTGGCGAACTGGACCCGCTCCACCTCCGCCGCCGTGAGGGTCGCGCGGTCCGGGAGCCCCTGCTGGAGCGCGTCGAGCGTGAACTCGGCGCGGTCCAGGAAGTCGTCGACCTCCTGCTCGTTGTAGCCCGTGGTCAACCGGGTGGTGGCGAACTGCTGCTCACGGATGTCCTCCGGCGTCATCCCGAACCTGTGCGGCGGCCCCGCGGGGCCGGTCCGGCCGGGAGGCGTGTGGCGCCGGCCCTCCGGCGGGTCCTGCCGTTCGGCCGCACCGGCCCGGGAGGCCCCCGGCCGGGGCGGCAGCGGAGGGGTGGTCCGGTCGCCGAACCGGCCGAGGCCGCGTCCGGCGAGGTCGGCGACCACGACGTCGAGGAAGTCGTCGACCTCGTCCTCGCGGTACCCCGGGCTCAGCCTCGTGGTGCGGAACCGTGAGTTGCGCACCTCGTCGGCCGTGATGAGCGGGCCCGTGCGCGGCCCGCCCTCCAGGGCGACGAGCGTCGCCTCGATCCGGTCGAGGAGCGCGTCGACGTCCTCCTCGTTGTAGCCCGGGCGCAGACGCACCGTGTGGAACTTCTTTTCGCGGATGTCCGCCGGTGTCAGAGGCATGGTCCCCATTGTGCAGTTCAGGAGGTTCTCGTGGCGGTCATCCCCGGCCCGCGCGTGATTCCGCGTCCGAGGGCGGATTCGACGAGACTGGCGAGGACCTCCCGTACCCGTCCGCGGCCGTACCCGCACAGGGCCGGGGCCGGCCCTCGGCGCCGATCGGCGCCGGCCGCCGGTCCCCGGGCGGGCCGGGGAAGGGGGCGCCCGCGTGGGGCGCGGCCACCGCGAAGGACGCCCGGCCGAGGACGTCCTCGGCCCGGGCGCGGTGGAAGCCGCGCAGGACCGCGCCGGGGGCCGGGGCCTCCGGCAGGCCCTGCGCGGGGCGGGGGGAGGTCATGCACGCATTATGCCGAGGCGGGACGGCCCCCGCCATACGAACGGGCGGTCTTGGCCGGGTGCGGACGTTCCGGCCGGTCCTCAGCTCCGCATGAGGTAGGCGGCCATCCCCTGGGCGATGGAGTCCGCGGCGCGCTCGCGCCACGCGGGGTCGGACAGGAGTTCGGCGTCCTCGGGGTTGCGCATGTTGCCCGCCTCCAGGAACACCTTGGGCACCGTGGACATGTTCAGCCCGCCCAGGTCGGTGCGCTCGTCCAGGCCCTCGTCGGCGAGGTAGTCGGCGTAGGGGATGTCGCTCCCCTCCAGGTACGCGCGGCGGACGTCCTCGGCGAGCAGCCGGGAGGGCTCCACGATCTCCTCGGTGAAGCCGTCCACCTCGCCGGGCATGATCACGTGGAACCCGCGACCGGACTCGGGCCCGCCGTCGGCGTGGATGGACAGGGCCGCGTCGGCCTCCGCCTCGTTGCCGATCCCGGCGCGCTCGTCGATGCACGGACCGACGCCCTCGTCGTCCTCCCGGGTGAGGAGGACGGTGGCGCCGTCGGCCTCCAGCCGCTCCTTGACCAGGAGGGAGAGCTCCCAGTTGAACTCGTGCTCCGGGTAGCCGTCCCCGGTCTCGGCGCCGACGGTGTCGCAGGCCTTCTCCGCGGGGCCGGCGGGGACGAGCGCGTTGATCTCGTCCGGCGCGGAGGCGTTGCCGCCGTTGTGGCCCGGGTCGATGACGACGACGCGTGTGCCGAGGGGGCCCTCGCCGACGGGGCCGTCGTCGGGCGCGTCGTCCCCGGGTGCGGCGTCGCGGTCGCCGTCGGGGGCGTCGCCGCCGTCCTGCGGCCCGGGGAGGGGAGGCGCCGCCGTGGGGTCGCCGCCGGAGGCCCCTCCGGGCGAGGCCGAGCAGGCGGCGGTGAGGAGGAGGGCGAGGGACGCCAGAGACAGGGCGCGGGTGGCGCGGCTCCGGGGCCCTGGCGGTGCGGAGACGGGCATGCCCACAACCTAGTCGCTCGCGGTACCCGGGGCATACCGACTCATATCCCGACGAAAGGTGTTCGGCAGGGGAGAGGGGCCGGACAAAGGGGATGTGTCGCCCGTCACCGCGGAGGCGCCCGGGGATGTGCCGCGCCTCGCGAAACGCCCTTCACGGGGTACGCCTTTTCTTGTAGGACGCCCGTTCCCGGGCGAGGTTTACACCGTTCGGGAAAAAACCCTGAAGAGAATGAATCCATTGCTCAGAGTGACGCCCTTCTTCATCGTGATCTGTTCGTGATGGGATCTCGGCTGATTCTCCTGTTTCGTCCGATGTAAGGTTCGAGTGAGGAAACGGGAAGTCATTCCGACTCGGTTCCGCCGACCCACCGTTCTGTGGTCGCGACCGCGTTTTCCCCATTTCCGCAGGCAGAGGGCTTCTGTGTGCCCACTGCCATCCCCCATCCGACCCTGGTTCGTGTTCCGCGCCCCCGAAATCCCGCTGTCGGCGGTTGTGCGCGCATCCAGGCCGGTCCGAGAAGTCTCGGACTGTGGTGATCCGAATGAGGATTGACTTGAAGAACACTCGCGTGACCGCGCGCCGCATTCTCCAGGGCGGCGCCGCTTTCGCGGCGCTCGGCGCGCTCGGCGTCGCCACGGCCCTCCCCGCCGCCGCCGACACCCAGACCGTGGGCTGGGCCCACGCCAACGTCGCCGACGGGTACGGCATCGCGGAGACCTACATCACCCCCCAGGGCGAGTCGAACAGCGACTCCAGCGGCTTCTCCGGCGCCCTCGACGAGTACTTCAGCATCGAGGCCTCCACCTCGGCCTCGGTCGACGGCAACGGCGCCACCGCCACCACCACGGTGGCGAGCGCCACCATCCGGCTCACCGCCTCCGACGTCGAGGAGATCATCGCGGACGCGGAGGACGAGGAGGCCGACGACGAGGAGTCGGACGCGGACGACGACCCCTCCGCCACCCCCTCGGAGGAGCCCGAGGAGCCCGGGGACGACGAGTCCACCGCTCCGGGTGAGGGCGAGGGCGACGGGGACGCGGGGACGCCTCCGGCCGAGCCCGCGGACCCGTCCGCGGAAACCCCCGAGGCCCCTGAGGTCCCTGAGACCCCCGCCGCCGACGGCGGCGAGGTGTCAGGCGAGGAGGCCGCGGCCCCGCTCGTCGAGCTGGACGCCGACGACATCGAGCTCTCCTCCGCGGACGACGAGATCGTCCTGTCCGCCACGATCTCCGGCGCGAGCGTCACCACGACCCAGGCGTGGGACGGCTCCGTCTCCCACTCGGTCGTCCCGGGCGCCGTCTCCTACGAGGTGAACGAGCTCGACGCCGTGGTCGGCGACCCGTACCAGGACCAGGGCACCTACACCTCGGACGACGCGGGCTTCGACTGGGACGACGCCTACACCGCGCTGCTCGTGGACATCAGCGTCCCCGGTCAGCCCGAGGTCGGTACCTACGCCCTGGGCGTCACCTACGCCAGCGTCGGCGTGACGGCCGACGACGCGGGCAACGGCGGCGGCGACGGTGACGGCGGCGACGGTGACGGTGACGGAGGCGACGACAAGAACCCGCCGTCCCGCGACGCAGAGGACCAGCCGAAGCCGGAGCCGAAGCCGACCGAGGCCCTGGCCACGACCGGCAGCCCCCTCGCCGGGCTGATCGCGGCCGGCGCCGCGATCGCCGCCGGCGGCGGCGCGGCCGCGTACTTCGCGCGCCGCAGGAAGAGCGCCGCCGACTCCGCCGCCGAGAGCAGCGAGGGCTAGCCGTAGCGGCGGTCGGCACCGGACCGACCGGGCCCCGGGGGACGCGTCCCCCGGGGCCCTTCCGTGTGCCCGGCCCGCTTGCGCCCGGCGCCCGGAAGGGCTGCGGTCCGGGGACCACCGCCCCGGAACTTCCCCGACATCTGTTCCGTTATCTGAGGGTTAATACATATTTGTCGGCCGATAGTCGAACGTAGGACGGTTTCCGTTTTGTGATCCAGCGGTTAGGCTCGCCCTACGGGCGCGCCGCGCGTCGGAGTTCCTTCCCGGGGTGGGAAGGCCCCCCTATCGCCGCCCCGCACCGAGGCCGGACCGGCCCTGACCGCCCCGGCGATCCTGAGGACCGCTCCCGGCGCAGGCCGGCCCGCGCGGCCGGACATCCCCCAGATACAACAGGAGTGTTGTGGTGACTCCCGCCAAGCCGATCGCACGCCGACTCGTCGGCGCAGGCGTCCTGTTCGCCGCGCTCGGCGCCATCGGCCCCGCCTCCGTCCTCACCTCGACCGCCTCCGCCTCGACGACCCCCATGGTCTGGGGCAACGCCCAGGCGTGGGTCGCCGACGGCGACGTCGTCACCGGGTACTCGACCGCCGTCAGCTTCGGCGGCGAGACCGAGGCCAGCGCCGACACCGACGACCTCTTCGGCCCGATGGCGGACTACGTGGAGATCGACGGGGAGAGCCACACGCTCGTCGACGGCGAGGGCGCCCTCGCCGCGGCCACCGTCGACACCGCCACCTTCCGGATGGACGTCGCCGACCTCGCCGCCCACGGGATGGTCGACGTGCCGCCGGACGTGGAGCTGTCCGAGCCCTCCGGCGAGCCGCAGGAGGAGCCGACGGGGGAGGGCACGCCCTTCCAGGACGAGCCCAGCCCCGGGGCCACGGGCGGGGAGGGGGAGCCGGGTGCGGCCGAGGAGGAGGGCGGACGGCTCCCGGAGCCCGAGAAGAGCCCGCAGACGCCCGGTGAGGGGCACAGGGAGACACCGGAGCAGTCCCCGAGCGAGGAGGACGAGCTGCTCGTCCTGGACGAGACCAACTCCGGCACCGTCGCCGCCGACGGCAACGCCGTGGAGTTCACCCTCGCCGACGCGGCCAGCTCGGCGAGCGCCGGATACGGGGGAGTGACCGAGGCGACCTTCGAGCACGGCCGCCTGACCGCGTTCGGCGTCCCGGTGGGCCCCGTGGGCGCGGACGGGGTCGTCGTGGAGGACGTCATCGAACTCTTCGACGAGAGCGGCGACGTGGCCCTGGAGGTCCCTGTCAGCGTGCGCTTCGTGGTCAACGAGGCGACCTTCGAGGACGAGGACGCCGAGTGGGACGGCAAGGGCATCCGCAGCTGGATGACCGTGTGGGTCCAGGTGGGGGCCCCCGAGGAGGAGAAGGAGTTCGCCGTGGACTTCGCGGACTCGTGGGCGCTCGGCTCCACCTACGCCGCGAGCGCGCCGCCCGTGCCCGGGGACAAGGGCGAGGCCGCCGAGGAGGAGGCCGCGAGGCCGGACAACCGCCTGGCGACCACGGGCGGGTCCCTGGCCGGGCTGATCACGGCCGCCGTGGTGGCGGTGGGCGGCGGCGCCGCCGCGACCTTCCTCGCACGCAAGCGCACGACCGCCATGGACGACCGGATCGGGGACTGACCGCCGCCGTCCGCGTCCGGCCCCGCTCCCCGGGGAGCGGGGCCGGACGCGTGTCGGGCGGCCCTCCCGGCCACAGCCTCCGCGCAACGAATCCATAACTCCCGCGTGCCCGGCCCCACCTGGGGCGGAGTCCGCCCCACGCCTGCCCCTCGGACAGGCCCTGGAGCGCTCGGGGACCGCATGGACGCACGTCCGTCCCGCAGGGTCCGCGTTCGACGGGCTGTGGCTCCGGGGACCCTCCGAACGCGCCGGGAGCGCCGTCCGCGCCCCGCCCCGGAGGCGGTCCGGTACCCGATGCGCGGGGCCCACAGCGCCTGCTCCTGCACCGCCGGGTCCGTCCACAGCCTGTGGACAACTCCTGTTCCCGCGCCGGAGGGGCGGGGCGGGCGTGCGCGGAGAGTGACGGTCCACGGGCGGCCCTCCCTCCCGTCCCGGAGGAGGGCGGGGCGAGGGCGCGGCGGGCCGGGGGAACGCGGCGGGGCGGGCCCCCTTCTCGGGAGACCCGCCCTCGATTCGTGTCAGCCTTTGTCAGCAGCCGGAGTGAGTCCGGCCGTTCCCCCCGGAATCGGCACAGACCGGGGAGATCACTCCGTACGCTGGCTGGGGATTCCGGCCAGCAGAGCGCGGACCTCAGTCTCGCGGTAGCGGCGGTGTCCGCCCAAGGTGCGGATCGAGGTCAGCTTGCCCGCCTTGGCCCAGCGTGTCACGGTCTTGGGGTCCACGCGGAACATGGTGGCAACCTCGGCGGGGGTCAACAGGGGCTCCGCCTCGGGCGTGCGAGTTGACATGTGTACGGCCTCTCCTCCTGGATCTGTGTGCCGATCCTTGAGCCTTAATCCTGGCACTTGGCCCGGATGTCCAATATTTGCACTACGTCTATATTGGCATCACCCGAGGTGATTGTGCGACCACTCCAAGCAACTTTGCACGTGGGAGGCCAAAGAAAGCCGCCCGTGGCCGCGTCACGCTAAGTGATTCTAGCGACACGTTTAGTGGCATGTGGCGTATTCGGTCAAAACTTCGTTCTCCGGCCTCGTTTTTCTCTATCCGGAGTTCCCGAAGTGCTACGGAAGCCTGACCGAAACCCGCTCTCCGAGCTCGTGCTCGGGTGGTGCGGTCCCCGGCCGGTCTCCGTGCGGAGGGAAGTGGTGTGCGTCGGTGGAGGCGGGTCCCGCGGGGGCCGGCCGACGGGTCGGGCCGCGTGGATTCCCGGCGTGGCAAGGGTTTTCTGATTACTGAGAGTGCACTCAGTGATCGACTGGCTACAGTCTATGCCGATCCCTATCGGGCGTTATGCCCAGTTTCACCATGCTTGATGTCGTGCGCGGGCGACGCCGGATCTCACACCGTTTTCACGTGCGAAAAAGCTTGTGGGGGGAGTGAGAAACCTGGTGTACCAGGTTGGCGTCCGGCGTGGCGCACCTGTGTTCGGCGCCTCGGATGACGACAGTGCGCCCCCGGGTGTCCACGAAAGTGTGCACAACACATGACCCTCAGTTGGCGTGCTGGAGGGCGCGCACCGACTTCCAGCGCCGCGTGATCCGCTCCCTCAGCTCCAGCACGCGCTCGGCGTCCCCCTTGGCCAGGGCCTCCACCGCCCCCGCGACCTCGGCGACCGACCGGTCCTCGCCCAGGTGGTCGTCGCTGAGCAGGTGGGGCAGGCCGCCGTAGTCCAGCTCCAGCAGCGAGTCGGGGTGGGCGGTCAGGGACAGCCAGTCCACCAGCTGCTCGGTGGAGGCCGACACGGCGTGCTCGCCGATGTACTCCCGCAGCACCGCCGCGGTGTGCTCCAGCCGCCGTTTCGCCAGCGCCGTCCGCGTCAGGTACAGGAGCGTCCGGGTGGAGTTCGCCGACAGGACCAGGCACCGCTCCCGCTCCTCGAACGGGACGAACCACGGGACCGGGATGGTCCAGTTGCTCGACAGGATGCCCGGCCGCACCGTCCCGCCGGAGTCGCGCCACTCCCGGTACCCGTCCTCCGCCCGCTCGGCCTCCGGCCCGGGCACGAACGCCTCGCTCAGGGCCACCGGCGTCGCGGCGCTGAACTCGGCGAAGGCCCGCCACGACCGCAGCCGGGTCTGCCACGGGCAGACGTACAGGCGCTCGTCCACCCGGCGGAGGTAGGCGTCACGGCTCTCCTCCTCGGGCGCCACCACCGGAGGCGTGGTGATGAGGCGGTTCAGGCTCTCGGTGTGCTCCGCCGCGAGCGCGTTGACCCGCCGGGGCCTGCCGGGCGAGGTCGCGTAGGCCTCCCAGTACCTGCGGTCGCGCGGAGGGAAGGACTCGATCGGCTGGTAGACGCGGAGGTAGGCGGTGTAGGGCAGCACGATCGAATCGTGGCACATATCGTTGCGTGTGGCACTCACCTCCGGAACGCCCTTCCGGCCCGCGATCCGTGCGCGCACCACATCCGTCACACCCGGGTGGCGTAGGCACGACGGGGGCCGACCAGGTACGGTTGTGTGTGTACGTAAGCTGACGCCTGTCGTCAGTCGCGTTTGACGGCCGTCAGCCCGATAGTGCGGGTTAGTAAGTGATCTCGGGTTCGTCGGAACCCAATCGTTGAGGGGGTCGAGCCAATGGGGCGCGGCCGAGCCAAGGCCAAGCAGCAGAAGGTCGCCCGGAAGCTCAAGTACAGCTCCGGTGGGACCGACCTTGATCGGCTGCGGTCGGAGCTGGGTGTCGCTGAGGACGAGGGGTCTCCCTCCGGGCCGTTGGGTCCGGACGAGTCCCACACGGATTCTCAGGACGATCTGGTCGACCGTTACGCGGATCTTGCCGACAAGTACTCGGACTCCGACAAGTAGCACGGAGTGGGCCGAGACTTCTGGTCGCTCGGGACGACAACCGCTGACCTGTAGCGGTTACGGCTTGCCCGCGGGGAAGCCGTCGCGGACAGGTGGATATAGCCGGTGCGAACCACTCTGGTGGTTCGCACCGGCTATGTTCGCGTCCGTTTCTCACGCGTCCCGGTACTCGCCGGTCAGGGCGCAACGCCCGGAACCGGCCGTCACCGTGCCCAGCCTCCAGGCCGGGACGCCCCGGTCCGCGAGGACCTCCAGCGCGCGTGCGGCGTCCTCCGCCGCGACGATCGCCACCATGCCCACGCCCATGTTGAACGTGGCCTCCATGTCCTCGCGGCCCACGCCGCCCTTGTCGGCGAGGTAGCCGAACACGGGGGCGGGCGCCCAGGTGGAGCGGTCCAGCTCGGCGTCCAGGTGGCCGGGCAGGGACCGGGACAGGTTCGCCGCCAGGCCGCCGCCGGTGATGTGCGAGTAGGCGTGCACCTCGACCTCGCCCGTCAGCGCGACGCAGTCCTTGGCGTAGACCCGGGTCGGGGTGAGCAGGACCTCGCCCAGGACCCCGTCCAGCTCCGGCACGTGTGCGAACAGGTCCAGGTCCGCCCGGTCGACGATGTGCCTGACCAGGGAGTAGCCGTTGGAGTGGGGGCCGGAGGAGGCCATCGCGATCACCGCGTCGCCCTCGCGGACCCGCTCCTGGCCCAGGATCGCGTCGCCCTCGACCACGCCCGTGCCCGCGCCGGCCAGGTCGTACTCGCCGGGCTCCATCGCGCCCGGGTGCTCGGCGGTCTCCCCGCCGATCAGCGAGCAGCCCGCCTGGTGGCAGCCCTCGGCGATGCCGCCGACGATCTCGGCGATGCGCTCGGGGACCACGGAGCCGCAGGCCACGTAGTCGGTCATGAACAGCGGCTCCGCGCCGCTCACCACGAGGTCGTCGACGACCATGCCGACCAGGTCGATGCCGATCGTGTCGTGCTTGTCCATCTGCTGGGCCAGCATGACCTTGGTGCCCACGCCGTCGGTGGAGGTCGCCAGGACCGGGTCCTTGTACTTGCCGACGTCCAGGCGGAACAGGCCCGCGAAGCCGCTGGCGTCGGTGACCTGCTCCGGCCGGCGGGTGCGCGCCACGTGGCGCTTCATCAGGTCGACGGCGCGCTCACCGGCGGCGATGTCGACGCCCGCGGCCGCGTACGCGCCCGTCGCCCCTGTGCTGTCGGCTGCCACGCGAGATCTCCTCGTGCTGTGTTGCGGTGGTTGGGCCGCCCCGCGGCCCGTCTGCGGGCACGGCGGAGCGAACGCGCGGCGGGCCCGACCGGCCCGCCGCGCGGTGGTTACTTGTCGCTGGTCGCCAGCGTCGAGCCCTCCGGGGTCCCGCAGGACTTCTCCAGCAGGAACTTGCCCCTGGAGTCGGCGTCGACCTCGATGGGGTACACGCCGTCGAAGCAGGCCCGGCACAGCTCGTTCTTCGGCACCTCGGAGGCCGCGATGAGCTCGTCGAGGCTCACGTAGGCCAGGGAGTCGGCGTTCACCGACGCGGCGATCTCGTCCACGCCCAGGTTCGCGGCGATGAGCTCGGCGCGGGTGGCGAAGTCGATGCCGTAGTAGCAGGGCCACAGCACGGGCGGGCTGGAGATGCGCACGTGCACCTCCGCGGCGCCCGCGTCGCGCAGCATCCTGACCAGGGCGCGCTGGGTGTTGCCGCGCACGATGGAGTCGTCCACGACCACCAGGCGGCGGCCCTGGATGACCTCGCGCAGCGGGTTCAGCTTGAGCCGGATGCCCAGCTGGCGCAGGGTCTGGCTGGGCTGGATGAAGGTGCGGCCCACGTAGGAGTTCTTGACCAGGCCCTGGGCGAAGGGGATGCCGCTGGCCTCCGCGTAGCCCACGGCGGCGGGCGTGCCCGACTCCGGCACCGGGATGACCAGGTCGGCGTCCACGGGGTGCTGCCTGGCGAGGCGGCGGCCCACCTCGACGCGCGTGGAGTTGACGTTGCGCCCGGCGATGGTGGTGTCCGGGCGGGCCAGGTAGACGTACTCGAACAGGCAGCCCTTGCGGCGGGCGGGGGCGAAGCGGCGCGAGCGCACCCCGCGCTCGTCGATGGTGAGGAGCTCGCCGGGCTCGATCTCGCGGACGACGGTGGCGCCCACGATGTCCAGCGCGGCCGTCTCACTGGCGACGACCCAGCCGCCCGCGCCCGAGGTCTCGCCGAGGCGGCCCAGCACGAACGGGCGGATGCCCTGCGGATCGCGTGCCGCGTACAGGGTGTTCTCGTCCATGAACACCAGGGAGAAAGCGCCCTTGACCTTCGGAAGCAGCTCGAGGGCGGCGTCCTCCACGGAACTCCCGCGCTTGGCCTGGTCGGCCAGCAGGTTCGTCAGGACCTCGGTGTCGGTGGTCGCGCCGCGGCGGGTGTCCGGCAGCATCGCGGCCAGTTCCGGGGTGTTGATGAGGTTGCCGTTGTGGCCGAGCGCGAGACCCCCCTCGCGTGCGGTGTAGAAGGTCGGCTGTGCGTTCTCCCACACCGGCGACCCGGTCGTGGAGTAGCGGCAGTGGCCGATCGCGAGGTGGCCTCGCAGGGAGTCCAGGGTCGCCTCGTTGAAGACCTGGGAGACGAGCCCCATGTCCTTGTAGACGACGATCCGTTCCCCGTCGCTCAGTGCGATGCCCGCGGATTCCTGGCCGCGGTGTTGCAGAGCGTAGAGACCGAAATAGGTGAGCTTGCTGACTTCTTCGCCGGGTGCCCAGACCCCAAATACGCCGCAGGCGTCCTGCGGGCCGCGTTCGAGCGGATCGAGGTCCATGGAGAGCCGGCCGTCGGAGTACGACACACCCACAGCTTAGTGCCTGCCTGTCAGCACGGCACCACCCGGGGAGGGGCCGGCCAGAGGGGCAGGTGTCCGGACAGGTCGGAGCGGGCGCCGCTCGCCTGCACCCGGTGCTCGGAAACCCCCTGCTCCCAGGAGGTGTGGCCGGTCGCCATGCGCAGCCAGGTGAGCGGGTCGGTCTCCACGACCCCGGGCGGGGTGCCGCGGGTGTGACGGGGCCCCTCGATCACCTGTACGGCGCCGTGCGGGGGCACGCGCACCTCCAGGCTGCGTCCCGGCGCCCGGTCGGCCAGCACCGCGAGCGTGCCCCTCACGGCGGCCTTGACGGCGCCCCTCAGGGGCTCCTCCGCGCGCAGCACCGCCCGCGCGCACGCGGCGACGGCGGCCTCGTCGTCGCCCTCGAAGGGGGCCTCCCCCAGGGCCGAGAGCTGTTCGTCCAGGGACTCGCGGAGGCGCCTGGCGGCGCTCGCGCTCAGAGCGGATGGCATGGACAGAAGCCTAGAGGGGCCCGTGCGGCGCGGATCCGGGGTCATCGCAAGTGTGAACCGACGGGGTACTTGTCATAGCGGCGGAATGGCCCGAAGGTGGACATCACAGAACGCCGGTGGAGCTGTCCACCGGTCTCCGCTCGATTGGGTGATTCCTGTCTCAGCGCTCCGCTGGCCAGCGGGAGCGGGACACGGTAGCGTCCCGAACCGTCCCGGTGTCGCCGAGATTGGGAGGATTGCGATGGAACCCGCGCCCCAAGCAGTTCCACGCGTCGGCTTCAGGAGATGAACGCGGGGTGACCGGGCCCGCACCCGCCCGCCCTCCCCGCTCCCGGGCCCCTGCCGCGCCGCGCACCCGCGCTGGACCAGCTGCCCGGCGCGCTTAACATCCACGAAGGAACACCACCGCACCATCGGGAGAACGACGTGCGCCTGAGCTTGCGCCCGCGTGATGACAGCTACTACGAGATGTTCACCGATTCGGCCAACAACCTGGTCATCGGTGCGCGCCTGTTGGTGGAGCTGATGAGTGACGGCGCCGACCGGGAGGCCATCACCGAGAAGATGCGCGCCTGCGAACACGCGGGCGACGACGCCACCCACGCGATCATGCGCCGCCTGAACAAGAGCACGGCGACGCCCATCCACCGGGAGGACATCTACCGGCTGGCCTCGAACCTGGACGACGTCATGGACTCCATGGACGCCGCCGTCGACCTCATCGGCCTCTACGGCCTGGAACGGCTTCCGAAGGGGATCATCGACCAGATCGAGGTGCTCGAACGCGCCGCCGAGCTGACGGCCGAGGCGATGCCGCGGCTCCGCTCCCTGGAGGACCTGACCCGGTACTGGATCGAGATCAACCAGCTGGAGAACCAGGCCGACCGCATCTACCGCAAGCTCCTCGCCCACCTGTTCAGCGGGGAGTACGACGCCCTGACGGTGCTCAAGCTCAAGGACGTCATCGAGGAGCTGGAGACCGCCGCCGACGCCTTCGAGCACGTCGCGAACACGGTGGAGACCATCGTCGTCAAGAACAGCTGACCCGGCCCCCGCGCCCGAGATCCCTTCCCCCGTCCCCCGTCCCCCTTCCTGCCGTCACCGGGGCTCCCGCGTACGCGCCCTCCCCCCTTCCTCCCTCCCGCCGCACACCTTCCGGACCCCGTCAGGCTCCCCCGGGCGGTCCGGGGAGGGGGCGGGGACGGCGCATGCTCTCCCTCCCGTTCCGCACGGCCCCCGACCCCCGGTGCGGGGCCCGCACGCCTACCCCGGGGCCTGCCGGCGCGGGAGCCGCTCCGCCGGGCCTCCCGCCCCCTCGGGACGGCCGTCCGCCTCCCGGGGGCCCGGGGCGTCGAGCGAGCGGAACGCCGGCGCGAGGAGGGCGGCGATCGCGGTGGCGCCCGCGAGCGCGGCGACCACCGCTCCCGCGACGGGCAGGCCTGCGGCGGTGGCGACGGCCGCGAGCGGGGCGCTGGTGAGGGCGGGGGCGGAGAGCATGACGGTGTTCTGGGCCCCGAGCACCCGGCCGCGCATCGCGTCGGGGGTGGCCTCGACGGTCAGGACGCCGAGCACGGCCGAGGCCGGGGCGTAGGTGAGTCCGGCCAGGGCGGCGGCGCCCAGCACCAGCCACGGGGAGGCCATGCTGCCCACCGCGCCGAACCCGACCAGCGTGCCGAGCATGCCGACGACGAACCAGCTGCGGCGGCGGACCCTCCCGGCGGTGGCCGCGTAGAGGGCGGATCCGGCGATGCTCCCGGCGGCGATCGCGCTCAGCGTCAGCCCGGTCAGCTCGGGAAGGCCCTCACCGGTGAAGTAGGCGGGCATGAGGGTGGTCTGGAGGGAGCTCAGCACGGCGACGAGCATCGCGGTGACCAGGGTGGCGCCGAGGACGAGGCGGCTGCGGCCCAGGAACCTCCACCCGTCCAGCAGGTCGGCCCCTGCCCGGCGCACCGCGCCGCCGGCGGCGGACGGGTCGCGTCGCCGCTCCGGGACGGCTCCGGCCCGGGGATCGAGCACGAGCGTCGTCGCGGCGGCGAGCAGGCTCGTCGCGGCGGTCGCGAGAAGGAGCGCGGGGGTCAGCCCGAGCAGGCCGACGAGGAGTCCGCCCAGGCCGGGGCCGGCCAGCAGCAGGACGTTGCCCACCGTCTCGCGGGTGGCGATCAGCCGGTCGAGCCGGCGCGGCCCGGCGGGGCCGAGCGCGGCGAGGGCGGGCAGCAGCGTCTCCTGGGCGGTCATCCCCGGCGCCCGGACCACCGCTCCGACGACTCCCAGCGCCAGGAACCAGGCCATGTCCAGGCCCCGGAGGGCGTCGACGACCGGCAGCGCCGCCACCGTCAGCGCGGCGAGCAGGTCGGAGGCGACCGATACCCTGCGGCGGTCGACCCGGTCGACGAGCAGCCCGGCGACGAGCCCGGTCACGGCAGAGGCCGCCGTCGCCGCGGTCGCGAGCACGCCCGCGGCCAGGACGTCGCCGGTGCGGTCGAGGACGAGCAGCGGCATCACGACAGCGGCGATGCCCTTGCCCAGCAGGGACAGCGCGTACGAGGCGAAGTAGACCGCGGAGCTGCGGCGCACGGCCGCCTCACCCCCCACCGGTGGTCGCCACGTGCCTCGGCGGTCGCCGGGGACCGGGGTCCGGCGACCGGCCGGGCACGCTCCCGGTGCGCTCCGGCGACGGGGGGAGGCCCTCCGTCGCGGTCAGGGCGGGCGGTGCCATGAGAGGCCCCTCTCGTTCGTGTCCGGTGACGCGGGTCCGGACACCACGAGACCCCGTGCCCTCACGGCACACTCAAGGGCCGGCGGCTGTGAGGCACGACACGCGGCCGGGGCGGGGGCGGGCGACGGGCACGCCCTCCCCGCCCGTCGCGGGGCCGGCGGGAGGGCCGTGCCCCCGCCCGCCCGGGGAGCCGTTCACGCCTCCCTGTAGAGGACCAGGTGCTCGTGGTGGAGCACGCCGTCCCGGATGTCGCCGGTGGCGGTGAAGCCCGTGTCGTCCACGTAGTCGATGTGGTTCCCGGTCACCGTGTAGCGGCCGGTGTACGCACTGCGCCTCGTGCCGCGCGCCTCGTCGTACCGCCCGTCGGGGCGGAGCTCCTGCCGGATGTGGCCGTCCGCGGTCGTCCACATGCCCACCACGTCCGGCCGCCGCTCCCCGTTCGTTCCCGCTGTGCTCTCCGTGTTCGTCGCCACTGTCCCGTGCCTCCTCGGTGATCGGTTCCCCCGGAGTCTGGGGCGCCGGGACCGGACCGGCCAGGACGCCCCGTGCCAGGGAGTGGCACACCCAGGCAGCCCGCCGGACTCCGGCGTAGCCTGGGCGCATGAGCGGCAACGACCTCGGAGACCTCCTACGCGCGCACAGGGCCCGGATCCGTCCGGAGGACGCCGGAGTGCCCACCTACGGACCCCGCAGGGTCGCGGGCCTGCGCCGAGAGGAGGTGGCGGTCCTGGCAGGCATGAGCAGCGACTACTACGCCCGACTGGAGCAGGGGAGGGAGCGCAACCCGTCGGCGCAGGTGCTCGAGGCCGTCAGCGCGGTCCTGAGGCTCGACGACGACACCCGGGAGCACCTGTACCGCCTGGCGGGCGCGGTGCCCGAGGACGCGCGCCGCCGCGACGCGGTGGAGACGGTCGCCCCGGAGCTGCGCCAGCTCCTCGACGGGTACCCCAGCACCCCGGCGTTCGTGCTCAACCCCGCCCTGGACATCCTGGCCGCCAACGCGCTGGCCGGGGCGCTGTTCTCGCCGTTCGCGAGGGCGGACAACCTGGCCCGCATGGTCTTCCTCGATCCGGCCGCACGCTCCTTCTACGCGAGGTGGGAGCGGGCGGCGCGCATGACGGCGGCGAGCCTGCGCCACGCGGCGGGGCTGGACCCGCACCACCCCGGGCTCGTCTCGCTGGTCGCGGAGCTGACCGGCGGTAGCGCGGACTTCGCCGACCTCTGGCGGTCCCACACCGTGCGCGGCAAGACCGGCGAGGCCAAGGAGTTCGTCCACCCGGACGTCGGGGCGCTCTCGCTGGTCTACCAGTCCTTCGACGTGCGCGGGGCCCGGGGCCAGCAGCTCGTGATCTACCACGCCGAGCCCGGGAGCAGGAGCGCGCAGGCGCTGGCGCTGCTGGGCACGAGCGACGCGACGCGGCGGGCCGAGGTGTGAGGGGGCGCGGGACGTCTCCGCCGCGTCCTACAGCCCGGTGATCGCCCGGGCGGGGGAGGTGCGCCGGGACAGCACCTCGACGAGGTGGTCGAAGAACCCTTCGGCGTCGATCTCCTCGATCACCGTCGCGTTGGGCTCCAGTCCGTGCACGCCCCAGGACATGGCCGAGTAGCCGCGGGTCAGCTCCCCGGCGGTCTCCACGTCCACGTGGTAGCGCCCGGCGCGGCGCACCAGCTCCGGGCGGAGCAGGACGGCGGCGGTCAGCGAGTCGGGGTGGGTGGTGCCGTCGATCCCCACCCTGCGGTCGAACTCCAGCGTGGCGGAGCAGACCCGGCCGAAGAAGTCGGCCAGCGGAGTGCCGATCGCGGCGAGGGCGTCCAGCCGCTCCTGGCCGAACACGGCCTGGCGGAGGGTCAGCGGGTCCCACGGGACCACGGTGACGTCGAAGCCCGCCCCGAAGACGGCCTTGGCTGCCTCGGGGTCCACGTAGAAGTTGAACTCGGCGGCGGCCGTGATGTTGCCGCGCCCGTTGTTGGACCCGCCCATGACGTACAGGGCGCGCACGTTGCGGACGAAGCCGGGGTCCTTGGCGACGGCCATCGCGATGTTGGTCAGCGGACCGATCGCCACCACGGACAGCTCGCCGGGGTTCTCGGCGGCCAGCCGGACGAGGGCGTCCACCGCGTGCTCGGACTCCGGCTCCAGTCCCGCCTGGTCCATCGACAGCCCGCCCGAACCGTCGCCGTGGACGTTCTCCGCGCTCACCCACGGGCGGGTCAGCGGGCGGCGGCAGCCCAGGTACACGGGCACCTCGCCCAGGCGCCCGGCCACGTTGAGGGTGAGGAAGGCGTTGCGCACCTGCTGGTCGAAGCCGACGTTCCCCGCGACCATGGTGACGGCGCGCAGGTCCGCCCCGGGGTCCAGCAGCCCGACGAGGAGCGCGACGCAGTCGTCCTGCGCTGTGTCGGTGTCGATCACCAGGGGTGTGGCCACGCCTTCTTCTCCTTCGGGTCCCCCGCGGGGGATGCACAGGGGGTCGGTCGGTTGCAGGCGCCGACCCCGACCAGGGCCCTTCGGCCGGAGCGCCCCACCATCGCTGGGCGCTCGTTCTGGGTGGCGCGGGTTCTCTTTGACCGGAGCGCCCCACCATCGCTGGGCGTCCGTTTGGACCGGGCTGGCTTTCTTTCTAGCCGAAACGCCCCACCATCGCTGGGCGTCCGTTTGGACCGGGCTGGCTTTCTTTCTAGCCGAAACGCCCCACCATCGCTGGGCGTCCGTTTGGACCGGGCTGGCTT